>CAYYXP010000035.1:0-24998 GCA_964475685.1 uncultured Gemmatimonadaceae bacterium | reverse complement strand
CCTGCGTGCGGCTAAATTAGAGGCCGTCGAAGGCCTGGGGCAACCTCCCCGCTCGACCCACCCGACCACCGAGGAATCCGTGCGTCGCTACCGATCTCCGTTCACGCTCGTACTGCTGGCCGCCCTCGCCTGCGCCCCGCGCTCCGGCACCGGCGAGCGCGCTGCTCCCGCCGCCGGGTGGACCCGAGTCGGCAGAGCCACGGTGACGGAGGGAAGGTCCGCCATGGTGGTATCGGGAAGCCCGATCGCCAGCGACGTGGGGCGCGACATCCTCCGCCGGGGGGGCAATGCGGTCGACGCCGCGGTGGCGGTCGGATTCGCGCTGGCCGTCGTGCATCCCGAGGCAGGGAACCTCGGCGGGGGCGGATTCATGGTCATCCGTCTCCGGGACGGTACGGTGCACTCCATCGATTATCGGGAAATGGCCCCCTCCGGGGCCAGCCGCGATATGTACCTCGACGCTGACGGCCAGCCGACCGAGCGCAGCGTGACCGGCCACCTCGCAGCCGGCGTTCCTGGCGCCGTGGCCGGCATGGTCGAGGCGCACGCCCGTCTCGGCCGCCTGCCGTTCGCTACGCTCGTCGAGCCGGCCATACGGCTGGCCCATGAGGGGTTCACGGTCGACGAGTACCGCTCCAGCTCGATCGAGGGGGACAGTGCGCGACTCACCCTGTTCCCCGCGTCACGCGCGAGCTTCCTCCCCGACGGCCGGCCGCCGGCGCCCGGCTCGACGCTCCGCCAGCCCGATCTGGCCGCGACCCTGGAGGCGATCCGCGACAGCGGCACCGCGGGGTTCTACCGCGGGCGGGTGGCCGACCTCATCGTCGAGGAAATGGCTCGCGGGGGCGGCCTGATCACCCGGGAGGACCTCGCCCGCTATGCCGCCGTCTGGCGGGAACCGATCCGGATCAGTTACCGGGGCCACACCATCTACTCGATACCGCCCGCCTCGTCAGGCGGCGTCACGATGGGCGAAATCCTCAACGTCATGGAGGGGTACGCGCCCCTGCCCCCCTTCGGGACACCCGCCCTCCTCCATCGGGAGGCCGAGGCGATGCGGCGGGCCTTCACCGATCGCAACACCTACCTCGGCGATCCTGCCTTCGTGAAGAACCCGCTCGACCGGTTGCTCTCCAAGGAGTATGCCGCGGAACTTCGGACCACGATCGGCGAGCGCGCCACCCCCACACCCGTGTTCGAGCCCGCCTTGCGCAGCGGCTCGTCCACGACCCATTACTCGGTGGTGGATTCCGAAGGAAACGCGGTGAGCTGCACAACCACCCTCAACGACAGTTACGGCAGCGCCGTGACCGTCACCGGTGCCGGCTTTCTGCTCAACGGTGATATGGATGACTTCGCTACCGCGCCGGGAAAGCCCAACATGTATGGCCTGGTGCAGGGCGAGGCCAACGCCATCGCGCCCGGCAAACGGATGCTGTCCGCCATGACGCCGAGCATCGTGGTGGATTCCTTGAACTCCCTCTTCATGGTGGTGGGAACGCCGGGCGGGCCTCGCATCATCACCATGGTCTATCACGTCATCTCGAACGTCCTCGACCACCACATGACGCTGGCCGACGCGGTGGACGCGCCGCGGCTGCACCATCAGGGACTGCCCGACACCCTCAGGGTCGAGGCCGCGGGGTTCCCCGAGGCGACCCTCGACAGCCTCCGCGCGCGCGGCCACGCCGTCTCGAGCGGCGGCCGCTGGGGGGACGTCGAGGCGATCATCCGGACGAAGACCGGGTGGCAGGGGGTCAGCGACGGCCGGCGAGGAGGCGGCGGGTCGGGATACTAGCTCCGTCAGCTCTGGGGCTCGAACGGCTCGTCCAGAGTCAGAGTAACGTTCGTGCCCTGGGGAAGGACGACGTCCCGATCCTTGGTTTCGACGGCCCGCTGGGTGCCGATGGCGCCACCGATGAGGCCGCCGATGATGGCCCCGGTGGCGCTGCCACCGACCACACCGCCCACCACCGCACCGGCGCCGGTGCCCGCACCGACCTTTGCGATGTCCCCGGCGCTGGTAGCGCGGCCCTGGAGGTTGGTCTTGACGCCTGAGATCGAGGCCACGATCGGCTGCGAACCGCCGTTGATCAATATCGCCGTGGGCTTCACCTTCAGGATTCCGGTGGTGTCCCCCTTGTTCTCCGACTCCTTGATCGCCGTGACCGTCAGGGTTACGAGCGAGCCGGCAGGAATGACCACGCGGCCCGACGAGTCCTTCACATCGACCGCAACCTTCGCGGTGACCAGATCACCCACCTTGTTCTTGTTCGAGCGAACCTCCGCGTCGGTGGCGGCCAGAAACGTCACTCCCGCCGCGAGGCGCTTGGGGGTGGGGGCCGGAGGCGGCTCGGGGGCAGGGGTCGCCGCGGGGCCCGGGGCCTCGGGGGGCGCCGGAGGGGCAGGCGCCTGCGCGGGGGCGACCGGGGCAGGCTTGGGTGCGGGCCTGGCCGGGGGCCTGGGAGGGGCCGGCGCCGGTTCCGGAGCGGGCGTCGGGGCAGGCTCGGCGGCCGGGGCCGGGGCGTCGTTCAACGGGGCGGTTGTGTCCACGGGCGCAAGGTGCAGATCGCGAGTGAGAGAATCGGCCGACGCCATCTCCCTCTTGTCTCCGCCGCCACACCCGGCCAGGAGCAGCGCGGCAACGGCAGCGAGTATCCACTTCGACATCATCTCCTCCAGTAGGCACAACTTGCCGGGGTCTCGTTTGACTGAGACATTCCAGTCAAACCCATGAAAGAGCTGCAATCCCTCCTGCCGTACCTCAAACCATACCGGTGGACTTATCTGGCCGGCATGGCGCTGGTCGTCATTTCCAACTTCTTCACCACCGTCGGCCCCCGATTCATCGAGCAGGCCATCGACGCGCTCCGCCAGGGCAGCGACTTCCATGAAGTGCAGGTGGCCGTCGGCATGCTCATCCTGGTCGCGCTGCTTGGCGGCGCGGGGCGCTACGGTATGCGCGAACTCCTGAACAGCGGCAGCCGACGGGTCGAAACCGACCTGCGGGACCACCTCTTCGTCCATCTGCAGCGGATGTCGGCCGAATTCTATGACCGCTACCCGACGGGGGACGTGATGGCGCGCGCGACCAACGACCTTCTCGCGGTGCGGATGGTCGCCGGGCCGGCGCTGATGTACCTGGTGGATACTATAGTCAGGGCGCTGCTAATTGCACCCGCCATGGCCGCCATCAGCCCCCATCTCACGCTGCTCGCCCTGCTTCCGATGCTCGGCCTTCCGGTGGCCATGGTGGTGCTCGGCCAGCGGGTGCATCGCCGCACCGAGGCGATCCAGGCCCAGTTCAGCAACCTTGCGAATCACGCCCACGAGAACCTGTCCGGCGTCCGCGTCGTGCGGGCCTACCGCCAGGAGGCGGCGGAGATCGCCCGCTTCCGGGCCCTCAGCGAGGATTACCTGGGCCGCAACCTCAGCCTCGCCAGGGTTCAGGGGCTCTTCTTCCCGTTGCTGACGCTCCTCGGCGGGGTGAGCGCACTCACGGTGCTGTACGCCGGAGGGCGCCTGGTCATGGCGGGGACGGTGACGGTAGGTCAATTCGTCGCATTCGGGATCTATCTCGGCATGCTGGTCTGGCCGATGATCGCGCTCGGGTGGGCGGTCAACCTGGTCCAGCGCGGGGCCGCCTCCATGGGCCGTATCAACCAGCTCTTCCGCGAGCAGCCGGCGATCGTGGGCCCGGCCAACCCCATCGCGCTGCCTGCCGCACAGGGGGGGCGGAGCGTGGAATTCCGGGAGGTGTGGTTCTCCTACCCCGGCGCCCGCGACCGCGGATGGGTGCTGCAGGACATCTCGTTCACAATCGAAGCCGGCCGCTCCCTGGCGGTGGTCGGCGCCACCGGTGCCGGGAAGTCCGCGCTGGTGGACCTCCTGGTTCGCTCCTACGACCCCGACAAGGGCACAATCCGGTTCGACGGTCAGGACATCCGGCGGCTCTCTCTGGCCGAGTTGCGGCGCACCGTCGGTTTTGTTCCCCAGGAGACATTCCTGTTCAGCGAGACCCTGCGCGACAACGTGCTGCTCGGCGCTCCCGACGATGGGAGGCTGGAGCGCGTGGCGGACATCTCACAGCTCACCGAGGCCCTCCCCGCTCTCCCCGCCGGTTATGACACGATGCTCGGCGAGCGAGGGATCAACCTGTCGGGGGGGCAGAAGCAGCGCGCCGCGATCGCGCGGGCTCTCGCCCAGGACCAGCCGATCTTCGTTCTCGACGACGCGCTCAGCGCGGTGGACGCCCAGACGGAGGCCAGGATTCTCCAGGCGCTGCGCGGCGCGCTCCAGGGACGCACCAGCATCATCGTGTCCCACCGGTTGGCGGCGGTGAGGGAAGCCGACTGGATCGTGGTGCTCGATGAGGGGAAGATCGTGGAGCAAGGCACCCATGCCGAGCTGATCGCCGCCGGCGGCCGCTATTGGGAGCTGCTCTGCCGCCAGCAATTGGAGGAGGAGCTGGAGGAAGAACGGGTGGGGTGAGCCCTTCGCTCTCGGCTATCAGCTACCTTCAGATCTGCTCCCTGATGAACGTCGGCGTGAACTGCTGGAGCCACCCCGCCAGCCGGGTGAACTCGCCGGTGACCATCAGGATCCCCACGAACACCAGCAGCGCTCCGCTGACCCGCATGACCCACGGCAAGTAGCGCCGGAACCGCTGAAACCATCCAAGAAACGACTCCAGCGCCAGCGCCGCGAGCAGAAACGGGACGGCCAGTCCCGCGGAATAGGCGACGAGGAGTAGCGTGCCGCGGGCGAGATCGCTCGAGCTGGCGGCCAGCCCGAGGATGGCGCCAAGCACCGGCCCGATGCACGGCGTCCATCCGGCGGCGAACGCCATCCCCACCAGCATCGACCCGAGATATCCGACCGGCCTGTCCTCCATCTGGACCCGGCGCTCGCGCATCAGGAAGTCCGCCTTCACGACGCCAAGGCAGACGAGGCCGAACCCGATGATGAGAATCCCGCCCACCCGCTGGATCCACACCTGATACTGATTCAGCGCTCGGCCGAGCGCGGTGGCGCTGGCCCCGAGCAGGATGAAGATGAGCGAGAACCCGGCAACGAAGAGGATCGCGTGGACCAGCGCCGCCCGCCGCCGCCCTACAACCTCGGTCAGCGTCATGCCGGTGAGAAAGCCGATGTAGGAGGGGACCAGCGGGAGCACGCACGGAGAGAGGAAGCTCAACAGGCCGGCGGCGAAGGCGACGAGGAGGCCCAGACCGGCGGGGTCGGTCACAGCGGCGACAGCTCGCGCTGGCGGCACTCGCGGCAGACGCCGTAGACCTCGACCCGGTGATGCTCGTGCTGGAAGGCATGTTCATCGGCGATGATCGGCAGCATCCGCTCGAGCCGCTCGTTCTGGAACTCGACCACCCTCCCGCAGCGCTCGCAAATGAGGTGCTCGTGGTGCGCCTGCGCCGGCATCGGTTCGTAGCGCCTGAACCCCTCCCCGAAGTCATGGGCCCGGACGAGTCCGCTCTGCACGAGAACCTCGAGCGTGCGGTAGACCGTGGCAACGCCCACGTTCTCTCCCCTGGCCTTGAGGGTCTTCCGGATCGCTTCGACGGAGGGATGGTCTTCCGAGAGGAGGACGACCTGCGCGACGAGGTTCCGCTGGCGGGTGATCGGCTGGCGATGGTCCCGCAGGTACCGGCGAAACCGTTCGAGGAGCGCCGCGCTCTCCCCTCTAGCGAGGCGCGCCATCGGCGGGGGCGGGGGGGGAGACCGCGGCGAACCACGTCTCGGGCGAGACCGGGAGCGGAGGCTGCTCGTCGTCAATGCGCCGGTGGGCCTCGTGGAGCAGCCGGTCGAGCGCCTCCACGGGCCCGCTCCCGACTTCCTTCACCGAGGCGTCGAACTTCCCCCGTTCCTTCCCCTTGATCGCCAGCATGTACCGCGCGGTGTAGATCCTCCGCCGGTCGCCGTCCACCCGGGCGCATACGGCGGTGCCCCACTCGCAGCCATCGCGCCGGAGCGGGGAGAACACCCAGACGGCATCCACCTCGGCGGGCGGCACCACCGCCGCGACCGCCTGCGCCAGGCGCGCCCACCCCGGGCCGGTGCCCGGGAGAGTCACGCCGAGGCCTGTTCCCATCGCTCGCAGTAGAAGCGCAGCACGTGCATGAAGTCCTGCGCGTTGGTCACGACGCCGTAGGCCTGGTGGGTGCCGCGGTCCTTCAGCTTGTTGACGACGAATTCGGTCTGGTCAACGCAAATTGTCATGAGCGGCTGCGGGACGCCGCGTGGGTCGAGGTAGAATGCCGGCAGCATGTTGCCCACCGCGATCGCATGGAGGGCGGTGGCCACGAACACCGCGCCGGTGGCCTTGACGGTGTGCTCCCGCATTGCGTCCTGCGCGGCCAGCGCGTCGCCCAAGACCCCCGGAAGCGGTCCGTCGTCCCGGATGGACCCGGCCAGCACGTAGGGCACCTGCCGGGTCACGAGCGTGTGCATGATGCCGCTTCCAATCAGCCCGGTCTCGACCGCCCGCTCGATGGAGCCGGCCGCGCGCACCCGGTTGATCGCCCGCATGTGCAGGCCGTGTCCGCCCTCGGTCGGCTGGCCCGTGTTGCTCATCCCGAGGGTGGTCCCGAAGATCGCCGCCTCGATGTCGTGCACGGCCACCGCGTTGCCCGCCAGCACGGCCTGCACGTAGCCGTTGCGGATGAACCACTCGAAATCGGAACGCGCCCGGGAATGCACGAGGGCCGGTCCCACGACCCAGACGAGATAGCCGCCGTTCCGCTTCTCCTCCCCCACCCGGGCGGCGAGCTCCTCGTAGTTGACCGGTCGCTCGCGGCTCACCTCGGTGGACATGAAACGGAACTCGTTGGCGCCGTGGCCGCCGCCAAGAAATCCCTGGGCATGCACCACGATGCCTTCGGTGCCGTCTTCCGCCTCCCCCATCGCCACCCACTCGCCCTTGCCGAGCCGCCTCGGCTCGATCGTCTCCAGACCCCCCGTTCGCCGCGCCACGACACAATCCATTCGCGGGCGGATCGGCGCGAGCCAGGCCCCATCCACCTTGATATAGGTGGGAAGGTTGGACGTGGAGAAGAAGCCCTCGGGGAGCACGCCGGCGGCGGGAAGCGGCGCAAATCGCGCATCCGGAGCCCCCGCGAACGGGGGCTGGGAGAAATCGGGCGTGGCCGAACGGGTACCTGGCATGGAGGCGAGGAAGTCTAGGCGGTGGCCGGGGGCGATTCAAGCGCCGTGGCCGGGCAATTCGAGGTGCGCTGACTGAGCTACAGCAGGGTGACGGGGTCGCGGTCGATCGCGACCCTCACTCCGTCGCGCGGCGCAAGATGGCGCGCGGCGTGCCGCACCACCCGCCCCAGCACCGCCGATGCCCCCTTCAGCAGCACGTGCCACCGCCACCGCTCCTTGATTCGGGCCAGCGGGCACGGAGCGGGTCCCAGCACCTCCATCGGCAGAGTGTGCTTCTCGGCCAGCGCAACGCACCACTCGGCTACATCGGCGGCCCGCTGCCCGACCTCCCCCTCCGCGGCTCCCGACACGACGAGGTTCACCAATTGGATGGCCGGGGGATACGCCGGCTCCTCTCGAAGCGCGCGTTCCTCCCGCAGGAACCCTTCGGTGTCGTGATGCGCGGCCCGGACGAGGGCATGATGGGTCGGGTGGCGCGTCTGCACCAGCACACGCCCTCCTTTCGGCCCTCTGCCCGCCCGTCCCGCCACCTGGGCCAGCAACTGGAACGTCCGCTCGGCCGAACGAAAGTCCGGGAGATACAGCCCGGTGTCGGCGTCCACGACCCCGACCAGTGTGACATTGGGGAAATCGAGCCCCTTCGCGATCATCTGGGTGCCGATCAGGAGGTCAACGTCCCCTGCCTCCACCAGGGCGAGAATTCTCTGATGCGACCACTTGGCGCTGGTCGTGTCGAGGTCCATCCGCGCGACCCTGGCGTCGGGGTAGCGCTCGGCCAGGAGCCGCTCGAGCTGCTGCGTGCCGAAGCCCCGCATCTGATGAACCGGGTGGCCGCAGGCGTGGCAGGTCGGCGGCAGGCGCTCCTCGTGACCGCAGTAGTGGCACCGGAGCCCGGGAGGCGATTGATGCACCGTGAGGGAAATGGTGCAGCGCGGGCACTGCCAGACCTCGCCGCAGTCGGCGCATTGCAGGAACGCGGCGAAGCCACGGCGGTTGAGAAGCAGCAACGCCTGCTCCCGGCGGGCCAGCGTCTCGAGAACTGCCGCATCGAGCGCTTCCGACCAACCGAGGGGCCCGGTGCCTGCCACCCGGGGCGCAACACGAAGATCGATCAACTCCACCGCCGGCATCGGCCGCGCGCCGATGCGCTCCGGCAGGTGGAGGAGACGCAGGAGATCGGGCGTCCGCGCCATCGTTTCCAGCGACGGTGTCGCGCTTCCCAGCACCAGCCGCGCCCCCTCGATCCGGGCCCGCACTTCGGCGACGTCCCTGGCGTGATAGCGCGGGGCCTCGCCGTTCTTGTAGCTGGTCTCGTGCTCCTCGTCGAGAACGATCAGGCCAAGGTCATGGACCGGCGCGAAGACCGCCGACCGCGCGCCGACCGCCACCCGGCGTTCCCCCCGTCGAAGCGTTCGCCAGGCGTCGGCCCGCTCCCCGTCCGAGAGCGCGCTGTGCAGCACGGCAATCTCGCCGCCGAAGGCGCCACGAAGGCGGCTGACCGTCTGGGGAGTCAGCGCGATCTCGGGGACCAGTACGATCGCTCCCCGCCCTTCCGCCAGGGCGCGCCTCACCGCCTCGAGGTACACCAGCGTCTTCCCGCTGCCCGTCACGCCGAACAGCACCGCACCCGCGCCAGGGTCGAGGCCCTCAATGCCCGCGAGCGCATCTGCCTGGGCCGGAGTGGGCGAATCGGGAGGCGGCGACACGGACGAGTTCGCGAACGGGTCGCGCACCCGCTCAGCGAGCTGGATCCGGATCAACCCGCGTTGCTCGAGGGATCGGATCACAGCCGCGTTGAAGCGGAGCTGCCCGGTGAGATGACCGACCTGAGCCACCCCGCCGAGCCGCTCGATGGTGTCGTACAGCCGCCCCTGCACCGGACTCCGTTTGAAGAGCTCGCGCCGCTCGAGCAGCGTGGGTGGATCGGTGCCGGTAAGCGTGGCCACGCGCTCCGTCGCCGTGTCGGCGTCGGTCTCCGGCGGCTCGACCCGAAGCGCGACCGCACCGACGCGTGCCAGCCGGTCGAGCACGTCCCACAGCGGCTTCTTGAACGCCCTCGCCACCGTGGAGACGGGCACCGCCCCGCCACGGCGTTCCAGCCACTCCAGCACCTCGCCGGCCAGGCCGCCGGTCGACACCGGGACCCCGGTGGGTGATACGAGCACCCGTGAAGCGCCCCACATCCCTCCCGGGAGCGCGGCCCGGAGCGCCAGGCCGAGCGGGGCACCGTAGTAGCCTGCCATCCACTCGACTGCGGCCAGAAGCCTCGCGGGCAGCGCGGGCTCAGCGTCGGGCGCCGCGAGGATGTCGCGAGCGGCGGAGGCAGGAGCCGGGACGTCCACGGCGACGGCGATGCCGACCAGTTCCCGCTGGCGGACCGGCACCACCACCCGCGCGCCGGGGGCCACGCGGTCGCCCAGCGTCTCGGGGATTCGATAGGTGTACGGGGAGGCGAGAGGAAGGGGGAGAGCGACCTGGGCGAAGCGGTCGCTCATTTTGCTCTGACGCCCAGCCCGGGACCGTCCGGCAGGGTGACCTGCCCCCGGCTGATGGTGGCCCCGACGAAAGGATCGTTGGCGAGCAGGGCGGCGCCGTCGAGGTCCACGATGTCCACCAGCGGCGTGAAGTGCGCGGCCGCGGTGATGGCGAGCGAGCTCTCGATCATGCACCCGACCATCACGATCATGCCGTGCGCGCGGGCCACGGCAACCATGCGGATCGCTTCGCGGAGGCCACCGCACTTGGCCAGCTTGATGTTGATGCCGTCAACCTTCCCCACGAGCGGCGGAATGTCCGCCGCGGTCTGGCAGCTCTCGTCGGCGATCACCGGGATCGTCGCCCGCCGGGTAACCTCCCCCAATCCGTCGAGCTGGTCGGGAGGGAGAGGCTGCTCGAGCACCGTCACCCCGTATTCCTGGAGCACCGGGAGCATGGCGATGGCCTGCTTCACCGTCCACCCGCAGTTCGCGTCCACCCTGATCTCGCGGTCGGTGGTTTCCCGTATGGCCCGCAGGATCTCCACGTCGTGGTCGGTGCCGAGCTTCACCTTGAGGATGGGATACTCGGCGGCCTCCTTCACCTTGGTGCGGATCTTCTCCGGCGTATCGAGCCCGATGGTGAACGTGGACCGGGGCGCCTTGGCGGGATCGAGTCCCCACATCCGGTAGAGCGGGACGCCGAGACGCTTGCCGGCAAGATCGTGTAACGCGGCGGAGAGCGCGGCCCGGGCGCCGGCGTTGTAGCGCATGATCGCCGCCAGCCGTTGCTCGGTTTCCTCCAGATCGAATGGGTCCGACGGGAGGGCGCGCTCGAGATGAGGGAGCGCGGCCATCACCGTGGCGGCGGTCTCGCCATAGAAGCTGCTGGGCGCGGCCTCGCCCCACCCCTCGTTGCCGTCACCGTCGCGCAGACGAACCCACACCGTCCTGTACTCGCTCCGGCCTCCGCGTGCGATGATGAACGGGTGCTTGGTGCGCAACTCCAGGAACTCGGCGTTCAACTGAAGGCGGTCGGCCACGGCTTCCTCGTTGGCGATTTGTAGGTGGAAGGCCCGCGAGGGCGGACTGTAGACTAGGCGAGGGCGCCGAGGTGCGCCAGCACCCCGTCGGCCAGCCGGTCGGGATTGTACCCCCCCTCGAGCAGACCCACGATGGGTACCCCCGGCAGCCGCTCGCGCAACCGATGCGTGAGCTCGGCATAGTGCTCGGGCTCCAGGGTGAACCCGCCGAGCGGATCGTCCAGCATCGCGTCGAATCCGGCCGAGATGAGAAGGAGATCCGGCGTCCATCGCTCGGTGGCGCCGACGATGGCGCCCCACAGGTCGGCCACATAGAGCGCGGGTGGTTTGCTCGGCCCGCGCGGCACGTTGAAGACGTTGCCGACACCGCGCTCATCGGCCATTCCGGTTCCCGGATACCAGGGATGCTGGTGAAGCGAGACGTAGCGGATCGTGGGATCGGCCTCGACGAGCGCCTGCGTTCCATTGCCGTGGTGCACATCCCAATCCACGATCAGGACCCGGTGCCGCCCTGACCGCTGCGCGTGGCGGGCCGCCACGACCGCGTTGTTGGTCAGGCAGAATCCCATGCCGCGGGCCTCAAGGGCGTGATGCCCCGGCGGCCGCACTGCCGCGAACGCGTGGCCCCTGCCCTCGAGCGCGGAATCCACCGCCGCGAGGGCCGCCCCAGTCGCGCCGAGGACGGCCGCCCAACTCGAGCCATCGAGGATGGTATCCAGAAACAACGCCCCGCCTCCCCGCGCGCTCATCGCCTGCAGACCCTCGAGGTAGGGGCGCGGGTGGACGGCCAGGAGCGGCTCGATCAGGGCCGCTTGCGCCTCCCGGACCTCCGCGACGCCTGCCGAACGCACCCGTCGAAGCAAGACCCCCAGGCGCTGGGGCGTCTCGGGGTGGCCGTGGCCAGGATCGTGTCGGAGGCAGTCGGGATGGGTGTAGAGCAGCGGCGGCACGGCGGCCGAATCAGCGAACGGGCCGGCGCCGCCGGGGAAGCACGATGAGCGCTCCGTTCGGCACCATCCCCGCGTCGGCAAGGGAGAGGGACTCGTCCCGCAACTCGGCGCCGCGGAACTTGAGGACGTACCCGTCGGGATCGCCCCACACCTGGGCCGCCTCGAGCGCCCGCCGCTTCACGTCGGCGAGCGACGTGACCGCGGGAATCTGGAGCGAGACTTCGTCCCAGGTGTCCTCCACCATGACCCGCACGGGAAGGGACGGGCTCACGCCGCCGTCTCCGAGGGAGTCGGCAGGGTCGAGAGGAAGCGGTCGAGCGGTTGATCGAAGAGGAGGGTCGAGGCGCGCACCCGGGTGCCGGTGGCCGCGGCGATCACGGCGATGGCCACCTCCTCGCCCCCCTGACCACGGAGCGTGAGGAAGGTGGGCCCCTCCTTCTCCGGAAAAGCCGCCTGCATCGGCACTCGCTCCGTGAAGAAGACCTTCGCCCGCCGCAGTACCTCCGCGCCGTCGAGCGTGGTGATCACGTCGTACACCATGAATGGCTCAGTGGGTTGAAGGACGGAAATCCGGGGACCCGAAGGAAATATAGGCTAGACGCCGACCTGGACCACGGCCTGGAAAAGCCGGCCCGGATGGAGGAGGGTCAGGAGGCCCGGCTTGCGCCGGAGCACCAGGACCAGGTCGCCCGGGGGTGCCTCCGCGGCCCCGGCCACGGTCAGAAATGCCGGAAGGGTGGCGCCATGCGGCACGACCGTACGGTACTCCTTCCCCTTCCACGAGAAGAGCACCGCCTCCGGGGCGGCCGCCACGATGCGATCGAGGAAGACGTCGTCCTCGACGCGGTAGGCGCCGTCGGCGACGATCTCTCCCTGGAGGAAGAAACCGGGATCGAAATCATCGCCATCGTGGCGGGCGAAGTTCTGCTCGACGGCCCAGTCGAGATCCTCCAGGTCCGGCCGCTTGGCGCGCCACTCGAGGTGGTGGCGCAGCTCGTGGGTGAGGGTCTCCCACGCCTCTTCCCGCCAGTCGAATCCCGGCGTCAGGTGCGCGAGGGCGGCAAACGACCCGTGGTAGAGGACGATACGGCTCTGCACTGCCTCGGCGGACCCACCGTCGGCCGTGGGCAGGGGAACGCATTCGCCAAGGGTGAAGATGCCCGACCTGTCGGGATGGGCCACCGTCCGGGGCGAGACCGTCACCTCGGCGATGCCGTCGAGAAACTGGGCCGGCAGCTCTTCGGAGATCCGCCGGACCATCTCCCGAAAATCGTCCAGACGCATCGTCACACCCCGCCGAGCCGCTCCTCGATGAATCCCGCCACCTGGTCCACGCTCACTCGCTCCTGTTGCATCGAGTCGCGGTGCCGGACGGTGACGGTGCGCGCCGAGGCCGTTTCACCGTCCACCGTGACGCCGAACGGCGTGCCGGCTTCGTCCATCCGCCGGTAGCGCCGGCCGATGGCTCCACTGTCGTCGTAGAACACCGGAAAGCGGCGCTTGAGGTCGTGATAGAGTTCGGTGGCGAGCTCGGGCATGCCGTCCTTCTTGACGAGCGGGAAGACCCCGGCCTTGATCGGCGCCACGGCCGGGTGAAGCCCGAGCACGACGCGGGTCTCGCCTTCGACTTCCTCCTCCCGGTAGGCATCGACAAGAAGGGTGAGGGCGACGCGGTCGGCGCCGGCGGAGGTTTCCACGATGAACGGCAGGAAGCGCTGGTTGGCCGCCTGGTCGAAGTAGTCGAGCTTCTTGCCGGAGTGCTCCTGGTGGCGCCCGAGGTCGAAGTCGCCGCGATTGTGGATCCCTTCGATCTCCTGCCAGCCGAAGGGGAACTGATACTGGATGTCGAAGGCCGCGCGGGCGTAGGGCGCCAGCTCGTCGGGGCCGTGCTGGTGCCACTGGAGCTTCGCGGGCGCAAGCCCGAGGTCGTGGTGCCAGGTCATCCGCCACTCCCGCCACCGCTCGAACCAGTCAGCGTCGGTGCCCGGCTTCACGAAGAACTGCATTTCCATCTGCTCGAATTCCCGGGTGCGGAAGATGAAGTTGCCGGGGGTGATCTCGTTGCGGAACGCCTTGCCGATCTGGGCGATCCCGAAGGGGATCTTCTGGCGTGCACTCTGCAGGACGTTGAGGTAGTTCACATAGATGCCCTGTGCCGTTTCCGGGCGGAGGTAAACCACGGCCGCCTGCTCTTCCACCGGCCCCACGAAGGTCTTGAACATGAGGTTGAACATGCGGGGCTCGGTGAGCGTCCCCCGGGTACCGCAGACCGGGCACTGCGCGTCTGGTTGCCCCGGCGTGCCCTTGATCCGGGGGTCGTCGGCCCGGAAGCGATTCTTGCAGTGCCGGCAATCCACCAGCGGGTCGGTGAAGCCCGAGACGTGACCGGAGGCCTCCCACACGCGGGGATGCATCAGGATGGCGGCATCGAGACCCTCGATGTCGTCCCGGGCGTGGACCATGGCGCGCCACCAGCGGTCCTTGACGTTCTTCTTGAGCTCGACGCCCAGGGGGCCGTAGTCCCATACCGAGCCGAGGCCGCCGTAGATCTCGGAGGACTGGAAGACGAAGCCCCTGCGCTTGCAGAGCGAGACCAGCTTGTCCATCAGGGTGGTATCAGCCATGGAGCGGGATGCCGGTGAGGGGAGTGGAATGGAAGCGAGGGATAATAGGGTGAGGAGGCGCCTCAAGGAAGCGTGGGACCGCCCCGGTCTCGCCCGGTTCGGGTCGAGTGCAAGGATCGGCGCGCGCTGTCGCAAGCTGCAGCCCAAAGCCCGTTCGTCAAGAAGTCACACACGCCCGTAACCCCATTTACCATAATAGGTTAATCATAGTCACGCCAAGGGCGCGACAATTGCTCTTTTACGACACCAGAGCGGCGCCCCCTCCGACGAGCCGCGATGACAACTAGCCAGAACGAGGCCCAGGATGGCGACGCGAGCCCGACCGATTCCGGATGACCGCGGATTTTCGACCCTCGAAGTCTTGCTGGTCGTGGCCATCATGGGCGTCCTGGCCGTGATTGCCCTGCCCCGGATCGATCTCTACCGGATCCAGGCCAACAGCGCCATCCAGATCATGAGCACCACCATGGTGGCCGCCCAGCGTGAGGCGCTCACCAAGCAGCACGACCTCATCCTCACCTTCGATGTCACCAATCGTCGCATGAGGCTGATCTGGGACGCCAACAGCAACAGTATCATCGATGCGGACGAGCGTAGCCGGTCCGTCCCGCTCGACGACCGCATCAGGTTCGGCCTGGGCGGCGCGCCGGCCCGGGCGTTCGGCGCCGCGCCCGTCAACTTCACTCGAACCATCAACGGCCTGCCCGCACTGATCTTCCACCGGAACGGGAGCGCCAGCGGCATCGGCGGCTTCTACGTCACGTCCTCCCGGGCGGTGCTCGACGGCACCGCCAGATGGAACCGCGACACCCGGGCCGTCGAAATCGTCCGCGCGACGGGCCGCACCGAATGGTTCAAGTACAACGGCACCGCCTGGATGAGGGGGCTCTGATGCGGCACACCCGACCCAACCGGGACGGCTTCACACTGGTCGAGGTGATGATCGCCATCGTCATCCTCGGGTCGATCGTCCTGACCATGGCGGCGTCGGCCTCGCGGTACCTGAGCGTGGCCACCAAGCAGCGGCAACGGGTCCAGGCCGGCGCCGCCGCCGAGGGACAGATCGCCCTGGTGCGCGTGTCGCCGACCTATGACTCGCTCCAGGTCCGGTTCGACAGCACCAAGAGCAATACGCCGGCCCCCGGCTATACCCGCGTCACCAGCGTGGTGCGGACCGGTGCCGGGACGACCGGCGACATCACCCGGGTCACCGTCACGATCACCGGCCCGCTCTTGGCCACGCCGGTCAAGCGCTCGATCACGATCGCCGCCCCATAAGCGAGGACCAGAATGCGCACCAACAAGGGCTTTACCCTCGTCGAACTGCTCGTGGCCATGGTCGTGTTCGTGGTCGTGCTCGGCGGCGCCATGGGCTTTTTGACCGCCCAGTCCCGGACCTTCCGGCGCGGCTCGGATGACATGGCCATCCTCCAGAACATGACCTTCGGGGCCGATAACCTCGACGGCCAGATTCGCACCGCCGGCGCGAACAGCGTCGACGCCCAGCCGCCCGTGGTCTACGCGAGCGCCAACACCCTCGCGTTCAATTCCGATTACGTGGCCAACGACGCGGCCGACATCAGCGCCGTGTACTACGACCCCGATGCGGCCGCCGCCGAAGTCGAGGCGCTGAAGGTCGCCAATCAGATCGTCATTCCCGGCTCGGCGCCGAACTTCGTCTATCCCACCACCGACTACAACACCACGGCGGGCACGACGAGCCCGGCGGAGTTGATCACGCTCTACTTCACATCTGATTTGGAGACCGGGCGCACCGACGACTTCACCCTCATGCGCCAGGTGAACAACAACGCTCCGGAAACGCTGATCCGGCAGGTGCTGCCCGACTCCACCAACCTGCCCTTCTTCCGGTACTACATCCTGCGCCCGCCGGCAGCACTCCAGCTCCCCAAGCTCGTCCTGGTTCCGACCGGCGAGCTGCCGACCGCCCACACCCTGGCGGCGCACGGAGGCACGGCCGACGCCGCCACCAAGATCGACAGCCTTCGGGCGGTGCTGGTGAGCTACGTCATTACCAACGGGCAAACCGGCTCTCTCGAGCGGACTCAGCGGATCAGCCTCAATATTCCGCTGCCGAACATGGGAGTGAAGATCCTCAAGATCTGCGGCAGCGAGCCGATTCTCGGTACCGGCCTCGTGGCCGCCTACCAGCCGCTGACCGGGCAGGTCCAGCTCACCTGGGTCCCGGCCCTGGACGAGAACGCCGGAGAAAAGGACGTGGTGCGTTACGTCATCTGGCGGAAGAAGATCACCGACCCGACCTGGACGGACCCGCTGACCTCGGTGGCGGCCGGCCAGGCGAATTACACCTATGATGACGGCCAGGGCCTCCAAGCCGCTGCCACCTACCAGTACCAGCTTGCGGCGCAGGATTGCAGCCCCAAGCTCTCGACGCCCGTGTTGTCGAACCAAGTCGCGATTCCGTAGCCGTGACGACCACCAGGAGGAACCACTCGATGGGAACCGCCCGTAGACCCACGGCTGCCCGGCACGACGAGCGCGGCATCGCCCTGCTCACCACGATGTTCGTGGGCATGGCGGTCAGCGCGATCGCCCTCGCCGGGGCGTTCTGGATCCTCAACTCGCAGCTCATCCAGAAGAACGGCGAGCGCGCGGCCCTGCTCAACGACGCCGCGGTCGCGGCGGCGGAAGAGGGCCGGAGCAAGCTCAACGCCACCCCGGCGGTGTACCCCGCCACCGGATACGTGCAGCTGGATACCAATGGCGTGGTAAAGGACGGAGCCGGCGTGGTACTGCCGGGGCTCAGGAAGAACACCTACGTGGGCCCGGACGGCATCACCTCGGGTCAGTTTGGCGTGTTCGGGACGGTCATCACCGTGGTCACCGACAGCTTCGGCAACAAGGTCGTCCGCCGGCTGCAGGTCAACCAGGAATCGTTCGCCAAGTACGCCTACTTCACCATCGTCGAAGGCAACATCGTCTTTGCCAACAACGACCAGATCCGCGGGCCGGTACACTCGAACGATCAGATCAAGATCGCCACTAGCGGCGCCACTTTCTTCGACCAAGTGACGAGCGCCGCGAGCAGCATCTCGGGGCAGGGTAACGGGAACTTCGTGAACTTTCCCCCCAAGCTCAGCGTGCCGCCGATCTCTCTCCCCACCACCGCGGCGTTCACGTCGTTGCAGACGCGGGCCAACAATGCCGGCATGTCGTTCGTCGGCAACACCCTCGGCAACGCCTCGGGCGAGGCGTCGGTGCGGATCGAGTTCGTGGCCATCGACCTCAACGCCGATGGCGACTCGACCGACACCAACGAAGGCTTCATGCGGTTCTACCAGGACAACAATCGCCCCTGGTACGTGTCGGGAACGGCGTCTGGCAATCCGGGCCCGAACGGCGACATCCGCCGTTCACCCAATTGCGGCGTGCCCATCAAGGGCGCCGCGGTCCAGCTCGGCAACTACACCGTGGCCACCGACGCGACCTGGAACGGCGGAGCCCCCGTCAAGTTCCGCACGGCCGCCGACACCAACCCGGCTGGTGCGGCAAACGCCCAAGCCACCGCCATGCTGAGCACCGCGGGGAGCACCTACCGCTGCTACCTGGGCGGTGATCCGCGCCTGCGCCAGGAGAGCTGGCCCAACATCAACGCGAATGCCTGGAACGCCGTCAAGGGAGACTGGGCGGGCACCGGCATCGGCTGGAGGCTCCGGCCCGGCACCATGGGCGCCCCCACGGTCGCCGCCTTTACCGGCCGGCCCGACGCGGCGTACCTCTGGCCCCTCAGCCGCAACTACAATACGGCGTGGGAAGGCGTCATCTATGTGAGCGGCCGCGTCGCCCTCAGCGGCGTGGTCAACGGCAGGGTCACCGTTGCATCGCCGGAAAACATCGTCGTCGCAGACGATATCCGGACGGCGGTCGACCCGGGCTCGGCCCAGGCGGCCGAGTGCGGCAACATTCTCGGCGTCTTCTCCGGGGACAGCATTCTCGCGGCGAACAATACGATCAACGCGCCGCAGCAGATCGCCGGGGCGGGAACGTACCGCACGTACGACGAAACGACCGAGGAGGACATCCAGGCCGTGGTTCTTGCCCTCGATATCTTCGGCGCTGAGAGTTACTCGACCGGATCAACCGACGCCCAGCCCTGCAACGGCACCGCCAGCGGGCGCGGCTGCCTCAACCTCAACGGCGGCATCATCCAGAATCAGCGCGGCGCGGTCGGCCTGACGAGCGGACAAGGATACATCAAGCGGTACACGTACAATTCGTGCGCCTCCAGCGACCCGCCGCCGTACTTCCCCACCACGGGCCGCTTTGCCCGGAACCGGGTCTACGAGCTCGACCCGCGGAACTTCGACGTCGCCAAGTGGTTCGCCGCAAACCAGAACAACTGACGCCAGGGAGCAAACGAACACCCCGGGGAGAGAATCCCCGGGGTGTTCGTCTTTCAGGGGTCAGGCCGCCGGCGTGACGCCCCCCGGCCTTGCCCTGCGCGCCGCCTGCAGGTGGCGCACGATCAGCTCGCCGTGTCCCCGCGCATTCTCGATGAACAACCGATTGGCATCGTTGCCGCTGGCGATGACGCCCGCCAGGTAGACCCCGGGAACGGGGGTGCTCATGGACGCCTCGTCGTGGGTGGGCACCCCGGTGGCCGGGTCTACCGGCACGCCCAGGCGGCGGAGCATGGTGGTGTCCGCGTGGTAGCCGGTCATCGCGAGCACTGCATCGGCCGGGATCCGCTCGACCTTGCCGGTGTCTTCCGACACGACCTCGACATCGGTCGGCGTGATGGCCCCGACTCGGGACCGCCAGCGGACGCCGATGCTACCCTGCTTGACCCGGTTGGTGATGTCGGGCAGCACCCACGCCTTGACCGTCCGGTCGAACCCCTCGCCAAAGTGCACCAGCGTGACCATCGCCCCTGCCCTCCAGCACTCGAGCGCCGCGTCCACGCTGCTGTTCCCCGCCCCGATCACCACGACACGGCGGTGCCAGTAGGGGTGGCCCTCCACGAAGTAATGGGTCACATGGGGCAGCTCCTCGCCGGGGACCCCCATGAAGTTCGGATTGTCGTAGTAGCCGGTGGCGAACACCACCTCCCGGGCCAGGTAGGTCTTCCGATCGTGCGGGCGGACGACCTCGACGAGGAACCGGCCGTCGGGCTCCCGGGTGACCTCGGAGACATCCTCCTTCGGCCTGACGTCGAGCTCGTAGTGCTCGGCCACGCGGCGATAATAGAGCATGCCATCCTGGCGGGTGGGTTTCTCGTGGCTCGCGATGAAGGGGACCCCGCCGATCTCGATCCGTTCCGGTGTCGAGAAGAAGGTCATCGCCAGGGGGTACCGGTCTATGGTCGAGACGACCGTGCGCCGATCCACCAGGATGCAGGGGATTCCGGCGGTCCGGGCCGCGATGCCGGTCGCCAGGCCGCAGGGCCCGGCGCCGATGACGAGGAGATCGGTCTCTTCCGTCGCTCCTCGCATGCTAGGACACCTCGATGATCTGGTCCCGCCGGGTCCCGACGCTCACGTAGCGCACCGGCACGCCTGACAACGACTCCAGCCGGTCGAGATACGCGCGGGCGGCCGCCGGGAGATCGGACAGCCGGCGGCTTCCCCCGATGGGCTGGCGCCAGCCCGGCAGCATCTCGTAGCTCGGCCGCACCCGCCCGAGCAATTCGACTTCGGCCGGCATCTCGCCGCACAATTCATCGCCGAGCCGGTAGGCGGTGCAGACGGGAATCTCGTCGAAGGTGTCGAGGACGTCGAGCTTGGTGACCGCCAGCGCCGTGAGCCCGTTCACCCTGGCGGCATACCGGACGACGGTGGCATCGAACCAGCCGCACCGTCGCGGGCGGCCCGTCACCGCGCCGAACTCCCCGCCCAGCTCGCGCAGCCGCTCCTCGTGGCCGTTCTCGGCCTCGGTGGGCAGCGGGCCGTTGCCGACCCTCGTCGTGTACGCCTTGACCACGCCGAGGACGCCATGGATGGCCGTGGGCCCGATGCCCGCGCCGACCGCGGCGCCACCGGCCGTGGTGTTCGAGGATGTCACATAGGGATAGGTGCCATGATCCACATCGAGCATGGAGCCTTGCGCCCCCTCCAGCAGCACCTTGCGCCCGTCGCGAAGCGCGCGGTGCACCATGAGCCCGGTATCGGCGGCGAGGGGAAGAATCCTGGGCGCCAGCCGCTCGAGCAGCGCCACGTGGGAATCGAGCGACGCACGCTCGGCGCTGCCCATCAACCCGAGGAGCCGATTGGCGCGCTCGACCCGGCCCGCGAGGAGTTGCCGCACGCAGCCCGGCTGACGGAGATCGATGACCCTGACCCCCCGGCGGCCGTACTTGTCCTCGTAGGCCGGTCCGATGCCACGGCCCGTCGTGCCGATGTTCTGGCTCTTCTCGTGGGCGGCATCGAGCAGTTTGTGGTAGGGAAGAACGAGGTGGGCGCGTTCGGACACGAAGATCCGCCCGGCGGTATCGATCCCCCGCTCGTTGAGCTGGTCCAACTCGCCGCAGAAGGTCTCAGGCTCGAGCACCACACCGTTGCCGACGATGCAGATGGCGGATGAATGCAGGATACCGGAGGGGATCTGGCGCAGGATGAACTGCGAGTCCTCGATCACGACGGTATGGCCGGCGTTGGCGCCGCCCTGGTACCGCACGACCAAGTCGGCGCGCTCCGAGAGGACGTCGACCAGCTTGCCCTTCCCTTCGTCCCCCCACTGCGCCCCGACGACCACCACGCAGGTGGTCCTGGCGTCGAACATGCCGCTTCCTCCGGTGAGCCAAAGAAAAGAGCCCCTCACCGGGCTCCGGAATCCTCAGCCAAACCTATGCGCTTGCGAGGCAAAGGTCAATTCGCTGCGAGGGCCGTCCCGACACGCTTCGCGGTGGCGAACGAGAGCCCGTCCGCTGTGTCATTGGGCGTGTGAATGCGACGCAGTGTCCGCCAGGTCAGCCGTCCGATCGTCAGCGCCGGCGCGCCGGCCCGCGCGAGGGGCAGGCTGTCCACCAGGATGCCGAGCGGCAGGCGGCGCGCGCGGGGAGCGAATCCGGCCGCGGCCAGTCGCGACCCTTCCGCGAGCGCGAGCGGGGCGCCTCGCCAGTCGTGGGTCACCAGGTACAGCGTCCCCTCTTCGTCGATCGTGTCGAGGTTGACGACGACGCACGAAACCAGTCGGGCCCCTTCCGCCTCGGCGAAGACCCTGGCTCCCACCAACCCGAATTCCTCGGCCCCAGTGAGCAGCAAACCCGTCGCCGGGTCGCGCGACGCCTCGGCGCACGCCAGGGCGGCGGCGACGCCAGTGCCGTTGTCTCTCGCGCCGGGAGAACTCCCGTGGAGCCCGCCCCGGCCCGCGAGCGCGCCGGCGATGAGCGCGGTGGCGGCGCCCGCCGCGGCGAGCCCGGTCGGCAGCGGGCCCGAGAGCCGCGCGACGGCGAGGGCGAGAAGCGCCGCCAATACCGCCGCTGCGACGCACACCGCCACGAGACGCCCAGCCATCGACTGCCGCTGCGCCTTGGTGTCGAGATGCGCGACGATCCACCGTGTGACCGGGACGCCCCCGCGCACGGCCAGGAGATTGGCGTCCTCTCGCAATTCGCCGCCGAGAGGGATCCGGCCGAGCCCGACGCCGACGGTGAACAGCAGGAGGCCGCCGAGCCCTGAGATCAGCATCACCAGCGCACCCCATGGCGGCACCGTCGGCAGCACCAGGAGGGGGAGCAACACCACGGCGACCCCGCTCAGACCGGCGCCGAACAGGGAAAACGCCTTCAGGCTGGATGGGTGGAAGGTGAAACGTTGGACGGTGACCGTGTAGCCGAGCGATCGCAGGTGTTCGGCCACGACATCCCTGGCGCGGGCGGCTGCGGGAGTGCCGGCCTCGCGCGGTATGGAGAGAAGGCTCCGCAGGGTCTCGTCGAGGGTCGGCACCGGATGACGGCTCAGGCCGGCGTCGCCTTGGAGCCTCTCTTGGCCGTGGGGGCGGCCGACGACGCCCCGACGAGTGCCACGGCGGCCCTGGCGGTGTCCTGGGTGATGAGTCCTGCCTCGACGAGTTGCGCCACGTGCTGCTCGTAGGTCTGGGTCCCGTGCTGCTTCTTGCCGTCGGCCATCAGTTTGCGCACCTCGGCGCTGCGAGCCGGATTCTTAATCGCGTCGCGCACGGCGGGAGTGGCGAGGAGCACCTCCACCGCGGGTACCCGGCCCTTCTCGCCCTTCATCGGCAGGAGCTGCTGGGAGACGATGGCGCGGAGCGCCTCGGCAAAGCGCATGCGCCCGATCTCTCGCTCCTCCCTGGGGAAAGTCGTCAGCACCCTCTCGACCGTCGTCAGGGCGTCAGAGGTCGGAAGGGTGGCGATGACCAGATGACCCGTCTCGGCGCCCTTGATGGCGATGTCAATCGTTTCCGCGTCGACCAGCTCGCCGAGCACGATGACGTCGGGGTCCTGACGGAGGGCGGCCCGGAGCCCGACGGCGAGGGTATCGGTGTCCACCCCGACTTCCCGCTGGGTGATGGAGCAGTTGACGTCGCGGTGGAGGAACTCGATCGGATCTTCGACGGTGACGACGTGCTTGTGCAGCTTCAGATTGATGTGGTGCACCAGCGCCGCCACGGTGGAGCTCTTCCCGCTGCCGCTGACACCGCTCACCAGGACGAGGCCCCGTTCCGAGGCGGCGATTTGGGTGAGCACCTCGGGAAGCCGCAGCGATTCAATGGTCGGTACCGTGAACGGAATCACCCGCATCACGATCATGAACGATGACCGCTGCCGGAGCACGTTGACGCGGAACCGGCCCACCCCCGGCATCCCCCAGGAACAGTCGAAGTCGCGCAGGGCGTCGATCCGGGCCCTGTCGTCGTTGCTGTTGATGAGTTTGAGGGCGATGGCGCGGGTCTGGTCCGGCGTGAGCCGCTGCTTGGTGAGGGCCACGAGCTTGCCGTTGATGCGCGCACGGAAGACGTCGCCGGCCTTGATGTGGAGGTCGGACGCGCCCCGCTCGACTGCGGCCTTGATGATCTTTTCCATGGGACCTCGGTTAGCCGATGGCCATCACCCTGCCAGGAACCCCATCCGGTCCCGCACTTCTCGGATCGTCGCCCCGGCGATCCGGCGAGCCGACGCGGCACCATCGCCCAGGATCTGCTCGACGCGACCGGGCTGGCCCTCAAGTTCCTCCGCGCGCTCCCGAATCGGTGCGAGCGTCTTGATCATGTTATCGGCCAGCACCCGCTTGCAGTCGAGGCAGCCCCATGCGGCGGACCGGCAGCGTTCCCCGACGGCGGTCACCGTCTCGGGAGGCGAGAAGTACCGGTGGAGGCTGTAGACGTTGCAGACCTCGGGGGTGCCCGGGTCCTTCCTGGTGACCCGAGCGGGATCGGTCATGGCCGGCCGGAGCTTGGCCCAGATCTCCTCCGGGCCATCCAGCAGGCCGACGGTGTTGCCGAGGCTCTTCGACATCTTGGCCTGTCCGTCGAGGCCCATGATACGCTTGGCCTCGGTGAGCAATGCCTTCGGTTCCGGAAAGTAATCCGTGCCGCCTCCGAACTCCGTATTCCACTTGCGGGCGATCTCCCGGCTCAGCTCCAGGTGCTGGGTCTGGTCTTCTCCTACCGGGACGAGGTCGGCGCGGTAGAGCAGGATGTCGGCGGCCATCAGGATCGGATAACAGAGGAGGCCCGCCGGCACGCTTTCGAATCGCTGCGCCTTATCTTTGAACTGTGTCATCCGCTCGAGCTCGCCGATCGGCGTCAGCGTGGTGAGGAGCCACTGGAGCTCCGAGTGCTCGGGCACGTGGGACTGGACGAAGAGCACCACGCGCGAGGGATCGATCCCCGAAGCGAGCAGGCCGATCGCCATCTCCCGGGTCCGCTGAGCGAGCGTGGCCTGGTCGTACTGTCCGGTGACTGCGTGAAGGTCCACCACGCAATAGATGCAGTCGTAGCGAAGCTGGAGATTGACCCAGTTCTGCACGGCACCGAGCCAGTTGCCGATGTGCAGCTCGCCGGAGGGCTGGATTCCCGAGAATATGCGCGGCATGGTCGGCAAGTTACCCGGTTCTCACCGACCACGCAAGACAGTGTCGTCCTTGGACTTACTGGGCTCTCCACCTCCCTTTGCCACCGAGATCGAACCGATGACGAGTGACCCGCGCCCCACCTCCCGGACTCCGCTCGCCGACTGGATCGGCGCCGTGGCCGCCTTGCCGCCGAGCCCCGGCGGAGGTGCCGCCGCCGCGATAGCGGCCTCTCTCGCTGCCGCGCTCGCACAGATGGTCGCCGCGCTCACCCACAGCAAGGAGCGCTACGCCGTGGGCCACGAGCGCGCCCGCTCGGTCCTCGGCCGAGCGCCGCAACTCCGGGACCAGCTGCTGGACCTCGCGGTGCGCGAGGCCGAGGCGTTCGAGCGTTTCCTGGGCGCCCGGGGCGAGGCACGGACCGATGCGCTCGGTGAAGCCGCCCGGATTCAACTCGATCTTCTCGAGGGCGCGGTCGCCGCGGCGGACCTGGCCGTCATGATGGCGGATGCCGGCGCGCCGAGCGCGCTCGGGGACGCGGCCACGGGGACCTTCCTCGCCGCGGCTGCCGCCCGCAGCGCCTACTGGGCGATGCGTTCCGATCTCGACCCCGCGTCCGCGGAGTCGGCGCCCATGCTGTTGCGGGGTCTGGAGCTGCTGGAGAAGGCGGAGGCGGCGGAGTGGCGGGCGCGACAGATCCTGAACGAGCGAATCCGCT
>CAYYXP010000034.1:0-9327 GCA_964475685.1 uncultured Gemmatimonadaceae bacterium | reverse complement strand
CCATGGCGTTCACCACGGTCCGGAAGAGCTTTCCGTCTCCCAGCACCGGGGTGATGTCCTGGAAGATGATGCCCGGCTTGGGATAGTCGGGAATCGGCCGCAGGGTGTCGAGCACGTGCCGGGCAAGGGGGGTGATCACGCTCATCGGATGTCAAAGCTCCTCGTGGTCGTGGGGTCGTCCTCCGGCAGATCTTCGCGCTCGACGGTCTCCACCACCGCGTGGTCCGGGCCTCTCGCGAGGAGCTCCTCGAACCGGCCGAGTGCGGCGGGGTCATCGGCGTGCGCCACCACCTCCACCGCGCCGTCGGGAAGGTTCCGGACGTAACCGGTGATGCCGAGAGCCCTCGCCCGCCGGAGTGCGAACCAGCGGAATCCTACCCCCTGCACCAGACCGCGAACCAGGAACCTGGCGGTCACGCTGGCCGGCGCCGCCTCGCCTTCAATGCCTCGACCACGATGGGCAGCACCGAGATCGCGATGATCGCGAGAATCACCAGCGTGAAGTTGTTCTTCACCATGGGGATGTTGCCGAAGAAGTAGCCGCCGAGCACGAACAACCCGACCCAGAGGACCGCGCCGACTATGTTGTAGACGATGAATCTCGTGTAGCTCATCGCCCCCACCCCGGCCACGAACGGCGCGAACGTGCGGATGATCGGCACGAAGCGGGCGAGGATGATCGTCTTGCCGCCGTGCTTCTCGTAGAAGGCGTGCGTGCGGTCGAGGTATTCCCTCTTGAGCCACCGGACCTCCCCGCGGAAGGCTCGCGGCCCCACGTACGCGCCGACCCAGTAGTTGACCGTGTCGCCGAGGATCGCGGCGACGACGAGCAGGATCACCACGAGCCAGATGTCCAGGGATCCGAGCGCGGCGAACGCTCCCGCCGCGAAGAGGAGCGAGTCGCCCGGCAGGAACGGCGTCACGACCAGACCCGTCTCACAGAAGACGATGAGAAACAGGATGAGGTGCGTCGAGGCACCGTACTTGGAGATGACCTCGGCGAGATGTTGATCGAGATGGAGGAAGAGATCGACGACGCTCCGCAGCAGATCCATGAAATCTCCGATCATCGAAAGCCGAACTCGCCGAGCAGGGGAACAAACCGCACATCCTCGATCGTGCTGATCTTCAGGCCTTCTCCCTCGCGACGGACCAAAGTGAGCGTCTGGCCGGCGCGGTCGCCCAGCGGGATCACCATGCGGCCGCCGGGCGCCAGTTGCTCGACGAGCGGAGCGGGAACCTCCGGCGACGCGGCGGCCACCAGGATCGCGTCGTAGGGAGCGAAGGGGCGCCACCCCAGCGTCCCGTCCCCCACCAGCACGGTACAGTTGCCGATTCCGGCCGCCTGGAGTGCGGCGCGCGATCCCTGCGCCAGTCCGGGAATCCGCTCGACCCCGAAGACGCTCTCGCAGAGGAGGGCTAGAAGCGCGGTTTGGTAGCCGGAGCCGGAGCCGATCTCGAGCACCCGCTCCCGGCCGGCGAGTCCGATCAACTCGAGGTATCGCGCCTGGACGTAGGGCTGCGAGATCGTCTGGCCGTTGCCGATCGGCAGGGCGACGTCGTCGTAGGCGCGGTGCCGCACGCTCTCCGGCACGAAGAGGTGCCGCGGCACCATCTGGATGGCCCGCAGGACGGCAAGGTCGCGAATACCCTTGCCCCGGAGCGTCTCGACCAGCTGCGCGCGGTACCCGCCGTATCCGTCCCCCTCCCCTACCCCTCCAGCGACCATCCCATGACCGTTTCGATGAGACCGTAGTTGGTGAGATCCATGTGAAGGGGGGTGACCGAGATGTATCCCTCGGCCACCGCCAGATGGTCCGAGTTCTCCGTCCCGGTCCAGGTGATCGTGCCGCCACCGATCCAGAAGATCTCCCGGCCCCACGGGTCCTTCATCCGGGTGAGCGACTCGGAGAAGAAGCGGCTGCCCAGCTTGGTCACCTGGATTCCCCGTACCTCGGACGCCGGAACCCTCGGGAGATTGATGTTGAGGAGCGTCTGGTCGGGAAAGTCGGGCTGGCTGGTGATCCGCCGCACGAGGTCGACGAGGAGGTCCCGGTAGGTGTCCATCGTCTCCGGCTGGTTGCCGGAGAACGAGATGCCGATGCCGGGAATCCCGAGCGTCACGGCCTCCATGGCGGCGGCCACCGTGCCCGAGTACAGCACGTCCTCGCCCATGTTGGGCCCGTGATTGACGCCGGAGAAGACGAAACTCGGGCGTTCGGGCATCAACGCCTGCACCGCGAGCATCACGCAGTCGGTGGGCGTTCCGTCGATCTGCCAGCCGCCATCGGGCCGGCGGGCCGGCCGGAGCGGTCGATGCAGCGTGAGCGAGTGGGAGGTGCCGCTCTGCTCCCGGTCCGGTGCCACGACCGTGACCGTGCCGACCCGGCGGCACACGTCGGCGAGGAGCGCAAGGCCGGGGGCGAGAACGCCGTCATCATTGGTGACGAGGATATTCATTCCGGCTGCCCGGGCAGCCGGCCATCGAGGACCTTCAGCACATTCTCGATGGAGGCGCGCACCTCCGCCGCGAGCTCCGCCTCGAAGGCCTTCCGGGCGGACACCCGCAATTCGCCGGTGCGGCGGTACTGGTCGATACGCTGGCGCGCGCCGTCGATGGTGAACTTCTCGGTGTACAGGAGCTGCTTCACCAGCATGATCAGCTCCACCTCGCGGCTCTTGTACACCCGGTTGCCCGAGCGATTCTTCGCGGGGTTGAGAAAGCGGAACTGGCTCTCCCAATACCGCAGAACGTGCGGCTTGAGGTCGGTGAGCGCGCAGACCTCGCCGATGGAATAGAATTCCTGTACCGGTCGGGTGGTCGTCGTCATCTCCACTGCTCCGGTTTGAGTTCACGCCCCATGAGCTCGGCCACGCTGTCCCGGGGCGGCCTGCCGTTGAACAACACTTCGCACACCTGCCCGACAATCGGAAGCTCCACCCCGTGCCGGGCGCCCAGGGCGGCTCCGGCACGGGCGGCGTTGACGCCTTCGGCCACGGTACGATGCGAACGCCGGTAATCGTCGAGCGATTGCCCTCCCCCCAGCGCGACACCGAGCGCGCGGTTGCGGCTCAGGCTCCCCGTGGTGGTCAACACCAGGTCGCCCATGCCGGCCAGGCCGGCAAAGGTCGGCGGGTCTGCCCCCATCGCGATCCCGAGCCGGGCGATCTCGGCCAGCCCTCGCGTGATGAGGGCGGCGCGCGGGTTGTGTCCGAGGCCGAGCCCCTCCAGGATCCCCGCCGCGATCGCGATCACGTTCTTGAGCGCCCCGGCCAGCTCGACGCCCACGACGTCCTGCCCGGTGTAGACCCGGAATGCCGGGGTCGCGAAGACCTGCTGCGCATCCCTTGCCGTCGCGGCGTCCGTGGCCGCCGCCACCACCGCGGTGGGCTGGCCCTGGCAGACCTCCGCGGCGAAACTGGGGCCGGAGAGCGCGGCGAACCTCGCCGCGGGTGCGCATTCCGCGTACACCTGCGACATGAGCGCAAGGGTATCGGTCTCGATGCCCTTCGTGGCGCTGACGACGAGGGCGCCTGGCACCAGCGCATCGGCCACCTGCCGCACCACGCTGCGCACCGCGTGGCTTGGCGAAGCCGACACCACCACCTCCGCGCCCGACACCGCGGCACGAGGGTCGGGCTCCGCCCGAAGCGACGCCGCCAACGACACTCCCGGCAGGAAGAGGGCGTTCTCGCGGTCCCGGTTGATGGCCTCGACCACCTCCGCCTCGTACGCCCAGATCCGGACGCGTTCGCCCTTGCACGCCAGGAGATTGGCCAGCGTCGTCCCCCAGCTTCCTGCGCCGAGGACGGCGATCGTGGTCACGAACTGCCCGAGGGGGCCGCGCGGCGCCCGAATCGATTCTCGGTCCCCTTGAGCAGCCGGCCGATGTTCGCGCGGTGAAGCCAGATGATTCCCAGCGCCACCACGACGTCGAGCCAGAGAATTGCCGGCTGCTCAGGAGGGTCGAGCAGCAGAACGGCCGCGGGGAACACCGCCGCCGAGGCGATGCTGGCGAGCGAGACGTAACCGGTGAGCGTCGCGAGGGCCAGCCAGACCGCGAAGGAGACGCCGAGAGCCAGGGGCGTGAGCGCGAGCATGACCCCCGCGGCCGTCGCCACGCCCTTGCCGCCCTTGAATCGCACGAACACCGAGTAGGCATGTCCCAGCACTGCCGTCATTCCGCACACCAGCCCGAAGAGCTGGGCCGGCGAGGCGCGTGGCGCGAACAGAGCCACCGGAATGAACCCTTTGGCCGCGTCGAAGAGCGCCACAGGAAGGGCGAACCGCCAGCCGAGCACGCGATAGAGATTGGTGGCGCCGAGATTTCGGCTGCCGTGCTCGCGGAGATCGATTCCCCGGACGAGGCGCGCGACGAGGTAGCTGGTGGGGATGGCGCCCAGCAGGTACGAGGCGATCAGCCAGGGGACCATCGCGGCGGTCACCGGCGCGACCCCCGCGCCGTGAAGCGCAGCCGCAGCGGGGAGCCGGTGAACGGCCACGCGGAACGGAACCCGTGGACCAGGTAGCGCTGATAGGACTCGGGAACATCGTCAGGCCGATTGCTCACGATCGCGAAAGTGGGCGGGGCGGTCCCGATCTGCGAGGCGTAGAGCAGCTTCACCTCCTCACCCGGCTTCTGGGGAGGCGCCGTCCGTTCGAGGAGGGCGGCCAGCACCTTGTTGACTTCGGCGGTGGGTATCCGTTGCTCGCGACCGTCGGCCACCTCGAGAATGAGGTCGAGAATCTTGCGGACCCGCTGGCCGCTCAGCGCGGAGACGTAGACGAAAGGCACATAGCTCAGGAACGGCGCCTTGGCGATCAGTTCTTCCTGGCCGCGGTGCGCGGTGTTGGCGTCCTTTTCCTCGACCAGGTCCCACTTGTTCACCACGACGATGAGACCGCACCCCTGGTCCCACGCTTCCGTGGCGATGCGAAGGTCCTGGTTGTGCAGTCCCACCACGGCGTCCACCACCAGCACGCAGACCGTCGCCCGCTCGATGGCGCGCTCGGTGCGGAGTGTGGAGTAGAACTCAAGGTCATCTTCTACTTTAGCTCGCCTGCGTAACCCTGCGGTGTCAATGAACTTGAGCGACCTGCCACTGTAGCGCAAGGGCGAATCGACCGCATCCCGCGTGGTGCCGGCTTCGGGGGCAACCACATGGCGCTCTTCCCCGAGAAGTCGATTGACGAGAGAGGATTTCCCCGCGTTGGGACGTCCCACCACCGCTACCTCGATCGCCGCCTCCTGTTCGGAATCGCCGGCGGGAGGGAGCCGCTCCACCACGGCATCGAGCAGGTCCCCACTTCCCTTCCCGATCGCCGCGCTGACTCCGTAGGGATCGCCGAATCCGAGCTGGTAGAAATCGTAGTGGGCGGTACTGCTTTCCAGATCGTCGAGCTTGTTGACGGCCAGGACAACCGGCCGGCCCGCGTGGCGAAGCCGGTCGGCAATGGCACGGTCCACCGGATTGATGCCCTCCCGCCCGTCCACCACGAACAGCACGAGGTCCGCTTCAGCCAACGCGAACTCCACCTGCGTGCGGATGGCCCGGTCCATCGAATCGTTCGAGTCGGGAACCAGGCCCCCGGTATCCACCAGCCAGAAGTGCCGCCCGTTCCACTCGGCCTCGCCGAAATGACGATCGCGGGTCGTGCCCGGCCGATCGGAGACGATCGCTCGGCGGCCTCCAAGAATCCGGTTGAAGAGGGTGGACTTTCCGGTGTTGGGGCGGCCGACGATTGCGACGGTGGGCTTGCTCACGCCGCCACCGGAGTCACGAGCGCGTCGGCGAAATCCCTGGACGCGCGGAGCTCGAACGGAACCGAGCCTGCCAGCGCATCGAAGCTCATGTCGTCAATGAAGAGCCCGTCGTCGTTGAGGGACTCCCCCGGCAGCAGTGCCAGGTCCAGATCGTTCCGCGAGCGCAGCGCCTCCTGCACCGCCGCGCCGGGCAGGAGCCCGGCGGTGGTGACCAGTGGACCAAAGAGCGAGTTCACCACTGGTAGCAGCTCGAAGCGCGCGCCGGTGACCGACGAAAGCGGCTCGAGAACCATCGGCATCAGCGGTGCCATCGCCGTTCCGGTCACGACGCCCACTCTCTTCCCTTCCCACCCCTGAAGGGCCGCGGCGTTCGCCGCGATCTGCTGCTGCAGCCAGCGCACCGCGCCGACGCCGTTCTCCACCTGGTCGAAGCCATCGTAGATCGCGGCGGGCGGCAGCTCCATTCCAGCGCGAAGGTACAGCTCGTCCGCCCCGAACGCCCAGCTGATGCCGCGCTCCCGGCGGGCCACGGCGGCCCGCTCGTCGATGAGCGCGATGGCCGCCCGGCACTCCTCGGCCGTCGGTTCGCGCACGAGGTGGTGCTTGCTGTACTCGGTCAGCCCCACCGGTACCACGGAGCAGCCGAGGATGGCCGGGCCGAAATCGAAAAGATCGGTCAATGTCTGCCGAAGCACAGCACCGTCGTTGACTCCCGGTGACATGACGACTTGTGTGTGAAACTCGATGCCCGCCTCGGAGAATTCGCGAAGCTGGGGGATGATGTCCGGCGCGGAAGGATTGCGGAGGAGGTAGCGTCGGACTGTCGGATCGGTGGCGTGCACAGAGACGTACAGCGGGGAGAGGCGATACTCCTTGATACGGCGGATGTCTCGCGGCTTGAGATTCGTCAGCGTCGCGAAATTGCCGTACCGGAACGACAGCCGGTAATCGTCGTCCCGGATGTAGAGCACGTCGCGGAGCCCGTCGGGAAGCCCGTCAACGAAACAGAAGTCGCAGCGGTTGGCGCACCGGCGGATACGCACCGGCTCGAGGGCGACCCCGAGCGGTTCGCCGAGCGGCCGCTCGATGTCGAACTCGATTTCCTCCCCATCGGGCTGGCGGACGTGGAGGAGGAACGATTCCTCGGCGGTGGCAAACTCCCAGTCGAGGAAATCCTCCAGCTCGCGGCCGTCCACCGAGAGGAGTTCGGTTCCTTCCCGGAGCCCCATCTCCTCGGCCATCGACCCCTGTTCCACCGCAGTGACTCGTATCATTCTCAGTCCCGACAAGCGGCCACGACATTGTGTCCGGATAGCCAGGAAAGATGGCCGCATGAGCCCGTAAATTCAAGTTGCTCTGTCACTTCGCTTGTGGAGCGGAAGTATTTTCTGAGGGCTGGAGTCCCGTGGACAGGAGGGCCTGCACCTCAAGTGCGGAGTTCGCTGGCGCGAAAAACCCCGCCGACAATGAACTGTCAGCGGGGCTGGAGCTTCCAGAGAGCGGGCGACCGGACTCGAACCGGCGACGTCCAGCTTGGGAAGCTGGCATTCTACCACTGAATTACGCCCGCGATTCGGCCTCAATGTGATCGGGCCGCCGAAAGGTGTCAAGCAGGTTTATCGGTTCCCGGCCGCCTCCAGAAAGCTTCGGAGATCGGGCTCGCTCACGGCCGGCTCCCCCGGCGCCACGTTGTCGAGTTTGCCCTCGCGCATCCACCGCTCCAGCTCCCCGACCAGTTCGAACAGGTGGTCGAACGAATCCACCGTGAAGAGAAGCGGCTGGTAATGATGGATCTCGAAATACTGGTTGATCACCCACTCGAGCCGAAGTGGATACCGCTGGACCTCCGACGAATCGATGGCGTGGGCGATCTCGCCGTAGGAGCTGAGCAGGCCGCTCCCGTACACCTTGAGGCCGTCAGGCCCGCGCATCAGCCCGAACTCGATCGTGAACCAGAAGAACCTGGCCAGCGCCTTGAAGATGCTGGTGACGCGCCGGATCCGCTCCGGCTCATCAGGGATGCCCGAGACGATCTCGGCGGCGGTGTGGGCGCAGTCTCCAAAGCGGACCAGCGTGTCGGCGAAGGCCCGGTCGGTATGCATCGGCACGTGGCCGGCGATGTCGTGAAAGATGTCGGGTTCGGGCAGGTAATCGAGCGTCGCGCCGTCGCGGATGGTGATGGTGGTTGGAAAGGCGCGATTGCGCAGGCAATCGAAGAACATGAAGGAGGGCACGTACCCGGAAACCGCCTTGGCGCTGAATCCGGTCAGCGGGCCGAGAAAGCGGTTGACGTCCTCCAGCTTCGGCACCCGGTGCGGATCGAGGCAGAGGTTGTCGATGCCCTGGAGAAAGCGGTCATTGGCATACCGGCGCCAGCGGTCCTCCATGCTGGTGAAGAGACGCCGCCAGGCCTCATGGTTGGCCTCGGAATACAGCTCGTACGGCTGATGGATGTAGAGCCGCCCTTCTTCCTGCGCCTGCTCGATGAAGGGCGCTCGTGTCGTCGTCAGTCCGCTTTCCGTGGTCCGCGATGCCGGGACTCCCGCCATGGATCGCTCCCCGACTACTTCCGCTTGTAGCGCCAGGCCGTGATGCCGGCCCCCTGCGCGGTGAGCTTGACGTCATGGGTGGCGCCGGCCGCAAGTGCGGGGACTTGAGCCTCCTGGGTGGTCACGACGCCGCCCCGCGCGTCGAGAAACTCGAAGACGACTCCCACCGGGGCAGCCGGAATCGGCTTGCCCGCCGGGGTCTGCGCTTCGCGGCCGGTCGCCGTGGCGGCGAGTGCCGCCCCGCCGGGGTTCGAAGTGAACTCGGTGATCTTCACGTCGGCCGGCAGCGCGAGCACCAGTTCCGCGGTCTTGATTGCGTCGTTCACCTTCCCCGACTGCTTGTACCCTTCACCCTGCAGCTTGAGGGCGTTTTCACTCATCGGCTCGACCGCCACCAGGCTGGTGGCGGTGGCCAGCAGTTTGGGGCCGTCCTTGAGCGCAAGATAGGTGTTGCTCAGGTTGGAGAGTGCATCGCGGTTGTTGGGCTCCGCGGCGGCAACCTTCTCGAATGCAACCGCGGCCTCGGCGTACTTCTTGTCGTTGTAGAGGTTGACCCCGGCCCCCATGAGGTCCTGGGCGCCCGGAGCCCCACCGGGCGTGCCTGCGGCGCCGCCGGCCTTCACCAGGTCCTTCTCGATTGCCTGGGCCTTCTCGATCTGTCCCTGACCGCGGTAGGCCGTCGCGAGCCCGCGCTTCGCCTCGTTGTCGTCCGGGACCCACGTGAGGTACTTCTCGAGCGCTGCCGCCGCGCCGTCGTAGTTGTTCTTGCTGAGCAGGATGGCGCCCTGGTTGAACGCCGACCGGTTCCGCACCTTGATCTCGGACGTGTCCTTGGTGTTGGCGCCGACATCGGCGGCACGACCGAAATACACGGCGGCGCTATCGGCCTCGCCCTGCTCGTTCAGGATCGCGGCGATCCGGTAGTACGTGTCGGGCGACTGCTTATACAGGGTTTCGGCCTCGCGATACAGGACCAGCGCCGAATCGGGGTTCTTGGTCTCCTCGAACTTGGC
>CAYYXP010000033.1:0-1672 GCA_964475685.1 uncultured Gemmatimonadaceae bacterium | reverse complement strand
TCTTCACCGCGGAGAAGACCTGGGCCGGCTCGTCGTGGAGCTCGCGCGACCGGCGGCGGCGCTCCTCCTCATGCTGTTCGACCATACGGGCGGAGAGCCGTGCCAGCTCCACCGTGCGGGTCTCCAGCCGGCGGTAGAGATCGGCGTTCTCCAGCGCGGCGCCGACCTGCTGCCCCAGAGCCACCAGGAAGCGGTCGTCGAGCGCGGTGAACGGGTCGCGCGCCTCGCCGACCAGCACCAGCGCGCCGATGACTTCCTCTCGGCTGAGGAGGGGGAGCACCGCGGCGTAGGGATAGGCCGCCGCCCCGCCGCCCCAGGCATCGGTCACCTGGGGGCGGCCGGTTTCCAGAGCGCGGGCGAGCACCTCGGCCCCCGCGCCGTCGGGCAATGCGCCTCCGCCGGCGTACACGCCGGAGCCGCGGACGAAGCCGGCCTGGCCCTCGTTCACCAGGAAGAGAGCGGTCCCCCGGACCGCCGGCAGGGTCAGCGGGCGGGCCAGGAGCGCATCGAGCACGTCCTCCTCCCGGCCGGCCCGCTGGAGGTCACCCGACAGCGCGCTCAGCGCGCCCAGGCCACGACGCTGGTCATCGAGGACCAGCAGCAGGATGCCGGCGCCAATGGCCAGGCTGAAGACGATGTCGAGATAGTACCCCCATGGGTTCCAGGCGCCCCGGGCGCGGAGGAAAGGATAGTCCAGATGGTGCAGCCCCCACAGCACGAAAGACACGGCGAGCAGTGTGGCGCCGCTCGAGGCGACCCGGCGGCGATAGCGGATGAAGGCCCATCCGGTGCCCAGCGTGGCGAGGCTGAGGAAGAGCACCGCCGGGCCGGCGGCCCAGAGGAACTGGTCGAGGCGGTAAATGGCGATGTAGGACCAGACCGGCGGGAAGAGCACCAGGGCGAGGTACCAGGGGCGCCAGCGCAACCCCTGCGCGAAGACCAGCGCCGCGTACAGCAGCGCGAGGGCCGTCCAGCCGGTGACGACCTGGTGCCAGTAGAGCCAGATCCAGTCCCCGGACAGCAGGAAACTGGTGATCGCACCGACGCGGACGACGTAGAGCGCCCAGGCCCCGGCCCACCAGCCGAAATACGGCTTCCGATACCGCTGATAGAGGAAGGCGCAGAGGACCGCGAGCGCCGCGGTGAGCACCGCCTGGAGCACGGCCGCGTGCAGCTCTTCGGCGGCGGTGGCCGGCACGGGGGCTTGCATGGGCTGCTAATACCAGCCGATCGGCTTCTCGTCCAGGTTGATGAACACCTGCTTGGTCTCGAGGTACTCCTCGACGCCCCAGTGGCCCAACTCGCGCCCGAAGCCCGACGCCTTGTACCCGCCCCAGGGCGCCTCCACGAACGTCGGCTGCATGTGGTTGACCCACACGATGCCGGCTTCGAGCGCCTTCACCGTCCGGAAGGCCCTGAAGATGTCACGGGTCCACACCGCGGCCGCCAGCCCGTAGGGAGTGGCGTTCGCAATGCGGATGGCGTCGGCCTCGTCCTTGAACGGTATCACGCTCATCACCGGGCCGAAGATCTCTTCCTGGGCGATCTTCGCCGAGTTGTCCACGTCGTAGAAGATGGTGGGCTCGATGTACCACCCCTTGTCGAACCGCTTGGGGACTCCGCCGCCCGCCGCCAGCTTGGCTTCGCCGCGGCCGACCTTGAGGTAGCCGGC
>CAYYXP010000032.1:0-8455 GCA_964475685.1 uncultured Gemmatimonadaceae bacterium | reverse complement strand
CTCGAAGCCATGCCTGTTGGCCACCCTGCTCCTGGCCGCCGGCGTCACCGCGTGCAGCGAGAGCGCCGTATCGCCCCTCGAACCGGGTGCGCCGGCCCTGGCAACCCGGACCGATAGGCTCAACGTGAGAGAGCCGTTCTTCATCACCCTGGATAACCCCTGCACTCTTGCAGTCGAGGCCATCTATTTCGAAGGGATCATTCACGGGATGGGATCCACGTGGGACAATGGCCACCTCCAGTCCCACCACAACGTCACCCTCACCGGTGTGGATGCCAACGGAGTGAGATACCAGGGGACGTCCGCCGGCAACGGGAAAGTCGTCCCGGGGGGTACGATCGACGATGTGGTCATCAGCACGGTGAACACCAGTCAGGGGGCAACCGACAACTTCGTGACGAAGATCGTGCTGCACTTCTCCGCGGACGGCAGCGTCCAGGTTGACAAGTTGGGCGAGGAGTGCCGGGGGTAGGGGCGCAGCAGGCGGCGGTCAGAAGACGTAGCGTGCGCCAAGCTGCATTCGCCAACGGGAGGCGTCACCATCCACGGCGTGGCGCGGGATCGCCAGGTTGTAGATCCCGCGTCCCCGTGCCGCGTCGTATCCCACAAGCTCGAGTAGACCGGTTCCCTCGACTCCCCGGACCAATCCCCAGTCGCCGTCCAGAAGGTTCAGGAAGTTGAAGACGTCGAGCATCAGCTCCATGGACTGCCCTGGCAGAGTGCGGAAGACCTTCGAGAATCTGAGGTTGGTGTTGTTGACCCACGGATTGCGGCAACTGTTGCGCCCCATGATTCGGCCTCGCTGCTCCCGAAGGCAGCCCTCGTCCTCGATGAACCGGTCCAGCTTGTCGTACTCGGCCGCTGCAGCCGGCACGAAGGTCCCAGCCGCCTCATCGAGCACCGCCAGGCTCACATCGCCGCCGGGGCGCACGTCTCTCGGCACATAGACGATGTCATCGTTGGGGAACCCGTCGGCGTTGGCGTCTCCCACGACGCCATAGCTGAAGGACGTCCCCGACCGCCCCTCGTAGAAGAACGACAACCGGATATCGAGCGGAAGGTTGGCCGTGGCGAGGAGTGTGACCCTGTGGGGAACCTCCCACAGGGAGGTGGTGATGCTGCGGCTCTCCAGCGTGCCATCGAGCGGCGTGAAGTCGACATCCCCATCGGTATTGTCGGCGCCTGGGGAGAGCCTATCCCTCGACCGGCCGTAGGTGTACGATCCGCCGATCTCCGTGCCATTGGCGAAGCGCTTCTGCAGTTGCGCCGTGATCACGACCGCCTGGTTACCCCGGGCGTTCCTCACCTGGATCACCGGGCCGAACTCCCCGCTCCACCGGCTCGGCGTTGCCTCCCCCGACGCATCCACCGAACCGTACATCACCCGATTGTCCTCCCCGCCGGCCACCACGCTGGGCGGCTGAAGATTGAGATCGACCAGGTCGTACTGATCGATGCCCTGGGTGTAGAGGAGGTCGACGGTGCCGATAACTCCCCCGGGGAATCGGTGGTCGGCCCCCAGCGCCACCTTGAGATTGCGCGGGAAACGAAAGGCGGGATCGAAGACATTCACCAGCGGAGTGGATGGAACGACTCCGCCCGCGCAGGTCGAGGGCTGGTTGGCGGGATCGATGGTGAACGAAGGAACACTGTCTCCGGTGCAGAAGAGATCTATTGCTTCGAGCCCGCTGTGCGCATCGACCGCGACGAACCACTTGTAGGCGGGCCGCCCGGCGAACATACCGATGCCGCCGCGAAGGAAGGTGGCGCCGTCGCCCGCCAGGTCGTAGTTGAGGCCCAACCGGGGCGACCACAGGATGTGGCCGCTCGGTGTGCGCGTGTTGTCTATCCCCAGCTCACTCAGAAGTGTTGGATTGAAGGCGGGGCTCCGGGACACGAACGGCACGTCCAACCGGAGTCCGGCGGTCAGGGTCAAACGCCGGCCCGGGTTCCATTGGTCCTGGAGGTACGCCCCCACCTGGTTGACGTTCAGGTCGGAGAGCGGACCCGTGGCACGCGTGGGGCTGCGCAGCGTCGCACTGTACTCCGACGGCAATCCCTGCTCAAGGGAATCCAGGCTGCCGAAGGACCAGTGGGTGCGGAAGAAGTAGTCGAGAAATGGCAGCGAGCTGATGCGGATCCGCTCGTCGTGCGTGCCCAGCGTGAGTCGATGCGCGCCCGAGACCAGCGCGAGGTTGTCGGTCACCTCCAGGAGGTTCTGCCCATCGGGACCTCCGGGTTGGTTGATGGCGGGGATGCACGCGCTGCCGGCCGACAGCGTGCCTGCATCCGCATGCACATCAATCACGGGGAAGGCACTCGCCGGCGAGCACTGGCTGGACTCCCGCAAGCGCGCGGCTGTCAGTTCGTTGGTGAACCGGCCCCCGAAGCTCGTGGTCCAGTTGAGGCGGGTCGCGTTGGTGGTCACCGGCAGCGCGAACACCCTCGAGGTCAGGGTGTAGATTCCGAAATCCTGGCGGCTAATGACGAGGCTCGGATCGCTGTGGACGTAGCTGTGGGAGAGTTCCAGGCGGCTGTTCACACCGAGCTGGACGGTGACCTTTCCGAAGAGGTTCCTGGGGGTGGCACTAAGGGGGAATGCGCCGGCGTCGCCCGGGTCCACGCCGTACGTGTTCCGCAGGATGTCCTGAAAGCGCACAGCGCTCGCGTACCGGATCCCGGTCCCCACGGAGTCGGCGCCACCGGTCGTGTCGGAGCCGATGAGGGGGTAGTCCTCCGGGAATACGAAGTGCTGGATGCCGGCATCGAGGAAGAAGGCGGCCCGGTCGCGGACGATCGGCCCGCCCAGCGTCACCCCCAGCTCCCTGGTCTCGAAGTCCGCCCCTCGGCTCCCTTCAGAGTCTTTCCCGGTCAGCTCGCGATTTGAGAAATAGCCGGAGAGCGACCCCTCGAACCGGTTGGTTCCCGACTTGGTGACTGCGTTGACCAGCCCCGCGGCGAAGTTGCCGAACCGGACGTCGAAGGGAGCGGAGATGATCTGCAGCTCCTTGATGGCCTCGACCGAGAGGGTCCGCGCCCCGAGATTCTGCCCCGGAGTGCCGACCCCTCCGAGCAACGAGGAGCCCAGCAAATCGTTATTGGTGGCGCCGTCTATCTGGAGCGAGTTGAGCCGGTCGGGTTGACCCGCGATCGAGAGGCCGCCGTTCGGACTCAGAACGACTTGCGGCGAGAGCAGCGCAAGCTGGGAGAAATCGCGGCCGCGCACCGGCAGCCGGGCGATGGTGGACTCGGCCACGCTCTGCGCCGGCCCGGTACGGCCGGCGTTGATCAGGGGATCCACATCGGCTCTGACCGTGATGGTCTCCAGCTCGAGAACGGCGGGTCCGAGGGTGAAGTCGGCCGTGAGTCGCTGGCCCAGCGCCACGAAGACCCCGGTGCGTCGGGCCGGCGCGTAGCCGATGGCGCGAATCTCGACCAGGTACGGTCCTCCGACCGAGAGCTGTTCCAGGTAGTAGCGGCCCTTTGCCCCGGTCACGGCCTGCCAGCGCTCTCCGTTCGAGGCGTTGGTCACCAGAACAGTGGCATCTTCGATTGCCGTGCTGTCCAGCCCCGTGACCCGGCCCTGAATGGCGGCTCCGGTCACTCCCTGGGCGGCGAGGGAAGCGGTCCTGAGCCAGCACACCAGCGCTGTCCCGATGAGTATCTGCCGCCGGTATGCCGGCTTAGTGCTCACCACCCGCCGCTCACTCGTGTTCACCCCTTTGGCCGGAGCAACTCCTGGTAGGGCGGGAAATCGCGGAGGGACTCGAAGTCGGGGTCGATGTGGAGATACATGCGCCCGATGAGGTCCTGGTCGAACGCCTGGCGCATCAGGGTCACTGCCCCTGCGCGGTCACCCCGGAGGGCGGCGATCCGGGCTCGCGCCAGCGCTGCGGCGGGGCTGTCCGGACGAGACTTGAGCCACTCGTCCATTCGTTCGGTTTCGGCACGGTCCCCCCGCCGAGCCGCCAGCGCGCCGAGCGCTGCGTGGGCTCGTACGCTTGTCGTGTCCTTGACCAGCAGCTTCTCGTATGCGTCACGCGCCTCGTCCCAGCGGCCGGAGTAGTAGGAGGCGTTGAAGAGGTGCCAGTGGCAGGGAGGCCAGCCCTCCGTCGGAAGGGTCTGGGTTCCGCTCGTCCGGATCCAGGCGGTCACCCGCTCGAGCACCCGCTGGCCTGCTTCGGGGTGGCCATGCGCACGGAGCTCCAGGGCGACGCACTCGGCGAACCACGGTCCGTCCGGGTTGTCCTGGTCCAGGAAACCGATGGCCAGTCGTTCGGCGTCTTGCGCCCGCCCGAGCCCGGCCAGGGCAGCCGCCTCGAATTCGGCACTGGAGGTCTGCTTGGCCGTCTTCAGCTCGCGATTGTAGTCACCCAGCATGTGGTACGTCGTGGCGAGCCAGAACAGGTAGTTTGAGAGCGGGCCTCCCTTGAGGCCAACCTTGTTGGGATCCAGGGCATTGAGGATTTCGAGCGCCACGTGCGGCCGGAGGTGCTCCACCGCAACGACGGCGCCAAGAACCGTGAACGCAGCCGATCGAGGCGCCACGGCCAGGGTGGCCCGGATCGCTTCCAGTGCTCCATCCGTATCATGCCGGCAGTTGGCGGTCGCCAGTTCGAGCTGCCCGCGGTCGAGAGGAGGAAGCAGGTCTGCTGTGGACTCGATCCGTCGAGCGATGGAATCCACCCCGGCACAATCCTGCATCAACCAAAGGGCCACGGCCGCGGCGGTCTGGGCCCCCGTAAAGCTCGAGTCCAACGCCGACGCCCGGCGGTAGTGCTCGATCGCTCTGGGGGAGTCGTGGGCCCAGGCCGCGTCACCTGCGGCAAGCATCTCCTGGTACACTTCGTAGGTTGGAGGCAGGCTCGCCGCTTTCCAGGTTTCGAACCCTGGACCGAAGACTGCGGCGAATCCCGCCATCACCCGTTGACGCAGGACCTCAATGGTGCGCGTCGTCTCTCGGACCGAACCGACGGCAGGCTCCAGCGACACGACCAGCTTCCCCGTCGGGCCGTCGACGAGTTGGGCCTCGAAGTGGAGGCTGTCGCCGTCCCGGTAGTAACTCCCCCCCAGGACCGTCCCGGCACCGACCCGCTTCGCCAGCGCCCGGCCCGCCGCCACGCCGGTGCGCAGCGGCTCACCGGCCTCCCGTGCCGTGACCCGGGCGTCGTAGACCTCGTGCATCAGCCGGGTGGCCGCGAGCCCCCGGGCGACATAGTCGGTGGCGATCTCGCCGATCGGATCGAGTGTCGCATCCCCCGTTCGGTTCTCGAAGCCGGCCACGACCACCCGCTTCGGGTCGGCGCCGGACGCGCGGCCGGGGAGGAACGCCACTGCCGCGCCGACGATCGCCAGCGCCCCGGCGCCCGCCGTCATCCACAGCAGCTGGCGCCGCCTCGGCACCTGCGCCCGAGGTGCCCCTCCCGGCGACTCCGGTGTCGTCTCCGATCCGCTCAGCGCCGCCCGAAACTCGGCCGCCGTGGGGTATCGGTCTACGGGATTGCTGGCCAGGGCCCGGGTGAGGGCCCGGTCCGCCCACTCCGGCACCTCGGGCCGGAGACTTCGGATCGGCGGCATCGGCTCGGCGAAGCGCCTCTCCAGAATCTGCGCCACCGTGGTCCCGCCCTCGAGCGGCTCCGCCGCCAGCATTTCGTAGAGCACGCAGGCCAGGCTGTAGATGTCACTCCGGCCATCGATCTCGCGACTCCCGGCCGCCTGCTCGGGGCTGGCGTACGCGGCGGTCCCGACAGGCAAGCCCGAATCGGTGCGAAAGTCGCGGCCCGGCCCATCCGCCGCGCCGCCGTACTGGAGCGCCTTCGCGACGCCGAAGTCCGCCAGCAGTGCGTACCGTCCACTCGCGGCGCCTTCGTCGCGCGGCGGATGCCCGGCGAGGAGGATGTTCTCTGGTTTGACGTCCCGATGCACCACTCCGGAGGCGTGGGCGTAGTCGAGGGCGTCGGCGATCTGCCGGGTGATCTCCAGGGCATCGGCCACGGGGAGTTGCTTGTCCCGCGCGAGGCGATTGCGGAGCGACTCCCCGTCCACGTGGGGCATGACGTAGTAGAGGACCCCGGCGGCCTCGCCGGAGTCATGCAGCGGCAGGATATGAGGGTGGCTGAGCTGGGCGGCGATTCGGATTTCGCGAAGAAAGCGCTCGGGACCGAGCGCGGAGGCGAGGTCAGGAGGAAGGACCTTGATCGCGACTCGGCGGTCGTGCTTGCGGTCGGTCGCGAGGTATACCGTGCCCATCCCCCCGCGGCCGAGCTCGCGCTCGACCGCGTACCGGCGCCCGAGGGCCGCGGTGAGGCGGGTGAGGGGGTCTGACAGGGATGTCCATCCCGGCTATGGGGATGGACACAAGATGCGCCCCGAGGGTCCAGGCCGCCAGCGGGGTAGGCGGAACGATCAGGTTTTGATGGCTACTTCCACGACCGCGGAAACTCGGACCCCGGGCTGCTCGCGAGTACGACGCCCGCCCCGCCACCGGAGGGGATCATGGTGAGTTCGGTGCCGTCGGGCTGTCCAGCCGCAAAGGCGATGGCCGAGCCGTCCGGAGACCAGACCGGCCGGCCTGTCGCAGCATGAGTGTCAATCCGAGTGGGCGAGCCGCCGTTTGGACTGATCACCCACAGCCCGCTCTCGTTGGCGCCGCTGAAACAACAGCGGCGTGCGTAGGCGATCCTGGTTCCGTCGGGGGACCATGCGGTCCCCGTCGATGCACCGCTGTGGGTGGTGAGCTTGCGAATCTGGGAACCGTCCGCCGCCATCACGTAGATGTCCGTCTGGCAGAGGAACCCGAGCGCTAAGCACAACGGGGTCCGGTCGATACGGTCGAAGGCGACCCGGGTGCCGTCGGGCGACCAGTCGGGTCTGCTCCCGAGACCAATCTGCCTGAGGCCGGACCCGTCGGCGTTCATCACCTCGATAGTACCTCCGTCTGCAAACAGGATTTCTCGTCCGTCCGGAGACCACCTCGGCCCGCCGCCCGCAACGCCGAGCGAGACCGGATTGGAGCCGTCGGCGTTCATCACAAAGATCCCGTCTTCCTGATTCTGGATTGCCGTGAAAACGATTCGCGACCCGTCCGGCGACCAGTCGCCGTCGAACGCGTCCATCGTGGGAGTCAGGTCGACGACGTTCGACCCGTCTTCCCGCATGCTGTACAGGTGAGAGGTGCCGGTCCGGTCGCTCGAAAAGAGGATCGTCCCGGTGCCGGTGGGGAAACAGCTCACCGGGAACGCGGCCGGGACCGTCCCGCCATTCGTCACCGTGACCGTGCGGGGGTTGTCTCCCCCCACCGTGCAGTTCGGCGCCATGCCGGAGAGCTGCACGGTGTGGTCGCCTAGCGGGAGAGCGGGCAGGGCCAGCGTCGCATTCGAGCCGATGGCCTGCCCGCCACCGCCGTCCAGACTGGCCGCGTATCCATCCAGGTCCGGGCGCGGGCCCGCCGTGGTGGTCGAGATGATTATCGCTCCGGTCGGCGGTCCGCAGGTGATCTCAAACCTGGTCCCCGCGGCGTCGGTCCCGACTGGCACGGTCCGGGGGTTCTCGCCGACAACGGCGCAGTTCGGCGCGACCCCGGTCAGGATGACCGTGTGGTCCCCGGCGGTCACGCCGGCGAAGGTGATCGTTCCGTTGCTCCCGACCGGCCGCCCGGGCGCCCCGTCGATCGTGGCCAGGTACCCGTCGGGGTCCAGGCTCTCGCCGGTGGTCAGGGTGGTGACCTCGATGCTGCCGGTCGGGGTGCCGCACTCCAGTTCGAACGTGGTGTGCGCCGTGGCCCCGCCGGTCACGGCGACGGTGCGAGCGTTCGGCCCGGCCAGGACGCAGTTCGAGGCCATGCCACCGAGCGTGAGCTCGTGGTCGCCGGCCAAGAGATCGGGCACCGTGAGGGAGGAGTTGGTCCCGAGCGCGGGGCCCTCGACGCCGTCTACGGTGAGGGTGTAGCCGTCAGGATCGGCGGGCTCGCCGGCCGTGACGCTGGTGACCTCAATCACGCCCTGTTGAGGTGCCGTCAGGCCCTCCCCGCAGCCGGTGAGGAACCCGACAACGAGCCAAAGTGCGTTGAAGTACCGAACTCGAGACATGATAGCCTCCGCCATCGTTGATCAGAGGTGGAAGCAGACGACGTTGAAGCCCGTGCGCGCTGTGGCGCCTGCGGTGACGGTGACGCTCCGGGGGTTCACAAGGAACCATCCGCAGCCGGGGGCCAGGCCGGTGATGCTCACCGAATGGACACCCGGCGCCACGTAGGAAAAGGTCACTTCATCACGGATCCCGATGTGCTGGCTCTGGACGCCATCCAGCGACACCGTGTAGCCGTTGGGATCGGAGAAGCTTCCGGAGGCCGTGGTCGTGACCACGATCTGCCCGAACGAGGCGCAGGACACCTCGAAGGTCATTTCAGCCGTCTCCCCCGGCGCCAGTACCACCGTGCGCCGGTTTCCGCCGATCA
>CAYYXP010000031.1:0-29174 GCA_964475685.1 uncultured Gemmatimonadaceae bacterium | reverse complement strand
ACCAGGACCAGCAGGGGGGTGACCAGGGCCAGCGCCACCGTCGCCAGAACCACATTCAGGACCCGGTGGGCCCACTGCCCGCTCCCCCGGGGCAACGCGAGCCCCACCCGGCTGAGCGTGCGTGCGTACGCACGCGACCACGTGGGCCGCGCTCGGTGGCCAGCAAGCGAGCCGGAAGGGAATGCCCGACGGATTCCGGAAGTGGCAGTACCCATGCTTGTCGCCAGACTCTTCGCTCAGGGGTGGGTGTAACGTGTGCGCCAACCGAAACAACTGCTTGACCGCCAGGTAACCTGCAGGTAAACCTGGTGCGAATACTTCAGGTCATTGCTGCCCACGACGGCGGGTCAGCAGGGGCATCGGGATTTCGCCGAGGCCGAAGCTGGCCAGCCACTGACTGAACCGCGAGCGTTCCACTGGATTGGCGGCATGTACCAGTGGCTCGGCCGCGGCACCGCTTTCGGCGGTCCTGTTTGTCCCCCCCTCGCCGGTGCTTGGCGCAGAGGCCGATTCAGTTGGCTCAGGCATGCGTCTCGACTTCCGTGTGGGTCGATCTGACGGACGAACCTGAGCCAGTCGCCTTCAAGTATGACGCCGCAATTTCCGGCGGAGAGCCGAGAGCGTGGAGAACGATTACAAGATATTACCGGTTAGCGGTTTAGCAACTCCCACCCCCAGGCGTCCCTCGAGGCTCCCAAGACGGTTCATCGTTGCTCGGGAACCACACATTTCTCGCCACTCCGCCACAGGGCTCCTCCGCGAGAGGCGCCGATTTGCGCCAGCCTTGCCTCCGGTGGCATCGGCCACCGCCTGGAGGCATATCGGGGTGGGTTTCGAGACCCATAGTGTTATGTTATAATAAGTTGACGGAATCGGGCGAGCCGGCGCTACCTCCCGCGGCCAGGGCCATTCCCGAAAGAGCCGTCTCCTCCCACTCCGGCTGATTTCATGGAAAATCGCGACAAGGCCTTGTCGGCTCCACTGGTCCTCATCGTCGATGATCAGGAGTGGTCGGCGCGATCGCTGGAAAGCATTCTGGAGCCAAGCGGGTACTTGGTGGTGCAGGCCCATACCGGACTCCAGGCGCTTGAGCGCGCCCGGGCTCGTCGCCCCGATCTGATCATCCTCGACGCCCAGATGCCCGACATGCATGGCTTCGAGATCTGCCGGATGCTGCGGGCCGATCCCCGGTTCGGCTCCACAACCCCCATCATCATTACCACCTCCGGTCCCTCGGGCCGTACCGAGCGGCTCGAGGCCTACCGCGCAGGGGCCTGGGAGTTCCTGGGTCAACCGCTCGACGGCGAGTCTCTCCTCCTCAAGCTCGATAACTTCCTCCAATGCAAGCGGGCGATCGACGAATTGCGAGAGGAAAACCTCCTCGATGCAAGGACCGGGCTCTACAACATGCGGGGACTTTCCCGCAGGGCGCGGGAGATCGGGTCCGATGCCTTGCGGCGGCACGATCCGCTGGCGTGCGTGGTGTTCGCCCCGGAGCCGGAGAGCCAGACCGAAACTGCCGATGATGAAGTCGAGAGGATTTCCGACCAGGTCGGCCTCCTCTTCAAACGGGCCGGCCGGTCGTCGGACGCCATAGGGCGCCTCGGGCTGTCGGAGTTCGCGGTCATCGCGCCGGCCACAGGTCCGGACGCCGCCCTCCGGCTCGTCAGCCGGCTCGGTGGTGCCATCGAGGGCTCGCCGGTGGCCCACCGGGGAGGCGAGCGATCGATACGCATTCGGGCCGGATACTGCGCCGTTCCCGACTTCGCCCAGTCAGACGTTGACGCAATTGAGCTTCTCCTCCGCGCCACCACGGCACTCCGGGACCTTCGCCGGGAAGGGAACGGCGGACGAATCCGGGCCTTCCAGCAGGTTTCTCCGGAATACCCCACCTGAGTCTTACCCACCGCCGCCTGTAGCCTCTCCCCAACGCCGCAGGGACTGATCAGGTGCAAGATGTTGCACTTCAGCATCATTGTGCTTGATACAAGCAGCAGTATGTGGTATCAATGTTGCTATTTTTAGCGCGCAATCCCCAAGCGACCGATTTGCTGGGGTATATGTGTTGCAAAATGGCATCAGATCCCTCAATAAGGCCGCGATATGCGGTCCCGCCCTGGAGTCTCGATGGCGAACCTGTCTTCCCAGAATGAACGGTCCGGGCCAGCCCCAGCGGATCCGGCTTCCCGCGATCCACTTTCCATTCCCAGCGAGGTCAAGGCCAGCATCCGGGTGCTTGTCGTGGACGACGAACGCACGTTGCGGGAGAGTTGTGCGAGCGTACTCCAGATGGACGGATACAACACCACCCTGGTCGGGCGCGGAGAGGAAGCGCTCGACATGGTTCGCCGGCGGAAATTCGACATCATTCTCGTCGATCTCTACATGTCCCAGGTCTCCGGGCTCGACATCCTCCAGGCGGCGATCGGCGCCTACAAGGACACGATCGTGGTCGTCATGACGGGGAATCCCAGTGTCACCAGCAGCATCGAGGCCCTGCGCGCGGGGGCCTGGGACTACCTGCCCAAGCCGTTTTCCGCGACGCATCTCCAGGTCCTGATCGGCCGCGCCTCGCATGCGGTCATGATGTCGCGTGAGGCCCAGGATCTTCGCGTGCAGCTGATGAAGCAGAATGGCCACAGCGACAAGATCGCTCTCATAGGCATCTCGCCCCTGTTCAGGCAGGCCGTGGACCTGGCCCGAAAGGTTGCCGCAACGGATGCCTCCGTCTTCATCAGCGGCGAAAGCGGAACCGGCAAGGAAGTCATCGCCCAGTTCATCCATCAGAACAGCCGGAGAAGCGGGCGGACGCTGGTGCCGATCAACTGCGCCGCCCTTCCCGAGCCGCTGCTCGAGAGCGAAATGTTCGGCCACCGGAAGGGAGCCTTCACCGGTGCCGACAGGGACAAGCCGGGTCTCCTGGAGATGGCGAACGGCGGAACCCTCTTTCTCGACGAACTGACCGAAATGTCGATGCCGCTCCAGGCCAAACTCCTGCGCGTCATCCAGGACGGGGTGGTTCGTCGGGTGGGCAGCGAGCAGCAGGACGCGGTGGTGGACGTGCGATTCATCTCCGCCACCAACCGGGAACCCCAGGAAGCGGTGGACACCGGGGCGCTCCGCGGCGACCTCTTCTACCGTCTCCGTGTGGTGCCGATCAAGCTCCCTCCGCTCCGCAAGCGCCTGGAGGACATCCCCCTCCTGGCCAACCACTTCCTGACGGTGTACTGGCAGCGCCACAGACAGATGGGAGACCGCGCCCCGAAGCTCAGCGACGCGAGCATCGCCTTCTTGCGCTCACGCCCCTGGCGGGGCAACGTTCGAGAGCTTCAGAACGTCATCGAGCACGTGGCTGTGCTCGCCGAAGCGGATCAGGTCATCCAGCCGAACGACATCCCCGTGTACGACGACGGGGGTGAGCGGCCAGTGGAAGCGGTGGTCCCCGCCAGCGTGATGGACGAGGCCTACCACTCCGGCAAGGACAGGGTCGTGGCGCAGTTCGAGAAGGAATATCTTGCCCGCCTGGTGTCGCGGGCGGGTGGCAACATGTCGAAGGCGGCAAGGCTGGCAAGCATCGACCGCACCACGCTCTACCGCTTGATGGACAAGCACGCCTTCCGTCGCGACGATAGCTCCCCGGGGCTGCCTGAGTGAGCCCGAAGTCCGCAGCGACGGGGACCGCCAGCGGAGAAGGCCGGCGTCACGCCACCGGCCCGGCTCCGACGCGTACCTGGGATCCGGACGGCCCGTCGAGCGGCGGCATCGCGGTTCCGCTCTGGGATGCGCTGCGGGAATCGGTGCACGCCGCGCAGGTGTTGTGGGAGACGGCGCTCGAGCACGCGACCGGGGCGGAGGAAGTCACCGCCCACCTGGCTCAGCTCTCCAACGCCGTCCGGCAGCGCGCGAGCGGTGAGGAGGCCGACCTGGATGCGCTCCCCCGGAATGCCCTCTCCCGGCGGCTGCTGGGCCATATGCGGTCCGCGTTCGTGGAGCGCGTGCGGGCGCTGCCCCCGCCCGATCCGTCCCAGCTCCTCCGTCTTCTCGGCGCGATCGAACAGGTGGGAGAGCGACTCGAGGCCGACTGGTCCCAGCATTTCGCCGACCGGCTGTCCAGCCCCGATGGCCTCGAGTTGGTCGTCGAGGTGGCCCACGACCTGCGCTCACCCCTCACGTCGATCCTCTTTCTTGCAGAGACGCTCCAGCGGGGGCGCAGCGGACCGGTCAACGAAATTCAGGAGCGGCAGCTTGGGCTCATCTACAGCGCCGCGTTCGGGCTGAGCTCGGTGGCAAGCGACGTCATCGAGCTGGCGCGCGGCGGCGACCGGCTGGTGGACCTCGATCCCATACCGTTCTCCGTCACCGATGTCCTGGAGTCGGTCCGGGACATCGTCCAACCGATCGCCGAGGAGAAGGGGCTCACCGTCCGGCTCTCGACGCCCGAGGCCGACTTCCGCGTGGGCCACCCGGTGGCGCTGAGCCGGGTGCTCCTCAACCTCACCACCAACGCGCTCAAGTTCACGGCCGAAGGGTTTGTGGAGGTCACCGCGCGCCAGCTTTCTTCCCGGGCCGTCGAGTTCTCGGTGCGCGACACCGGCCGCGGCATTCCTCCCCAGTCGATGGCCACGTTGTACGAGCCGTTCCGCAGGAGGCAGAAGGCGGGGGAGTACGCATTTTCCGGGTCGGGCCTCGGGCTCTCGATCTGCCGCAAACTGGTCGAAGCGATGGGCTCCACCCTCGGCGTCGAGACGGAATCGGGGGAGGGAACCCGCTTCTTCTTCACCCTCGATCTCCCCCTCGCCGGCCAGCCCCAGATCGGCTGATCCTCCCCGCCGGATCGGCGCCCCCCTACCCGCCGGGACGCCCGCAAGTGTAGTTTTCCGCCCATCGGAGCCGGGCCTGGGTGGCCCGGCAGGTGGAGACAGACGACCACTTTGATACATCCGGCAGCACGCCTCGTGCGCGTCGCCGACGTTCCTGAACCGGCCGGGTCCGGCGTCGGGAACGCGGGATGGGCACCGGGCGACTGATCCTCCAGACGAGCGACAAGTGAACAAGCCACTCAACCTCCCGGGCCGGCATTTGAGCCAGCCCCCAGTACACGCCCCGAACGCCGCGCTCCTGATCGACTTCGATAACGTCACCCTCGGTGTCCAGAAGGACCTGACCAAGGAACTCCGGACCCTCCTCAACAGCGACATCATCAAGGGCAAGGTCGCTGTCCAGCGAGCGTACGCCGACTGGAGACGGTACCCGCAGTACATCGTGCCGCTCTCCGAATCCTCCATCGACTTGATCTTCGCGCCCGCCTTCGGCACCAACAAGAAGAACGCCACCGACATCCGCCTCGCCATCGACGCCATCGAGCTGGTCTTCACCCGCCCCGAGATCGGAACCTTCATTTTGCTCTCGGGCGACAGCGACTTCTCGACGATGGTGATCAAGCTGAAGGAATACGGGAAGTACGTCATCGGCGTCGGGATTCGGGAATCGGCCAGCGACCTGCTGATCCAGAACTGCGACGAGTACTTCTCCTATAACGATCTCGCCGGGCTCACCAAGGAAGTGGACACGCCGTCCGCCCAGCGCGATCCCTGGCAGCTCGCCGGCGAAGCGGTCGCGCAGATGGCGCGCAACAGCGACGTCATGCGCTCCGACCGGCTGAAGCAGGTGATGCAGCAGATCGACCCGAACTTCGACGAGCGGAACGCGGGCTTCAATCGCTTCAGCAAGTTCGTCGTCGAGGCGGGGCAGAAGGGCATGCTGGTCGTGAGCAAGATGGAAAACGGCCAGTACGGGGTGTCCCCTGTGGCCGGCGGCGCCGTCGCCCCGCCGGCGCCGAAGCCGGACGATCAACCCAAGGAAGACGGCGGCGGGCGGGGGCGCTCGCGCCGGGGCCGGGGCCGGGGGAGGGACCGGGAGCGCGGGCCCGAGGCTTCCAAGGAAGAGGGTCAGCCGCGGCAACCACCCCGGGAGCCTCGCCCCGATGGTGCTCTCTCCCTCGCCCGTGCCTTCCAGCTGCTCTCCCGGGCGCTCGGCGAGCTGCGTCCGCCGGTGGGCCATGAAGCGCTTCGCCTTCGGATGGCGGCGTTGCACGGCCGCCAGGACCCCCTCCTCGGCGCTCCACGCTTCGCCCGCTTCCTGCGGCAGGCCAACGACGCCGAAATGGCCGACGTGCGCAAGGTGGGGGACGACGAGTACGAGATCTCTCCGCATCGCACCGGGGGGGCGCCCGCAGCCGGAGGGGCCGCTCCTGCGGCACCCGCGACTTCCGCCTCGCCGGTCTCGGAATCGGTGTCGACGCCGGCCAAGGCGGCCGCCGTCGAGGCCGCCGGCGCCACGCGGGGGAACGGCCAGCGGCTCGGCGTCCGCTTCCGCCGCGGCTCCCGCTCGCCGCTGCGTGCTGCGGAGGTTCCGCTGGTCGGTGTCGTGCAGGTCGACGCTCCCGCCGCGCCGGATTCTCCGGAAGCACACCCTGCCGCGACATCCACCGAGGCGCCCGCGAAGACCGCGCGGTCCCGGCGAGGTCCGCGGAAGCGGTCCGCCGCGCCGGCCGGCGCCGAGGCGCCCCCCCCTCCGGACGACGCAGCGGTCCGCCCTCCCAAGCGTCCGCGCGCCCGCCCGCGGAAGAAGGCAGCGGAGTGAGTGGTTCCGGACGGGCAGCGACGCTGCCCGTCTCGTTTTTCACCCGACCCGCCGAGGTCGTCGCTCGAGAGCTGCTCGGCACCACAGTCGTCTCCCTGCTCGGCGGGCACCGGACGGCCGGTCGGATCGTGGAGACCGAGGCCTATCTCGGGTACAGGGACCCCGCCTCTCACGGGTACCGTCACCGCCGCAACGAGCGCAACGCCGCCCTCTTCGGGCCCGCCGGCTCATGGTACGTCTATCTCTCCTACGGGATTCACTGGTGCGCCAACCTGGTGTGCGGGGTGGAGGGGGAGGGGAGCGCCGTTCTGCTGCGGGCTCTCGAGCCGAGAGAGGGGATGCCGGCGATGCGACGCCGGCGAGGACCGATGGTTGACCGGCAGCTTTGTTCCGGCCCGGGAAAGCTCTGTCAGGCGCTCGCGATCTCTCGCCAGGTAAATGGGACGCCGATGGGCGGCTCGGGTCTGACTGTGGTGGGGGAAAGGAACGCGGCGCCCACCGCCTTCGCGGTGACGCCGCGCATCGGGATTACCCATGCGGCCGACTGGCCGCTTCGATTCGTCGTTGCCGACTCTCCCTGTCTCTCGCGAGGACTCGGCCGGCTGCGCCGAATGCGGGCCGCGGCTCAGTAGCCGCCGGCGCTCCGAGTCCCGTCCTTCGAGCTGCCGAGCCCGATGCGCAGGCCGCCGCTGAAGGTGTGGGTCGGGCCGTCGAGCAGGTGTCCCACCGCCACCACGGTCCCGGAGCCGTCGGTCACCGAATGGCTGGAGGGACTCGAGGTGATCTGGTACTGACCGAACGCCATCAGACGTCCCACCTGGAAGGTCAACCCGCCGACGAAGGTCCCGAAGCCGCTCGACCCGAGCTCGACGGCGTCGCTCTGGAACGCTGCGGGGCTGGTCGGTGTCGGATTCACGACGTGGATGATGCCGTAGCCGACCCCGAGGTAGGGCTGTACCGCTGCCTTGATCGGGAACGCCATCAGCACTGCCGAGTATTTCCGGATGTCGTTGAAGGTGACGTTCTGTACACCGTTGGCGTCGTTGTACGAGCTGGTTTCGTCGGAGCCAACGCCTTCCTCGAACGAGAGCATCAGCCCGGTACGCTTCGCCACGATGAGGGTCTGCCCGCCGAAGGTGGGTATCCCGGAGCGGTCCTGGGTCGGTGTGTCGAAGACCATGACCCCGCCCTGCCCGCCGAGGTACCACTGGAAGTTGCCGTGGCCCGGCTGCTGAGCGGTGAGGTGTGCGGCGGCCAGGCAGAGGGCCAGCGCCGCGGCCGGTATGCTTCGGATGACCATGCGCATCACAGACTGCCTCCGTAAGGTGTCCGCGCCAGGTTGACCCTGGCATCTACCGTCCCCAATCGGCACGGTACGTCAAAATGCGGGGGGCTGCCGGAAATCGCGGGAAGGGATGGGGAACGGGGGCACTGCTATCTGCCTGTGGCAGCATAACTTACGGTGAGTGTCACCGAGCGTCCCCAGCCGGCCGCAGGGGAGGGGGGTGCAAGAGGGGGGCCAAGGGGGCGCGCCCCCGGACTCAGATCAGCCCAAGCCGCACGCCCACCTTCTTGAAGGCCGCCAGCGCCTGGTCCAGGTCTTCCCGGGAATGGGCCGCGGAAATCTGGCAGCGCACCCGCGCCTGGCCTTGGGGCACCACCGGGAAGCCGAAGCCGGTGACGAATACTCCTTCGTCCAGCAGCTGATCGCTCATCTGAATGGCCGCGGATGTCTCCCCGAGGATGACGGGAATGATCGGGGTTTCGCCCGGCAACGGATTGAACCCGAGCTCCAGCAGCCGCTCCCGGAAGTAGCGGGCGTTGTCGCGCAGGCGAGTCACCCGGTCGGGATGGGCCTCGAGAAATTCGATGCTGGCGAGCGCGCTGGCGGCGACGGTCGGCGGCAGGGCGTTGGAAAAGAGTTGCGGGCGGGCCCGCTGGGTGAGGTAGTCACCCACAGCCGCGGAGCCCGCCGCGAACCCGCCGGCGGCCCCCCCGAGGGCCTTCCCTAGTGTCGAAGTGATGATGTCGATATCACCCACCATGCCGAAGTGCTCCGCCGTGCCGCGGCCTCGGCTCCCAAGGACTCCGGTGGCGTGCGAGTCGTCCATCACGAGAACGGCGTCGTGCTTCCGGCAGACCTCGAGCAGGTCCGGCAGAGGCGCGATCGATCCCTCCATGGAGAAGATCCCGTCGGTGATCACCATCCGGACCCGCCGGTCGCGCGCGGCGGAAAGCCTCGACTCAAGGTCCGTCAGGTCGGCGTGGCGGTAGACGGCGGTCTGGCACCTGGTGATCGCCTTGGCCAGCCGGATACCGTCGATGATGGATGCGTGGTTGAGCTGGTCGCTGATGACGATGTCTTCATCGGTCAGCAGGGTTCCCGGCACCGCCTCGTTGGCGTTCCAGCAGCTCCCGAAGCTGAGCGCGGCGGGAGTTCCGACCAGCCGGGCGCATGCCGCCTCGAGCTCACGGTGGACGGTGAAGGTTCCGCAGATGAACCGCACCGACGCCGTGCCTGCGCCGAAGCGGTCGAGCGCCTCATGCCCGGCCTTCAGAACCGAGGGCTCGTTGCTCAGCCCGAGGTAGTTGTTGGAGGAGAGGATGATGACCTCGCCGTGATCCTCCATCCGCACCCGCGGGGCCTGGGGACCCTCCAGGAACTTCAGGCGCTTGTACACGCCGTCATGGATGAAGCCTTCCAGGGCATGCTCGACGCGATTCTCCAGCTCGCTCATTCCCCGATCTCCAGGATCACCTTGCCCGCCTCCCCATCCTTGATGACCTGGATCGCTTCCGCGATCCGTTCGAGCGGAAAGCGATGGGTGATGACCGGGCGGGGGTCCAGCTGTCCGGAGCGCAGGAAGCGCCGCATCTCGTGCCAGGTCTGGTACATCTTCCGGCCGGTGACCCCGTAGAGCGTGAGCCCCTTGAAGATGACGTCCCGCGCGAAGTCCACCTCGGTCGTCCGGCTTGGCGTGCCGAGAAGGTTGACCCGCCCTCCCAGGCGCGCCGCGGCGAACGCCTGGGCGTGGCCGCTCGGGTGGCCGCTCATCTCGCAGACCAGGTCAACGCCGTCGCCGCCGGTCAGCTCGCGAACGCGGGCGAGCACGTCGTCGCGTCCGGGATTCAGGGTGATGTGCGCCCCCATCGCCCGGGCCAGATCGAGCCTCCGCGCGTTGAAATCGCTGGCGATCACGAGGGAGGCTCCGGCCGCTCGGGCGACGCCGACGGCAAAGCAGCCGATCGGTCCGCAGCCAAGCACGAGGAGTGTGCTTCCGGGGACGGTGGACTCGAGGACGGTGTGGACGGCGTTGCCCATCGGGTCCATGATGGCCCCGATCTCGGTGGGAATGCCGTCGAGCTTTATCACGTTGGAGGCCGGCATCGCGATGAAGTCGGCGAAGGCGCCGTCACGATCGACGCCGATGATCCGGGTGCGCTGGCAGAGGTGGGCGGCGCCAAGCCGGCATTGCAGGCAGTGTCCGCAGACGATGTGACCTTCAGCCGTGACGATGTCGCCCGTGGTAAACAGTCCCTCCTGCTCGGCCACCTGCCCCAGCTTCACGATCTCGCCGGCGAATTCGTGCCCGATCACCACCGGGGGCCTGAGCCGCGCGCTGGCCCAGCTGTCCCACTCCCATATGTGGAGATCGGTTCCGCATACGCCGGCGTGCCGCACCCTGATCAGGACATCGCTGGGGCCGCAGGCGGGAACCGGCCGCTCGCGGAGCACCATCCCTGGTCCGGGAGCTTCCTTGAGGACTGCTCGCATCGAGGCTCGGGAAGAGGTCGGGGGACAATATAACCGGGAATACAAACACCCCCGGACCACCAGGTCCGAGGGTGTTTCGGCCCGCCGCACCTGCGCCCCGCTACGCGGCGTGCTCGGTCGGGACTCGCTGGTGCCAATGATCGTCCGCGAACTCCTCGTCCGCCGCCCAGAGGTACGCCCAGAAGCGTGCCGCCTTGGGTGGGGGACCGCCGCTCTTGATGACGATGCCCAAGGGCTTTTCCGGAACTGCCAACGGGAGAGCGCTCACGGGAATTGTCCTTGTCTTCGGGGGGACGGCCACTTGCTTCCCTCCGATGGATGCACGCCTCGTGCCCGCCGGTGTCGGTCCGGAAGTTCAATCAAGACAATATGTTATGAGTGATTACCCCAAGGCATCGTGTCGCTTCGACACGGCGTGGGCGGTTGCGCTCGTGTCCGCCGGACACTCGGGACGGCGCAGCACGAGGCCCTCGCGGACACGGGTGGTGCCCGAGCGGCGCCGTCGTTTGGGGTCCTCCTCGAGCTCCCAGCCGTCGTACAGCGCGACCAGCGATTCGGGAGCGAGCGACTTGCAGGTCGGCAACAGGACGTGAATGCCGCCTGGGCAAGTGCGGTGCTGGAGATCCCGCACAGCATGGGATCGCAGGGAGGTCTTCAGCTCGGCGAAGGCGGCGGGATCAATGACGACGAGACTGAATGCGGTGACCAGGCAGAAACTGTCGGGCAGGCCGTGACTGAGCGGCGCGACGAGGCCTTCAAACAAGGTGCCGAGTGCCTCTTCGGCCATCCGGGATTCGATACGATGTACCAGCCCCAGGTCGTCTGCGATGAAGGTAACTGCCGTTTCGTGCGCCGCCAGCAGGTAGGTCCAGGGCTCGGCCCCGTGGCCAATGACGAGCGTCCGGTCATCGGCTTCGAGGCGGGGAACCATCTGTGCCACCGGCCCCGCCGCTGCGAGCCCCCAGTGCGTGGGGGTGCGTTGAGCCTCGCGAAGCTTCAGGAAATGCTCCCGCCATTTCCTGTAGGACGGGAGCCGTAGGCGCTTCCTGATCAACCGGTCCACCCAATCAAGCATGAGCACTTCGGTCAGGACGAACTGGCTCTCGGCCGCGCTCTGTTGCTCCGCCACCGCTTCGTCGCCCAGCCGGAACAGCTCGGCACGGTCGACCGAGTTCTTGTAGCCCTCGATCCGTAGGAGGATGTACTCGTCATAGCGCTGCCTGTCCGAATACCGCAACCGCAGGGGCTGGCGGCCGGCGCGAAGCTCCGCGGCGCTCAGCATGATGCTTCGACGAGGTTCGGAGAAAGACCCATCCTAACAAAGTCACAAGCGCGCGATGTGCTGTCAACGAGGGAAACCGGCACGCCACGGGAGTCTGAGGGGTCACACCGCCTGAAGGACAGCTCCCTTGAGATACCCGGTCTCGGGAATCGTCAGCACCTCGGGGTGGTCCGCCGGCTGTCCCAGCACCTGCCTCAGCAGAATCCGGCGGCCGCTGTCCCCACTCGCCTCCTCCAGCATGGCGAGAAACGCAGGCAGCCGCAGGTGAAACGAGCAGGATGCGGTGAGCAGCACCCCTCCCGGGGCCAGGCATCGCATGGCGCGAAGGTTGATCTCGTGATAGCCGCGCACCGCGGCGGCGACCGAGCTCCGGGACTTGGCGAACGCCGGTGGGTCGAGGACGATCGTGTCGAACCGCTCGCGGGCGCGAGCGCAGGACCGCAGCGTCTCGAAGGCGTCGGCCTCGCGCCACTCGATGTTGCCGAGCCCGTTGAGCGCCGCGTTTGCTGCTCCCCGCTCCAGGGCGTCCCGGCTGGAGTCGAGCGCCACAACCGTTCCCGCGCTTCCGGCCAGATGCAGCGCGAACGATCCGTGGTACGCGAAGCAGTCGAGCGCCCGCCCCCCCGGGCGGGCCAGCCGCCCGGCCAGGAGCCGGTTCTCCCGCTGGTCCAGAAACGCCCCCGTCTTCTGCCCGGACCACGGGTCTGCGAGATAGCGGATGGCCCCTTCCCTTACCTCGATCCGCGAGGGCACCGAGCCGGTGGCCACGGTCGTCTCGAGGTTGAGCCCCTCCCGCCGGCGCACCGGCGCGTCGTTCCGCAGGAGGATTCCCTCGGGCGCGAACAGCTCTTCCAGCCCGGCAACCACTGACTCGCGCATGGTCTCGAGGCCGGCCGAGAGGATCTGCACGACGAGCCACCGGTCGTAGCGGTCCACCACAAGCGACGGGAGCCCGTCACCTTCGCCGTGGACAACCCGCCAGGCGCTGGCGTCGATATCGTCGCGCCGCGCGGCCGCGGCGGCGAGCTGCTCGACCCACCAGCCGGCGTTCACCGGGCGGTCGGTGCGCTCGAGCAAACGGAGGCGGATTTCTGAACGGGGTGCGTAGAGGGCCTGCCCGATGAACTTGCCGCGGGGGTCGTGCACGCCGACCAGGCCGGGGTCGGGCGGCTCATCGAGCACTTCGCTGCGATAGATCCAGGGATGGCCCCGCACCCAGCGCTCGGCGCCGCGTGCGGTCACGCGGACCGTGATCACGCCCGGTCGGGACGGAGGACCGTGGCCCCGCGGAGGTAGCAGTGCTTGATTTCCGCGCGACCGCGGGTGGTGTAGGCGTGGACGAGGAGCCGGATGCACATCGGGAGCGAGCCGGGGACGGGGATCTCCGTGGCGTGCAGCAGGGCCACGATGTTCCAGCCGAACTCTTCGGCGGCGCGAGCGGGGAAGGCGGCATCGAGGTCCCGGGTCACGGTGAAGAGACCGCTCACGATGTCGTCGGGTTGAAGCTCGTTCGCCTCGATTATCGCCCGCAACAACTCATCGGTCGCCGAGAGGATCTCGGCAGCGTCGTTCCGGGTAACCGTCGTGGCGCCGCGGATGCCGTGAAGCCGAGGGGCGGGAGGGGGCATGGGACATAATGTAGCCGAATCATGCCGGCTCATGCTCGTCACCGACGATCGGCTGGTCGGGGGACGTGACCTCGTCGCGCTGTGCCTGGCGGCCGAGCGGGGCGGCGCGACGGCGGTGCAGCTCCGGCTCAAGTCCGCGACCCCCCGCGAGCTGGTGGCGCTCGCGCGGGAGCTGGTGGCGGCGCTCACCGTGCCCCTGCTTCTCAACGACCGCCCCGACGTGGCGCTCGCGGCCGGCGCCGCCGGGGTGCATCTCGGGCCGGAGGACCTCGCCGTCTCGCTCGCGCGCAAGATTGCCCCGCCGGAGTTCCTGATCGGCGCTTCGGTCGGGTCCGAGGACGAGGCCGGGCCGGCGGCGGCGGCAAGCTACTGGGGTATCGGCCCCTGGCGCGAAACGGCAACGAAGGGTGACGCCGGCGCGGGACTCGGGGCCGAGGGATTCGCGAAACTGGTGCGTTTGGCCGGCGGTCGTCCCTGCGTGGCTATCGGAAGCGTCACGCCGGCGGATGTGCCGCTGGTGCGGTCGGCCGGCGGAGCGGGGGTGGCGGTGGCGTCCGGACTGCTCGGAGCGGACGATATCGAGGCGGCGGCGAGAGCGTATCGGACAGCGTAGGCGGGGTGCCTGCGCTCACCGTGCCGGCAGCTTCTGCATGCGCGCCACGTTCCTGAGATGTTCGGAGTAGGTGCGCGAAAAGACGTGCCGCCCGTCCGGCCCGGCCACGAAGTAGAGGAAGGGAACCTGGGCGGGGTAGAGCGACGCCTCGAGGCTCCGATGGCTCGGGGAGTTCACCGGTCCCGGCGGCAAACCGGAATGCAGGTACGTATTGTAGGGCGAGGGGAACTGGTAGTCCTTCTGGAAGAGCCGGGCCTTCCGCGCTCCCGTCGCGAGGGCGATCGCGTACTGCACGGTGGGGTCCGCCTGCAGGGCCATGCCGATCTTGAGCCGGTTGTGGTACACCCCGGCAATGGTCTCCCTTTCATCATCGGCGCGGGCCTCTCCTTCCACGATCGAGGCCAGCGTCACCAGCTGAAGCCTGCTCATGCCGAGGGTGTCGAGCCTGGCGTCCCAGCCGGGCTCCCACCCGGCCTTGAACCCATCGGCCATCACCCTGACCAGCTCCCGCGATCTCATGCCGAGCGGAAGGGTGTACGTCTCGGGCCGGAGGAAGCCCTCGAACGAGGCCACCTTGAATCCGAGCGCCGCGGTGGCGCTCGCCCCGTCGCGCGCGGCACTGAGCATGGAGTCCTGGGGCAGGCCCAGGCGGGTGGCCGCAAGGGCAGCCGCCTCGGCGACAGTCAGCCCCTCGGGTACGGTGAACTTGATCCCCACGCCGCGTCCCGATGCCAGGATGTCGAGAACACGCCACGGCGAGACGCCCGGCTCGAATTCGTAGATTCCCGCCTGGATCGAGCGATCTACTCTGCGCAGCAGGGCCAGAAGCCTGAAGGCCCGGCGGCTCGTGACCACGCGGTGCGCGACCAGAGTGTCGGTCACGGCGGAGAAGGGGGTGCCCGGTGGCAGGATGACGCGCTCGACCGCCGTGTTGCCACCGCAGCCGGAGAGAAGGGCGACTCCGAGCGCCGCCTTGGTGCCGAGGGTACGGAAGGGGGCCACGCCGGCCTAGCTGTCCGCCGGGCCGGCGCGGTGGCGCCGCGCGTCGAGGAAGTGCTGGAGCAGGACCGCCGCGGCAAGCGCATCCACGTCCTCCTTCCGTCCGCGCGTCCGGCCGCCTTGCTCCCAGATGGCGGCGAGCGCCCGCGCCGTGCTCATGCGCTCGTCCCACAGGTCGACCGGCAACCCGCTCCGGCCGGCCACCGCTCCGGCCAGCTCTCGCGCGGCCGCGGCGTTCGCCTCCTCGTTCCCCTCCGGGGTGAGCGGGAGCCCGACCACGGCCCCGACCGGCCGGTGTTCCGCGACGAGTTGGAGGAACCTGGGCATCGGAAAACGCTTCCCCGCCCGGCGGGTGAGCGTCTCCAGCGGGGAAGCCAGCGTTTGCGTCTCGTCGGAGAGGGCGAGGCCGATGCGGATTTCTCCCCAATCCAGGGCAATGAGCCTTCCGTGCGAGGGGAGCATCGGGGGGCGCTACTGCGCCATCGTGGCGAAGAACTCCTTGTTGTTCTTCGTGCGCTTCATCCGCTCGAGGAGAAACTCCAGCGCTTCGACCGGCGGCATGTCGGCCAGGAAGTTGCGCAGCAGGTACACCCGATTGAGCTCGTCCTTGTCCATGAGGAGCTCTTCCTTGCGGGTGGACGTGCGCTGGATGTCGATGGCGGGGTAGATCCGGCGATCGGCCAGACGGCGGTCGAGCACCAGCTCCATGTTTCCGGTGCCCTTGAACTCCTCGAAGATCACCTCGTCCATCCGGCTGCCGGTGTCGATCAGGGCGGTGGCGATGATGGTCAGGCTGCCGCCCTTGTCGATGTTGCGCGCCGCGCCGAAGAATCGCTTGGGCTTCTGCAGCGCGTTCGCGTCCACGCCGCCGGAGAGGATCTTGCCCGAGTGCGGCACCACGACGTTGTGCGCCCGCGCCAGCCGGGTGATGGAGTCGAGCAGGATCACGACGTCGCGCCCGTGCTCCACCAGCCGCTTCGACTTCTCGATGACCATGTCGGCCACCTGGACGTGGCGGTCGGCCGGCTCGTCGAAGGTGGAGGAGATGACCTCCGCCTTGACGTTCTCCTCCATGTCGGTGACTTCCTCCGGGCGCTCGTCGATCAGCAGGACGATCAGCACGATCTCGGGATGGTTTTCGCTGATGGCGTTGGCCAGCTTCTGCATCAGGATCGTCTTGCCGGCCTTCGGCGGCGCCACGATGAGGCCGCGCTGCCCCATGCCGATTGGCGAAAGGAGGTCCACCACCCGCATCGAGAGATCGCCCGTGCTGCGCTCCAGCCGGATCCGCGAGTCGGGGTACCGGGGGCGCAGGTTGTCGAAGGCGATCCGGTGCTTGGTCTTCTCCGGTTCGTCGAAGTTGACCTGTTCGACCTTGAGGAGCGCGAGGTAACGCTCCCCTTCCTTGGGGGGCCGCACCTGCCCCATGACGGTATCGCCGGTGCGGAGGTCGAACCGCTTGATCTGGCTCGGGGAGACGTAGATGTCGTCGGGGCCGTAGAGGTAGTTCCAGTCCTGGCTGCGGAGGAAGCCGTAGCCTTCCGGCAGGATCTCCAGCACCCCCTCACCCCGGATGACGGTGTCGGAGTCGAGGAGCGACTGCTCGATGCGGAAGATCAGATCCTGCTTCCGGAGGCCGGAGTAGTTGGTGATGTTCAACTGCTCGGCCAGCGTGTGCAGCTCCGCAACCGACTTCTGCTTCAGTTCAGCGATGTCCACGGACGAAACTCCAGACGAGCGGGCCCGGCCGGCACGTCGGCGGGCGCTGGGTAGTGTGAGGCTGCAGGAACGGCGGGGTCGGGTGGTGTATGTGGTGGGCCCCGGGATCGGAGCGCGCACTACGGGTTTTGTAGGGGAGTGTCCTGCCGTACCAAGGAGCGATTGAACTTAGGGCGGGTTCCGAATCCAGTCAAGAGGGTCCGGGTGGATTGCGTAACTCCTGCTGTGGTATAATCTTTAGCCCCACCGGATCCCACCGAGGAGGTCGCCCGATGACGGCCCAGTCCTACCGGCCTATCGCTCCCAACCACCACGAGCCCGTCATCCACGAGCTCTCCCCCCTCCACCTTGCCGATCAAATCGTGACGCTTCACCTCCGTCTTCGCCGCTCGGACGACGGCGCCTGGCGCGGCCGGCTCCTCTTCCAGCACCCCGCAGGCCGCGAGTGTGAGACAGCCGAAATCTTCTGCGGAGCGACCGAGGACGAACTCTGGCAATCCGTTCGAGGCTTGCGCGACCATCACCTCCGCGCCCTCTACTTGTCCCTGGTCTGACCGGAGCGCATGAACGACTCGGAGCGCCTGAGCAAGTTGCGCCACGACCTCTCCAACCCGCTCTCGGCCCTGCTCGCCGAGACCCAGTTGCTGTTGCTCGACCCCGCCCGCATGGACGAGGAGACCGTGTCCGCGCTCCGCGAAATCGAGGCGCTCGCCATCCGGATGCGGGGCATGCTGCGGGAGCCCTGACCGCCCCCGATTGACGTTCAGGCCGACAGCGGCATCTCGGCGACGTCGGGGAAGGCACACACGAATGCCTCGACGGCGATCGGATCGAGCTGGGTGCCGGCCACGCGGCGCAGTTCCTCGATGGCCGCTTCCGGAAGGCGAGACGCCCGGTAGGGGCGTTCGGTCGTCATCGCGTCGAAGGAATCGGCCACGGCGACGATACGCGCTTCCACCGGGATCTTCTCTCCTCGCAGTCCGTCGGGGAAGCCGCGGCCGTCCAGCCGCTCGTGGTGGGAGCGTACGATCCGGAGTACGTCCGGTGAGTCCTGGGCAAGCGGCCAGAGCATGCGCTCGCCGAGAACGGGGTGCTCGCAGATCTGGCGGAATTCCTCGTCGGTGAGCAGTCCCGGCTTGTGCAGGACAGACTCCCGCGTGCCGATCTTGCCGATGTCGTGCAGCTCCCCGCCTAGCCGGATCCCGTCAAGCCGTGTCCCGTCGAAGCCGAGCCGCGCCGCTGTGGCCACCGCGTAACGGCTCACCCGGATCGAGTGGCCCCTCGTATAGGCGTCCTTGGCCTCCAGCGCCCGGGCCAGCATCTGAACGCCCTGCAGGAACACTTCCTGGATGCGTTGCGCCTGTTCGCTCACCCGTTGTTCGAGGTGGTGCTGGTAGTATCGGTTCTGCAGTACCAGCGCCCGCTTTTCCATGACACGGGAGGCCCGCGCCTGCAGCTCGCTCATCGAGATCGGCTTGAGAAGGAAGTCCGCGGCGCCCTTGTGGAGGCAGTCGACCGCGATGGTCGTCTCCCCCACCCCCGTGAGCATGATGACGGAGGTGTCGGGGTAGTGCCGCTGAAGTGTTTCCAGCAGCTCGATGCCGTCCAACTCGGGCATCCGGAGGTCGGAGATGACCAGGGGAACGTCTCCGACGCGGGCGAGTACGCCGAGAGCCTCGCGGCCGTTGGAGGCCTCGAAGCAGCGGAACCCCTGGCCTTCGAGCATACGGACGACGGAGCGGCGAAGGCCGGGCTCGTCATCCACGACGAGACAGTTGGTGGCGCCGGCAACGAACGGCGGCGCAGCGTGAGACTCTGGCATGTCGGCGATCGATCCGAGGTAGGCGTTGGATGCCACGAACATCCAAGAGGCTATCACGTTAAGCGGGCCGTGGGTGAATGTCCACTAGCCGACTTCGTCCGTCTCTCCTCCCAGCCGCTGCGATGGGGGGCGGGGGCAATTAGATTGGATTCGCCCTCACTCTTTGCGTCCAATCCCACCACCGGCGCGGCCGGCAAGGAGAGCAGATGCCTGGCGTTCAGGCCCGTCTGCGGTCCGAGCACCAGCGGTTGTATACCGATCTCAGCACGTCCGTCTGGTACGACGTCGCGCCGATCTTTCCCGGCGTGACCCAGCGGATGGTGAACATGGCCGGTGAGCGATTGTCCCGCGTGTCCACGCCTCGCGGCTTCTTCATCATCCGCGCCGATCACCTGGAGTTCCGGCCCTCTCCCGCGGCGGCGGAACCCGGAGCCATCACCTAGGGCTCCGGTCTCCGGGGTCCGCCGTATCCCAGGCCGGCGTGGAAGTGGAGCGCCAGGTTGGGCACGGAGGCGTGCCCGTTTGCCACCGGGACACGCACATACGTCGCCGATACCCGGCTGTCGAGACTCAGGAAAACCCCGGCCGCCAGCGGAAACCGGCGCGTCACGCTCGCCATCACGGTCCCTCCCGACAGGAAGTAGCCCCCCCAGAAGCCCCGACCCCGCTCCAGTCCCTCTCCACGCACACGAGTGATGGGAAAGGTCACCACCGGCCCGCCGCCCACCGCCCACGACAGCTCCCGGCTCCTGAATGCCCGGCTCACCGTCACCATGTTTAGGCCATTGCTGAGTTCGAACTGCTGAATGGGTTCGGGAGGGTCGCTCAGGTACATCTTGTGATGGGTGAAGTCGAGCGCCCAGCCCCGGTTTCCCCTCCAGTACGCCACCCTCGCGGCGTAATACCAGGTCGGTTGAAACGGCCTCGTGGCCCAGTGCCCCGTGAGGTGCAGGTCGGGCTGCCCCTCCTGGGTGATCGAGAGTGGGGACGGCGAGCTGACCGACGATCCGAGGAATCCCTGCAGCTCGATCTGGGCCGGAGCGGCCCTGGGCGCCAGCGCGAGCGTGGCGGCAACGAGGATGGGCCGTCGAAGCAGGGATGAGGTCGGGTTACGCGGCGGGCCAGGGATGTGCGGCGCGCGCTATCGGGGAGCCGGGACGGGTTCCCGTCCAAACCGGCGGTGAAGGACGATGAGCAGTGGCGGCACCAGTCCGAGCCACAGCGACACGATGCCGTACTTCCACGCCTTGTCCTCGAATCCCTGGGGCGCCGGGAAGAACCCTCGCGTTACCGAAGCGATCTGGGTACTGAGGGCGATGATGGCCGCCTGCTTCCGGTTCCTTGCCACGAGGCAGGCGGGCAGGGAGTCGTAGAAGAACCCGGTCTGCGGAACCACCGCGAGCGCAAGGAGGAGGCGCGCATCCGGATCCCGCCAGCAGAGCAGCGCCGCCAGCATCACGACCCCCCCGGGGCGGACGAGGAGCGGACGAAAATGCTCGGAGGCGGCCAGCGCCTCGCGCCACTCCCACGGCCAGCGTGGATTCACCGCCAGGCTCGCCGCGAGCAGCACGGCGCCGCCCCCCAGGATCACAAGCACGTCCCGCTTGCCGCGCGCGCTGGCAAGCATCGCGACCCCCAGGTTCGGCTTGACCGCAGCGAGCCAGCCGAGCGTCGGCAGCAGCATTGCCGCGGTCAGGATCGGGGGCCAATTGGCACTGCGCGCCGAAACGAGGAAGGGGAGGCCGAAGAACGTGGGCCAGAGGTAGGGCCTCTCCCTGCCGACCGCGTACCCGAAGAGCGCCGCACCCCCGCCCACGAAGACCATCCGCGCGGTTTCGAGCGGGAGGAGCCCCAATGGGAGGGACACGATGGCGGCGGTCAGGGGATAATAGAGAGGGAAGGCGACTCCGCTCGTCCCGATGGTCTGATAGGGATCCTCTCCTTGGAGCAGGGAACGCGCCGCCCACCAGAGTTGATCCATGTCCACGACCCCGAAGGGCGCGGAATAGAAGTGCCCCAGCACGATGTACGCGGCGATCGAGCCGGCGACCGCCGCGTACAGGAGACCTCGGAGGTGAGGACGAGAGAGAAGCACCTCCCACAATAACTCGACATTCCCCGCTGTGGGAGCGTCGTCCCGGCCCCGGCGGATCCGGGGGCCCCACATAGGGAGCGGCCTCGCCCGGCGCTATACTGGGGCATGAGCACGCTCACCTTCACCCTCCTCGTGGGGCTTGGCTCGCTCGTCGCCGGCCTGCTGGGGGCGCTCACCGGGCTCGGCGGCGGCGTCGTCATCGTTCCCCTGCTCACGTTGGCATTCGGAGTGGACTTCCGCTACGCGGTGGGCGCTTCCCTCGTTGCCGTCATCGCCACGTCATCGGGCTCGGCGGCGGCGTACGTCCGGGAGGGCTTCACGAACATTCGGGTCGGCATGCTCCTCGAGGTCGCCACCACCGTGGGCGCACTCCTCGGCGCCTACCTCGCCGGTCTCATCTCGACCTCGGCCCTCTCCGTCGTCTTCGGTCTCGTGCTGCTCTATTCCGCCTATGCGGCGTTACGCCCGAAGCCGGAGCATGTGGTGTCGGTGCGGGACCCGATCGCCGTCAGGCTCCGGCTCGACGGCTCGTATCCCAGCGTGGCCGGGGAGAAGGAATACCACGTCCAGAACGTGCCCCTGGGTTTCGGGGCGATGCTCGGCGCGGGCACCCTCTCGGGCCTGCTCGGCATCGGCTCGGGTGCGCTGAAGGTGGTGGCGATGGACCAGGCGATGTGCCTGCCCTTCAAGGTGTCCACGACCACGAGCAACTTCATGATGGGGGTGACGGCGGCGGCGAGCGCCGGCATCTACCTGGCGCGCGGCTACATCGACCCGGGAATCGCCATGCCGGTTGTACTCGGCGTCCTGGCCGGTGCGGCGCTCGGTGTGCGCGTGCTGGCGCGCACCCGCCAGAATGTGCTCCGCGTCGTCTATGCCCTCGTGATCGCCGCGCTGGCGGTGGAGATGATCTACAATGGCGCAGCCGGCCATATCTGACCACGACGTCGAGCTGCGGCTTGCCACGCTGCTTCGGGTGGGGGTCTTCGCCGCCGCGGCACTGGTGCTGGCCGGTGGGGCGCTCTACCTGATCAGGTACGGCTCGGTGCCGCCTCATCACGAGACCTATACCGGCGAGCCGGAAGACCTGAAGCGTGTGGGCGGGATCGTGAAGGGGGCACTGGCTCCGGGCGGGCGGGGCCTCATCCAGCTCGGCCTCCTCGTGCTCATCGCAACGCCGGTCGCGCGGGTGGCGTTCTCGCTCTACGCCTTCGCCCGCCAACGGGACCGGACCTACGTGCTCATCACGGCGTTCGTGCTGGCGCTGCTGGTGGGAAGCCTCCTGCAGCTCTGATCCAGCTCCGGCAGGGCAAGCGAGACGGGCGCGCCGCCTCGCGCCCGGCCGGGCTCCAGGTTCCTACTCTCCCTTCGCGATCAGCGCCACGCGGAAGATCTTCCAGTCCTTCGTTCCACGCCTGAACACGACGAGATAACGGGTCACGGTTTGCCCGCCTCCCTTCCGCGTGATCGTTGTGGCCCCCACGTCTATTGCCGTGTTGCCGAAGACGCGAAGAGTGTCCGACTTGAGCGTCCCCGATTGGATATCCACGGTCCGCTCGGTCAGCCAGGCCTCGAGCGCAGCCTTGCCGGTGATGGTCATGGCGTCCGCCCGGACCACGATGGCGTCCGGCTCATACATCGCCACCAGCGCCTTCACGTCCCTCCGGGTGAGATTGTCGGAGTATTCCGCGCGGAAGCGGGTGAGCTCCGTCACTGCCGTCGTGAGAGGAATACGGGGCTCCTCGATCCCCTGGGCGCTGGCCACGGAGGTCGCGGCGACAACAAGCCCGAGGGCAAGAGGAACGCAAACACGGAAATGGGATGGCATAGGCGCCTCATGAGCAAGGGGACAACGGGGCCAAGTCTTTACCTTATCCCTTCGATTGCGGATGGGGAAGGGGGTTAGGCCTGTGGCCGGGTACGTTCGCCGCCTCGGCCTGTTCGATGCCGTCGTGGTGGTAATGGGCCTGCTCGAGGTTCCCGTGTTCATCTGGCGTCGGCGAACGGATGGTGTGACGTGAGTTCGTAAGGGGCAGGTGCCAACAGGCGGGCGGCTCGGCGGGCTACTCGGAGTCCGGGGTGTCGTCTTCCTCCGAGGGTTCCGCGTCTTCATCTACCGGCTCGGGAAGGCGGAACATGTCTCCCAGGCCTCGCCGCGATTCTTTCGCGGCTGTGTCGTCTTCGATCGCTGTGGTGTCCCGCGCCGCGCCGGATTGGTCCTTCGACGCCGGCTTCCCGCAGCCAGTGACGAGAAGGAGCAGGCCGATGGCTGCGCGGGCGATTGAGGGCACGCTGGAATGATACTCCCGCCGGTCGCCTCCGCGGAGCACGCTAACGACCATCTCTCCGCCAGGCGACCGCCGGAAGGTTCGCGAGCCGGAGGCCGGCCTCCTCGTCCACCCGAAGGGCCATCTCCAGAAGGGAGGAGCCGTCCCGATAGCTGATCGTGAAGCGGGCGGAATCCGCAGTCCCGGCCCTGCGGACTCCCGTGATCGGGTAGGCGGCGGACTTGCCGGGCCCGAGCTGGAGGCGGAGAGTGTCGACGGTGATGGCGAAGCCGCGATCGGCGTACCGCGGGGAGGCGCTGCTCCAGCTGCCGAGGACTTCATCGGGGACCGGGATGTCTTTCGACAGCAGGCGCAGCAGCGGAGCCTGGAAGGCCGCGGCCAGCAGGAGCAATACCGCCACGACGAGCAGGGCCTGGGGTCGGCGCTCCCGCTTGGCGACTTCCGCGCGCGCCTCCACCGGCTTGGGTTCCTCCTCCTTCGGCGCGAGGCGCATGACGGTGCCCAGCGCCTGGAAGAACTGATCGAGCTCCATGGCGCTCGCCAGATCGCCGCTCGCGAGGGACTTGTGGGGGGCAGGCGGCGCACTGAGCTCGTCGCCCGCTCGCTGCCAGTCGTTCTGGTTCGGATCAGCCATCATACTGGTTCTCCCATGGGTTCGCTTCTGCGCCCAGGCCGGCGAGCTGGGGACTCGATTCCAGGGGGTCAGCGCCGGTCGCCGCGGCCCACTGCTCCCCGTCTACCAGATCGAGGAATGCCTTTACCACGTCGGGATCGAAGTGGCTGCCGGCCCTTCCGGCGATGTGGCTGATGGCCACGTCGGGGACCCAGCCTGCCCGGTAGGGGCGGTCCGACACGAGCGCGTCGTACACGTCCGCCACAGCGAGCACCCGCGCGAGGAATGGAATCCGGGCGCCTGCCAGGCGGTCGGGATACCCGTCGCCGTCGAACCGCTCGTGGTGGTGGCGCACGATGCCGATCACGTCTTCGTAGGCCCCAATCGGCTGCAGGATACGTGCGCCCACCACCGGATGGGCCTGGACGATGGCCAGCTCCTCCGGATCGAGCGCCCCAGGCTTGTCGAGCACCGCGGGTGGGATCCCGATCTTTCCGACGTCGTGCAACAGCCCTCCCCGGTGCAGCCGCTCGATCTCGTCCTCGCCCAGTTGCATCTGCCGGCCGATCGCCATCGCGACCCGCGTCACCCGCTCCGAGTGACCCGCGGTCCACGGGGAGCTTGCGTCGATGGTCCGCGCCAGGGCCTGGAGAGTCCCCCAGCTCAGGGCCCTCAGCCGCTCGAGCACCAGGCAGTGCGAGAGCGCGAGCGCCATCTGATCCACCAGTTGCCGCAGCCGATTGGTCTCGTACGACGAAAATGCCCGGGCGTCTCCCGGAGCGCGGGTGAGGGCGACCACCCCGAACGCAGTACCGTGCTCGAGGAGCGGCAACACGAGGCAGCCGCCGGCCCTGTCAAGCTTCAGCGCGTCGAGAATGCCGCCTCGGGAATCGTCCGCCGACAGCTCGGTCGCCGGGGCCAGTCCACCCAGGGCATCGAGGTCGGATGACGGCACCCGGATCTCTTCGTGTACCAGCGTCCCGGCGGCGGATGGCCTCCACACCGTGAGCGGGGAGACCTCCCGGGAACGGCGGGCGACGGCGACGATGACCCCGTGGGGGCGTGAAACCAGCTCGGACAGGCGCTGAACGCCCGCGGCGATGATTCCGGCGTCGGAGTGCGCGGTCAGGGCCTCCCGGTCCACCGCCTGGAGGGCGGCGAGCAGACCGAATTGCTCGCGAAGCCCGGTGGCCATGGTATTGAAGGACTTCGCGAGGTCCTCGAATTCGTCACCGGTCGAAACCTCGACTGGCGCGCTGAAGTCGCCCTCCGCCAGACGCCGGGTGCCTTCCTGCAGGCGGGCGACGGGGTCGAGACTCTGACGCAGGAGGACGTTGCTGGCGAGGGTGACGAGGCCCAGCCCGATGACGAGGGTAAAGATGGCGGTCCGCCCGAACTCGCTGGCCTTCGACATGGACACGAGCGGCTGCTCCAGCACCACCGTCCAGGCGTCGGCACCAAACTCGAAGCCGAGGAACACCGTAGAGCTGCCGGTGACGACCTCCTCCTCACGGCTCAGGATGATTTCGCTGCGCTTTCCCTGCTTCCGCTCCCCGGCACGTGCGACCATCTCCCCGGCCCCGGGAGAACAGTAGATCGGTCGTGCGCCCTGCGATCCGAACACGCAGAGCTCGACCCCCTCCGGCGCGACGGACTCGGTTTCGCTGTCTCCCCAGAGAAAGTCGGGAGAGAGCTCTGCCCACAGCCGGGCCTCCGTCGCCCCGTCTCCGGAAAGATTTCTGACGAGATAGATCCGGGAGTCCCGCTGATCCTGGCTCACGACCACGGCCGGCCGGCCACGCCGGAGATGCTCGCTCACGTCCTTCGAGATTCGGGGAAGCAGGGTCGCTGTGCCCCACAACACCTCCTGGACCTCGTTCCCGCCGACTCGGGAGAGACTCCGGAGACGGGCGTGCTTGCCGGAGGCCGGAGCCTGGTGGTCGGCGATCATGGTTCGCGCCACGAGGAGGGCCTCATCGGCCGTGTGAAAGCGTGCGAGCAGCAGCGTGCCCGAGATCTTGCTCGCCTGGGCGAGTTGGACGCCGGCTTGCGAGCGCATCTCCTTCGAGACCAGCCAGTAGCCGGACGCGGCGAGGGTCACGGCCGGCACCGCGGCACACAGCAGGAAGAGTCCGAAGACCCGGCGGGCGATTCGCGTCTGGAGATAGGCCCGGAGGGAGGGCATGGCTTGGTCAGTATTTCGAGGCGAGGCCGATGAAGCCGCCGTCATTCGCTCGAACGACGTCGTCCTGGCTGCCCTTGGCCGTCAGGGGCGGGGAAGAATCGCCGTCTTTCCCGAGGCTGTAGATGTCGTAGTAGGTGTTGATGGGAACGAGGAAGCGGTCCATGCGCGCTCCCGGCGGCGCCCCCTTGCCCTGTGGAAACTTGTTGTACTGATAGGGCCTTCCCCAGGGATCATCGCGGATCGGCCCGAAGAAGTCCAACCCGTCGGGCAACGTGTCCTGGGAGTCGAGATCGACCCCCATTGCCTGGAGGTCCCCGATGGCCCGGGCCACCCGGGCACGCTCGACCGCCTCCTTCGACTTGGGGAGGGCTATCGCGGCCAGGGTGCCAATGATGGTGACGACAGCAAGCAGCTCCACGATGGTGAAGCCGCCGTTGCGTCGACGTACTCTGTCGGGGCCCAGTGCTCCGGCCACGGGTCCGTCCTTGGGTGACTAGGCGAGAGCCAGGCAAGTGAGCAAGAGCCATTCCGTGTGAGGGTGGTGACCTAAGTCTCTTGTATGTAAGCTGTTACTGAGTAGGCTGATTTCCTTCTCTTTGCAGTCTGCAATCATTCGCACTTCCGCCATCTCAGAGCGCAGCAAGGGTCTACCGGCTCCGCGACCGCAGGAGGAGGCTGACCCCGGGGACCTGGTCGACTTCCTGAGCGTGGAATCGGACGTCTACCCCTCGCTTGAGGCGTACTTCGAGGAGCGGGCGCGGGAGTGGTTCGAGCCGAAGCTGGGGTAGCGGATGGGGGAGGATGTGACGGAGGAGGGAATGGGCCCGGCGCGACTCGAACGCGCGACCTCTTGCTCCGGAGGCAAGCGCTCTATCCAACTGAGCTACGGACCCTGATGGTCTGCTTCCGGCACCTTCCGGTCCTGGCCGGAAGGCCGGAGTACCCTGCAGCTCGCGGCCGCGCCGGGCACGACAGCTAACATAGCGGCCCCGTGCGCAGGCTGGTAGCGCCGGGAATGTATGTCGGGGACGCGCGGGATGGAGAAGAGAGCTAGGCCGGCTGGTGCCAGCGCGCCGGCCGGTCGCCCCGGTTCCGGTCGAAGTACTTGCCCAGCCGGGTCTCCCACCAGCCTGGAGAGATGCAGATCAACAGCGCGAAGTTGAGCACGATGTGCTGGAAGAAGTCGTGCCCCGACGCCACGTACAGGCCGACGTGAAACATGATGGCACTCGCGAAGAAGAGCGGCGCCCACCGCGGAAGGAAGAGAGACAGAAAGAAGAACAGCTCGAACAGGATGGTGAAGACCGAGAGCAGAATAGCCAGCTCATGCTGCTGTCCCAGCCAGATGCCGACCGGAAAGCCTCGATTGATGGCGTCGTTGAAGGTGTAGCGCTGGAGGGTATAGCCGTTCATCCAGGTGAGCCCGCCCTCGATCAGCTTGCTGGCTCCGGTGGAAAAATACGTCAGGGACATCAGCACATGGGCGAACTTGAGCGGCCACATGGCCAGCTCGCTGGTGCCTGTACCCTGCGTGCTCCCTCGCCGGCGGCGGACCGCATCGAGAGAAAGCCGGTCGCCCGATGGGGAAAAGGCGAGGCACAGGAGGAGGATCGAGTAGATCGCTTCGGTATGGTGCCGATCTCCATAGGAATATTCGTGGGTGACGAAGAACCAGATCCCCAGGGCGAAGACGAACATTGACGGCCGGGTGAACAGTCCCACCAGGGCGACGACGCCGGCCACGGCGGTCACCCAGTAGAGCCCGGTGAACACGGGCGGCGTGAAGAAGGTCTCGCGAGGGAAGACCGCTGCGATCGCCTGGATGAAGAGCTGCGGATTGATGAAATCCGGGTTCTTCAGCAGGCGGTTGAGGTGCTTATCCAGCGACGGGAAAAACCAGAACAGCTGGGCCGCGACCAGGATGATTCGCGCGATCGCGAGATACAGAGTGGAGGATCCGGGAAACCAATACCCATTCCATCGTTCGATCCATCGCTTCACGGGATCACCTCATCTCGGGGCGGAGGGTCGATCTGGTACGAAATGGCCGGATTGTCGTTTCGAACGACCCCGGTATCGGTCGCCGTGTACCGCTCGCTCTCCAGGCGGATCTCGACGAACGGATCGCTCCGCACGAGATTGACCCGCTCCGCCAGTTGTCGGGCGGCGGAGGAATCGCCCGACCTGATCGGCACGATGTAGAGCTGTTGAATGACGAAGGAACTGACCCCGATGGTGTCGCTGGTCAACGCGACCCGCTCCCCGCTGGATGTGACGCCGATCAGGTGCTTGACATCGGCCTGGATGGGGCCGGGAGGTTGGGCGTTCTTGTACATGGCCCAGTCGAGGATTGGCCAGATGGTCTTGCGCCTGGCCTTGGAGATGATCGGCACCACGTGGAGGGCGATGACCAGGAGAATCACGAGCGAAATCACCGTCTTGGACTGACGCATGTGGCTCCAGGTCCGGAGGCGAGGTCGTCTACATGCTCTCGAAGCGCGTCGCTGATGTGCGGGGAGCAAGGGGTGTGCCGTCGCAACTCGTGCCCGCGAGCCGTCGCGGCTACCGGTCCGAACGTTAACGCCTTATCCCACGGAGCTGCGCACCCGGGTCGGTGGGACGGGAACGGCGATGGGGTCGTGCGCTTTGCCCAACCGCGACCGAGGGAGCCAGACCGCCTCCCCGTCTATTCCCCGAGGCACCGGCACCTCCAGCCAGTCGAGCATGGCCGGAAAGAGGTCCACCGTGCGGAGCGGCCCCGCCGGCACCGGCTCGCTCGCCCACACCGGAGTCTGCAGGTGGGCCCGGATCAGGCTGCCGTGTCCCGCCTTGTGCTCCGGCACCTCGAATCGCTCCCGGAAATCGAAACCCTCCTCGGCCACCACGACAAGGTCGCCGGTCCGATCGGCCCTGAACTGATCGAGCAGCTGGAAAGCGGCATCGGGGAAGGCCGCGTCCCAGGTCGCCTCCAGCCAGCCGCGCGATGTCATTGTGCGCGGGCCGCCCACAGCGAGCGGGTCCCCGTCGAGGGGGTCGTAAGCGATGCCGTCGGCCGTCGCCGTGAGGCGGGCGCCCCCCCTCGCGCTTCCCACCCAGATTCCGCCGCCCGCGCTCTCCCCGGCTACCAGAGCCACCGCCGGCTCCGCGAGGAGGGCCGCCACAACATCGTGCTCTGAGCCGAAAGCGTCACCCTGGCGCAACCGCTCCACCGTCCAGCGGCGCTCGCGCGGTTCGGCCGGCCTGGCGTAGACCATCGCCGAGCCGTTGCCGGCCACCATCACGGCCGCCCGCGGATGGCGTTCCCAGATCACCGGATGAGAGAGGGTCGGAATCCCCTGCCGGCGAAACCAGCCAGCCAGATCGAGGTGGGTATGCACGGTGGTGGCGCCGTGGTCGCTCACGACCAGCAGCAGCGTTCGCTCGAGCTCCCCACGCCGACGCAGCCGCTCCCGGACCACGCCCACCGTCTCATCAACCTTCCGGAGGGCGCGCCGCACCGGGGCGGCATCGGGT
>CAYYXP010000030.1:0-3841 GCA_964475685.1 uncultured Gemmatimonadaceae bacterium | reverse complement strand
CTCGGCAGCGCGGACGACGAATACTTCGCCGACGGCGTCACCGACGAGATCCGGGGCAAGCTGGCCACCATCCCCGGCCTCCAGGTGACCGCCAGCCGGAGCGCCGCCGAGTACAAGAAGAGCAGCAAGGACCTGGCGACGATCGCGCGCGAGCTGGGGGTGGACTATCTGCTGATCGGGAAGGTGCGATGGGAGAAGGGCGAGGGAGACAAGAGCCGGGTGCGGGTGAGCCCCGAGCTGATCCAGGTCAGCACCGGCTCCACCAAGTGGCAGCAGCCGTTCGATGCCAACCTGACGGACGTCTTTCAGGTCCAGGCCGACGTGGCCGGCCGAGTGGCGGAGGCGCTCGACGTGGCGCTGGGCGCCGGCCAGAAGCAGGCGCTGGCCGAGCGGCCCACGGGTAACATCGCGGCGTATGACGCCTACCTCCACGGCGAGGAGGTCACCGGGGGGATGTCGGTCGGTGATCCGGCGACGCTCCGCCGGGCGGTGGACTACTACCAGCAGGCGGTGGCGCTCGACTCCGGCTTCGCGCTGGCCTGGGCCCAGTTGTCGCGGGCCTACTCCACGATTTACGGGAACGGGGTTCCCGCCCCGGAGACGGCGACTGCGGCGCGGCAGGCCGCCGACCGTTCCCTGGCCCTGGCGCCCTCGCGGGCGGAAGGGCGGCTGGCATTGGCCGAGTATTACCGTTTGGTGGAAAGGGACAACGAGCGCACACTGGAGCAGGCCACGCTGGGGCAGCGGACCACACCCGGCAATGCCGACCTCATTGTCGTGGGCTCGCTGGCCGAGCAGAATCTGGGCCGGTGGTCCGAGGCTCTCGAGCACCTGCGTCAGGCTCGACAGCTCGACCCGCGCTCGGCCCAGACGGCGCGGCGGCTGGGGACCTGCCTGCTCTTTCTCCGCCGCTACCCCGAGGCACTCGAGGCCTACGACTACACGATGAGCCTGGCGCCGACCAACGTCACGGCCCTCGAGTTCAAGGCCATGGTCTTCCTGGCCCAGGGGGACCTCGCTGGAGCGAGGACGGTCCCTCGTTCCGCGCCGGGGATAGAGCCCGCGTCGATGGTCGCGTACTTTGCAACCTTCTACGATCTGTACTGGGCGCTGGACGAGGAGCACGTGAAGCTGCTCCTGGGCCTCGGACCGGAGCCTTTCGACGGCGATCGGGGCGCCTGGGGGCTCGCGTTGGCGGGGGCGTACGGGCTCCGCGGCGATCAGACTCGGGCTCGAGCCTACGCCGATTCGGCGCGCATCGCAATCGAGCAGCAGCTTCAGGTCACATCTCAGGACCCGGCAGTCCACAGCGCGCTGGGAACGGCGCTTGCCTATCTGGGCCGCAAGAGCGAAGCGATCCACGAGGGGGAGCGCGCGGTTGCCCTCACGCCGATCGCCACCAACGGCTTCGCCGGTCCCTACTTCCAGCACCAGCTGGCCCGGAGCTACATCCTGCTGGGCGAGCCGGAGAAGGCGCTCGACCAGCTCGAGCCGTTGCTCAAGGTCCCGTACTATCTCTCGCCCGCCTGGCTCAAGATCGACCCGACCTTCGACCCGCTCAGGAAGAACCCGCGGTTTCTGAAACTGACGGAGGGCGGCTCCTGATGGCCGACATCGACTCGCGCCTTCGGGCCGCATTGGCCGACCGCTACCGGATCGAGCGCGAGCTTGGGCGCGGCGGCATGGCGACCGTCTTCCTGGTGCAGGACCTCAAGCACGACCGTCCCGTCGCCCTCAAGGTGCTGCACCCGCACCTCGCCCAGACGCTCGGCCCGGAGCGGTTCGAGCGGGAGATCAAGCTCGCTGCCCGGCTGCAGCACCCGCACATCCTCTCGGTGCACGACTCCGGAGAAGCGGGGGGACAGCTCTGGTTCACGATGCCGGACGTCGAGGGCGAGTCGCTGCGGGACCGGCTGAACCGGGAGAAGCAGCTCCCTCTCGAGGACGCGCTCCGCATCACCACCGAGGCGGCCCGCGCGCTGGACTACGCCCACCGCCAGGGCATCATCCACCGCGACATCAAGCCGGAGAACATCCTCCTCACCCGGGAGGGCGACACGTTGGTCGCCGACTTCGGCATCGGGCGTGTCCTGGACAAGTCGGGCGGGGAGAAGCTGACCGAGACCGGGATGGTGGTGGGCACGCCGGCCTACATGAGCCCGGAGCAGGGCGCCGGGGAGCGGGAGCTCGACGGCCGGAGCGACCTCTACTCGCTCGGCGTGGTGCTCTACGAGATGCTGGCCGGCGAGCCGCCCTACACTGGCCCCACGGCGCAGGCCATCCTGGCGCGGCGCTTCACCGGCGAAGTGCCACGGGTGCGGCAGGTGCGTCCCACCGTGCCCGAATCGGTGGAGCAGGCGCTGCTCAAGGCGCTTGCCCCGGTGCCGGCGGACCGGTTCCAGACCGCCGCCGAGTTCGCCCGGGCCCTGGCGCCGTCCGCCCATACCGTGCCGGTGCCCGCCGCGGTGGCGCAGCAGGCTCCGACGCAGGCCGGCGTCGCTCCGACGGCGGCACCGAGTGCTCCATCCCGGCCGCGACGAGTCGCGGCGCCAGCCTTCGTGCTCGGGCTGCTGGTGATGGCGAGCATGGGCATGTTCCTGCTGTTCCGGGGCCACCGGGCCACCGAGGACCGCGGCACCGGCCCCAAGCGTGTGGCCGTGCTCCCGTTCGAGAACCTCGGCCCCGCCGAAGACGAGTACTTTGCCGATGGCGTGACTGACGCCGTGCGCGGCAAGCTGACCGGCATTGCCGGCCTGGAAGTGACGGCCCGCAGCAGCTCGAGCCAGTACAAGAAGACGCCCAAGAGCCCCCAGCAGATCGGCCAGGAGCTGGGCGTGCAGTACCTCCTGACCGGAACGGTGCGCTGGGAAAAAGGTGCAGCCGGCCAGAGCCGGGTCCAGGTGAGCCCCGAATTGATCCAGGTCTCGACTGCTGCGGCAAAGTGGCAGCAGCCCTTCGACGCGCCGCTCACCGACGTCTTCCAGGTCCAGGCCGACATCGCCGGCCGCGTGGTGCAGGCGCTCGATGTTGCACTCGGCGCCGGCCAGCGGGACCAGCTCGCGGAGAAGCCCACCCAGAACCTCACCGCCTATGACGCGTACCTGAAGGGCGAGGAAGTCTCCAACGCCATGGGCACCACCGACCCGGTGACGCTGCGCCAGGCACTCAGCCATTACGAGAAGGCCGCCGCGCTCGACTCCGTGTTCGCGCTGGCCTGGGCCCGGCGCTCGCAGGTTCACTCCCTCCTCTACTTCCTCACGGCGCCGGGCCCCGAAGATCGTGACGCGGCCCGCGCCGCCGCGGAACGGGCGCTGGCCCTTGCTCCCAATGGCCCGCAGGGACGGCTCGCCCTCGGCGACTACCACTACCGGATCACCCACGACTACACCCAGGCGCTGGAGCAGTACGCAATCGGCCGGCGCGTCGCGCCGCGCGACGCCGACTTGCTGGTGGCAACCGCCCTGACGGAACAGACGCTCGGCCGATGGGAGGAATCGCTGCAGCACCTCCAGGAGGCGCAGACGATAGACCCGCGCTCGGTGAACACCGCGCGGCGGCTGGCCCGGACCCTGATGTGGTTGCGGCGGTACCCCGAGGCGCTCCGAGCGAGTGACCAGGGACTCGCGCTCGCCCCGGCGCATTGGGAGCTCCTGCAGAACAAGGCGATGGTCCACCTCGCCCAGGGCGATCTGGCCGGTGCTCAAGAGGTGCTGCGGGCCGCGCCGAAGGAGCTCGAGCCTGCCGTGCTCGTGGCCTACATGGGCACTTACTGGGACCTCGCCTGGGTGCTCGAGGGGGAGCAGCGACGGCTCCTGGTTCAACTTCCGCCGAGCGGGTTCGA
>CAYYXP010000029.1:0-4847 GCA_964475685.1 uncultured Gemmatimonadaceae bacterium | reverse complement strand
GACGAGCGATACCCTCCGGTCTGCGCTCAAGCCCTGGGTTCCGGTCCAGGCGGCGAACTGGGTGCGGCGGCTCCGCTCCAGGACCATGCGAAAGGCCCCTCCGCTCCCCGCGGAGCTGCGCCAGGAACTCACCGGGCACTTCCGCGAGGACATCACGAAGACCTCCGACCTCATCGGCCGAAGCCTGAAGCATTGGCTCTAGGAGCGCTCTCCTAGGTCCAATGGCGGAGATCCTGCCCGAGGATGCTACCGAGGAGGGCGACCTCCTCGCGGAAGACCTCCACCAGCTCGGCGCGAAAGGCCTGTGACAGCGCCGAACGGCGTTCCTTCACCGTGTTGTGCTCGACGACCTCCCTCCTCAAGGCATCCATCCGTTTCGGTCCGACCGCCTGCTTCAGGCCCCGGTAGGTCTTGCGCAGCACCAGCGGCGGCTTGCGGAGGAACTGCCCCAGCCACGGCAGGCGGGTTCGCTTGTTTTCGTTGACGCGGGGGAACTCTGACCGGTGGTCGTGCGGCACATCCAGGAACTCGAGGACCTCGTCATAGATCGTCTGGGGCGAGGCGGCGAAGTCGTCGTAGAGGATCAGCTTCACTTGCTCCCGAGGAAAGATCGACAGCAACCGCTCGGTCTGGGTGCCCAGGCGGCCGATGTGCTCGTATTGCACCAGCGACGGCTCACGGCTGCGCGGCGGGAGGTCCTGTCCCTGGCGCCGCCGCTCCTGCAGGCGCCAGGCGGTCTCGAAGTCCGGCTCGGATTCCTCCGCCCAGTAGAGCAGTTGCGAGTGCAGCGAATACACCAGGTCCACCGGGTTCCGGAGCATCGCGATGATCCGGGCCTCCGGGTTGAACTCGTGGATGTTGGGGATGGCGACGGAGGACCGCAGGTAGTACACCGATGCTTCGCCAACTCTCAGGTGCTCGCTGGTGCTCCTGGCGAAGAGCCCGGAATAGTCCTCCAGTGTCTTGACGGCCGGATAGGTTCCCAGATCCTTCGCGAAGAAATGCGGCTCCTTGAGTTTCGACAGGAAGATGCTGGGATGGGGGCTCAGATATCGGTAGAGTGCCGTCGTCCCGCACTTGGGGGCACCCACCATGAAGAAGTTCGGTTTGGCGGCCAAGGTACCAGACTCCTCTCGTCCCGCAGCAGACGTCCGTTGTCGCGGAGGCGCAACAGCCCCGCCAATCAGCAAGAAGCCGGCCGATCACCTCCCCGACGCCGCCACCCATTCGGGGTTAGGCGGGCCGAGGTGCCCTTCCCGATGTGCCTGTGGTAGATTGCCTTACACGCGTACCGGGGTCAAGTTGCCCGGGGCGGGTTGGGTGGACCGCCACCCCTGGAGCCGCGACCCGGGAGGACCCTCCCGGTGCGACAAGCGAGAAGCAGTTGAGTGCGGCTCGGGGCATGGATCGTGCTTGCGAGAGCACGGATATGTGGGCACCCACCCCACGCCCTGAACCACGGTCAAGGGAGTGACCAACCGGCAGATGACGAAAACTATCAAGCCGATCATCATCGTGGGAACCGGGCGCTGCGGTTCGACCCTGTTCCATCGCCTCCTTGCCAAGCACCCCCAATTGATGTGGCTATCCGGGTTCACCCATCGCTATCCCGATAGGCCGGCGTGGAACCGGCTGGCCGTCGCGGCGATGGATAATCCGTTGCTTGGTCGGCTTCTCGGAGACAGGATCCGGCCCGGCGAGAACTATCGATTCTGGGACCACTACGCCTACGGCTTCTCCGAACCGTGCCGGGATCTCCTCCGGTCGGACGTGAGTGCCCGGGTCAAGAAGCAGGTCCGTGCCGCATTCGAGCCGATGCTCACCGGGAAGCGCGACCGCCTGCTCATCAAGATCACTGGGTGGCCGCGCATCGGTTTCCTCAATGAGATCTTCGAGGACGCGAAGTTCATCCATGTCCTTCGCGATGGCCGGGCCGTGGCCAGCTCGCTGCTGCACGTCGGCTTCTGGCGAGGCTGGTACGGCCCGCAGGGGTGGCGGGCGGGCCTCCTCTCGCCCGAAGATCAGGCCACCTGGGAAAGTTACGACCGCTCGTTCACCGCACTGGCGGGGCTCGAGTGGCGGCTTCAGATGCGGGCCATGGAATCGGCCCGCCGAGCGCTGGATCCGAACCGCTTCTTCGAGGTCAAGTACGAGGCGTTCTGCGAGCAACCGCTGGAGACCTTCAGGCGGACCCTGGAGTTCGCGGAACTGCCCGAGTCGGCGGCGTTCGAGCGGGAGGTCAAGGCGGCATCGATCCGGAGCACGAGCAATCGCTGGCGGGACGACCTGGCCCCCGGTCAGCAGGTGATCCTCGACGACCTGCTCCGCGATGATCTGCTCCGGTACGGCTATGACGGTTTCGCGAAGGCCGCCCCGATCCGGGAGACCGTCGGCCGCTGACCAGGTCAGCGAAGCGATCCCGGCCCGGTTCCACTTTTCCATTCTCGATGACCGCGGTACCCACCGCACTCCATCCATCCGCCGCGTCGACCGGCGCAGGGGACTACCCATGACGGGCGCAGGGGGTTGCCTGTGACGTCTGACGGCGCCGGCGAGGGCGGGACGGTGCCCCGCGGCCTGACGAAGCGCGCGCTCGGCGGAATGCTCTGGACGCTCAGCGGGACGGGCCTCCAGGCGGTCGTCCAGCTGGTCGTGATCATGGCGCTGGGTCGGCTCCTCACGCCAAACGACTTCGGGGTCATGAGCGCCGCCGCGGTCGTCATCTCCCTGTCGCAGATCGTCTCGCAGGTCGGCGTCGGGCCGGCCATCGTCCAGCGCAAGGAGCTGGACCGCCTGCACGTCCGCGTAGCCTCTACCATCTCCTGCGTGCTCGGTTTTGTCCTCGGTGCGGTGGTGTGGTTCGCCGCGCCTGAGATCGCCGCATTCTACCGCATCCCTGCCGTCGAGCCGGTCCTCCGTGTGGTGGCGTTCCTGTTTCCCATCGACGGCCTGAATACCGTGGGCAAGTCGCTCCTGACCCGGGAGCTGCGCTTCCGCCTGTACGTTGCGATCGATGTCGCGAGCTACGTCCTGGGGTACGCCTGCGTCGGGGTGTTCCTGGCCTGGAGGGGGTACGGGGTCTGGGCGCTGGTGACGGCCAACCTGCTGCAGGTGGGGCTGCGCACGATCGGCATGTACGTCGCCACCAGGCACGCGGTGCGGCCGAGCCTCGACATGAGGGCGAGCCGGGATCTGCTCGGCTTCGGCTTCGGTCACTCGCTGGCACAGATCGGGACGGTCCTTTCCCAGCAGGGCGACAACCTCGTCGTGGGTCGGTGGCTCGGCCCGGCGGCGCTGGGCATCTACGGGCGCGCCTACAGCCTGATGGTGATGCCCGCGACCGTGTTCGGAAGGATCGTGAACCGGGTTCTCTTCCCGGTCATGGCGCAGGTCCAGAACGAGCGCGAACGCCTTGCCGGTGCGTATGAGCGCGCGCTCGCGATCGTCGCCCTGATCTCGCTGCCGATCAGCGCCTTCCTGTGGGTGGTTGCACCGGAGTTCATCCTGGCGCTCCTCGGCCCCAAGTGGACCGGCGTCGTGCTGCCCTTCCGGCTCTTCACCTGCGGTCTGCTGTTCCGGATGAGCAGCAAGATCAGCGACGCCTGCACCAAGGCCGCGGGTGAGGTATACGTGCGGGCCCTCCTCCAGGGCCTGTACGCGGCCCTCGTGGTGCTCGGCGCATTCATCGGCCAGCGCTGGGGGGTGGGTGGCGTCGCCGTCGCGGTGTCGATCGCCATGGGTATCAACTGGATCACCATGGCCGGGTTGAGCCGCTCGGTGACGGGGCTGTCGTGGGCCCGCTTCACACGAGCGCAGGTGCCCGGAGCCCTGTTCGCCGCGGTCATCGGAGGTGCAGTCGCCGTCACCGCCCAGGCGGCCCGGGCGGCCCTTCTCGGCACCGTGCCGGTTCTCCTCCTGGCAGGTCTCACGGCCGCGGTTGTCACCTTAGGAGTCTCGAGGCTGCGCGCGGGGCTGTTCCTCGGTCCTCACGGCGTCTGGGCCTTGCGACAGGCCGGGGAGTTCCTCCGCCGGGCTCTCGGTGGCTCCCGGGCTACCCGGCCACCGGCGCCGACGGTCTTGTGAAGGTGAGGCCAGGGAGGCGGCCGGATGCCGATCGTTGAGCGAGGCCTCGGGCCGAGGATCGTGGGGGCCGTAGGAGGCCCGCTCCGCCGGCTTCGCGCCGAGTACCGGGAGTTGACCGGCCCGTTGAGGGGACTGCCGTCGGCGCTGATCATCGGGGCGCAAAAGGGTGGCACGACCTCCCTGTTCAACTATCTCGTGGAGCATCCCGACGTGCTGCCGCCGTTCGGCAAGGAGATTCATTACTTCGACCTGCATTACGCGCGCGGCGTCCGGTGGTATCGCGGACGGTTCCCGTACAACCACAGGCTGCGAGACGGGGCGCTGACGCTCGACGCCTCGCCCTATTATCTGGTCCACCCAGTGGTTCCGGAGCGGGCCGCCGCCCTCCTGCCGGGCGCGAGGCTCATCGCGTTGCTTCGCAATCCGATCGACCGGGCGCTTTCCCACTACCAGCATGAAGTCCGCGGGAGGCGGGAGCCGCTCTCTTTCGCGGAGGCGATCGCAGCGGAAGCCGAACGGCTCGCGGGAGAGGAGGAGCGGCTCCGGAGCGACCCCGGGTACTACAGCTACAACTTCCATCGATACTCCTACACCCGCAGAGGGATTTACGTGGAGCAGCTTCGCCGGTGGCTGCAGCACTTCCCCCGGCCCCAGCTGCTGGTACTTCAACGCGAGCGGCTCTTCCGTGATCCCGTTGCGACCACGGCGCTCGTGCACGACTTTCTGGGGCTGCGTCCCCACCGGCTCGAGCGGTACGAGCCGTT
>CAYYXP010000028.1:0-9474 GCA_964475685.1 uncultured Gemmatimonadaceae bacterium | reverse complement strand
GGTGGCGTGGTCCAGGCACCGCCGCGAGCCGACACTGGTCAGGCCCGCCATCCTGGCGCTCGTCCTCCTCGTGGCGCAGGTGCTCCTCGGCGCCGTCACCGTCAAGCTCGCCCTGCCGGCCTGGGTCGTCATCACCCATTTGGCCAACGCGATGCTCCTGCTCGCCGCCCTCCTGGTCGTGGCGCTCAGGGCCTCGGACCCGAGGGGCGCCGCGGCACCCCTCCCGGCGCAGCGGCACCGGGCCCACAGGCTGGTGCTGGCCGCGGCGGGGCTCGGGTTCATCGTGATCCTGTTCGGGGCCCAGGTGGCCAACTTCCACGCCGGGCTGCTCTGCCTGGGGTTCCCGTTGTGCAACGGGACGCTGCTGCCCCCCGACGCCCCTCTCGCCGCGCTCCACTGGAGCCATCGGGTGCTCGCCTTCGCCTTCCTGGCGGCGGTGGTGTACCTGACCGCGCGGGTGCGGGGCACGACCGGTGCGGACGGGGCCAGAGTGCGCCGGGCCGCGCTGCTGGTGTTCGGTGCCACGATCGTTCAGATCATCGTTGCGGCGGCGATGGTGCTCCACCTGCTCCCGCCGTCACTCCGGGCGCTCCATCTGCTGGTCGGCTCGCTCGTCTGGGCCGCGCTCGTGGTGCTGGTTTACCACTCGGCGCTCACCCCATCGGGCGTGCCGGTGGCCGGGGCACAGCCGCCGTCGCTGGCCGGCGACCTGGTGACGCTGACCAAGCCGCGCATCATCTCGCTCCTGCTGGTGACCACGATCGCTCCGATGTTCATCACCCCGGCCGGCCTTCCCACCCTCTCCCAGGTGCTGTGGGTGACGGTGGCGGGCTACCTCATGGCCGGCGGGGCCAATGCGATCAACATGTGGTTCGATCGCGACATCGACTCGGCGATGACCCGGACGCGCCTCCGGCCGATACCCTCCGGCCGGATCTCGCCCGCCGCCGGACTCCTCTTCGGCATCACCCTCGGCGCCGTGGCGTTCGGGATCTTCTGGTATCTGGTCAATCCGCTCAGCGCGTGGCTCGCGCTCGGCGGGCTCCTCTTCTACGTCTTCGTCTACACCATCTGGCTCAAGCGGACCACCCCGCAGAACATCGTGATCGGCGGCGCCGCCGGCGCGTTTCCTCCGCTGGTAGGCTGGGCGGCGATGACGGGCCGGCTCGATCTCGCGGCGGTGTACCTCTTCGCCATCATCTTCTACTGGACCCCGCCCCACTTCTGGGCGCTGGCGCTGATCAAACAGGCCGAATACGCAAAGGCCGGCGTGCCGATGATGCCGGTCGTGCACGGCGAGGCCCGCACCAAGTACGAGATGCTGGTCTACACCCTCGTGCTCCTCCCGCTCACCGTCATGCCGACCTTCTTCGGCGCGCTGGGCGTCTTCTACGGCGTCTCCGCGGCCCTCCTCGGCGCGCCCCTGCTGTGGTACTGCGTGCGGCTGCTCCGGCAGCGCGGCGTCACCCCGGTGGCGTGGCAGATGTACCGCTACTCGCTGCTGTACCTCGCCCTCCTCTTCGTGGCCATGGGGGTGGACCGCGCGCTGCCGTTCGGGCACCGCGAGCCGGCGAGAGAGGTCATCATCCTCGACCGGCCGGACGGACCGCCGGCAATGCCGGTCGCGCACGTCCATCCCGACCACTGATCCACCCCAAGCAGGGCGATGACCACCGCGCCTGAGACGCCGAAGCGCCGGCTGCCGCCGCCCGGTCGCCTGATGCGGCTGTGGCCGCGGGTGCGGCCCTATCGCGGCCAGCTCCTGCTGGCCACGCTGGCCCTGCTGGCGGGGGCGGCGCTCAGTCTCGCCTTCCCCATGATCGTGAAGTACCTGCTCGACGCCGCGTTCGTGCAGCATGACCGGGCGCTGCTCGACCGCATCGCCCTCGGCCTGGTCGCCCTGTTCATCGCCCAGGCCTTCCTCAACTACGGCCAGGCCTACTGGCTGAGCGCCGTGGGCGAGCGCGCGGTGGCCGGGCTCCGGCGCGAGGTCTTCTCCCGCCTGCTGGAGATGCCGCCCGGCTTCTTCGCCGACCGCCGGACCGGCGAGCTCACCAGCCGGCTCACCGTGGACATCAGCCTGCTCCAGGGGGTGCTGAGCCACCAGGTCTCCGAATTTGCCCGCCAGCTGCTGGCGCTGGTGGGCGGCGTCGTCCTGCTCACCCTCCTCCAGCCCAAGCTCACCCTCACCGCGCTCGCCGTGGCGCCGGTGGTCGTGGGCACCGCGATTGTGTTCGGGCGCAAGCTCCGCCGGATGACGACCGGCGTGCAGGACCGGGTGGCGGAGGCCACGGCGGTGGCGGAAGAGGCGTTCTCCCAGATCAGGACGGTGCAGAGCTTCGTGCAGGAGCCGGCGGAGCGGGCGCGCTACGGGGAGCGGATCGCGGCCAGCGTGGGGACGGCGCTGCAGCGGGCGCGGACCCGCGGCCTCTTCTTCGGCATGCTCACCTTCTCGACCTTCGCGGGAATCGTCTTCGTGCTCTGGCAGGGCGGCCTGCTGGTGCTCGCGGGCGAGCTGACGGCCGGGTCGCTGGTGTCGTTCCTGCTCTATACCATCACCATCGCGGCGTCCATCGGCGCTCTGGCCACCGCCTTCACCAGCTACCAGGAGGCGGTGGGCGCGGCGGAGCGGGTCTTCGAGATCCTGGAGATGTCGCCGGCGATCGCCGACCCCGTGTCTCCGGTAGCGCTTCCGTCCCCGGTGCGGGGCCGGGTGGCGTACGAGAACGTGAGCTTCCGGTACCAGGGCGACTCCTCGCTTCCCTGGACGCTCGACGGCATCAATCTCGCGGCCGCGCCGGGCGAGGTGGTGGCGCTGGTGGGCCCCTCGGGCGGCGGGAAGACCACGCTGGTCTCGCTGCTGCCGCGGTTCTGGGACCCCAATGGGGGGCGGATTCTCCTGGACGGGGTGGACATCCGCTCGCTCCGGCTGGCCGATCTGCGCGGCAGCATCGGCGTGGTGCCGCAGGAGCCGGCGCTCTTCAGCGGAACGATCCGGGAGAACATCGCCTATGCCCGGCCCGGCGCCTCGGACGCCGACGTGGAGGCGGCGGCGCGGGCGGCGCACGCGCACGAGTTCATCGAGCGGCTGCCCCAGGTGTACGACACCGTCGTCGGCGAGCGGGGCGTGAAGCTGTCGGGGGGCCAGCGCCAGCGGGTGGCCATCGCCCGGGCAATCCTCAAGGACCCGGCGGTGCTGATCCTGGACGAGGCGACCAGCAGCCTCGACACCGAAAGCGAGCGGCTGATCGAGGACGCGCTGGCCAAGCTGCTGGTGGGGCGGACGACGCTCATCATCGCGCACCGGCTCAGCACGGTGCAGCGGGCCGATCGGCTGGTGGTGGTGGACCGGGGGCGGATCGTGGAGGAGGGAACGCACGGGGAGCTGCTGGCGTTGGGCGGGCTCTACGCGCGGCTGTATCAGCGGCAGTTCCGGAACGGGATGGTGGCGGGGGAGGACGAGCCGCTCGCCTGACATGGCCAGACAGCGAAACCCCCGCCGGGACCTTCCCGGCGGGGGTTTCTGCTTGGTGCCGATCCTTCGAACGTCTAGCGAACGATCAGGATGCTGAGAATTGTGGGCGCCGCGTCTAACCCGAAGTCATCGGCGACAATCCAATACGTGCCAGCGGTCAGCGTGTAGGTATGGCTCTCAGGGATAGCCCCGGACGCAGCCGCGAAGTCGCAGGAGCCGGTGATCGCCCCAGGCGCAGGACAGAGGAACATGTCGACATCCGATCCGACGGTCCAGTCCATGGTGATCGTGTAATCACCGTCCTCCGTCACGACGAGCTTGTAGAACCGATCCACCGCCGCGGGGAAGTCGGGCGCGTCGTAGAATATGGACGCGAAACCGGGCTCCGGGGTCACCAGTGACGGCGCCGTAGCCGGGTCGTCGGTGCCGGCAGCCGCTGGGACCGCTCCCGAGACCGTGACATTCGTGGTCGCGGGCAGCTCGAGCGGTACGCTCGGCAGGAAATCGAGCGCCGTCCCGGCGATGGTGGGGATGCCGGTTGCTCCTGGAGCTGCTACGAAACCCATGGACGAGCCGTCCGCCGCCAGCGCCACGGTAGTCGCCGTGCTGGCCCCCACGGTAACGGTGGCCCCGGGCAGGAAAATGAATCCGGGGGCGGTGACGGTGACGACCTCATTCACCGCCGGAGCGGCGTTGGAGAAGACCGCGGGAATCTCGGTGACTGCCGGCGTCGTGACCTTGGTGGTCGTCTCCAGCGTCGCCAGCGGCACGCCCGGCGCGTAAAGCATCTCCACGCCCGACACGAAGCCAACCGTATCGGTGCCAGGACCCGGGAGGAAGCTCAAGACGGTGCTGTCCGCCGAGATATCGGTAATGACCGGCCCTCCTGCCGAGCCGGGGAATTGCAAGTCCGTGTCGGGCCCAAACTTGAGCCCGGCCGGCGCGGTGAGCGTCACGGTTTCGCCGAGCGCAGGCGTGGCGCTGGAAAAGGTGCCGGCGAACGTGAGGGGAAGGCTGCGCACCGGAATGGTGGTGGACTGGCCATCCGCCGACACCGTGAACGACGTGCCGATCGCGGTGTTGGCGGTCACCTGATACCTGACCTGCCCTTCGATCGGTCCGGACCCGTTGGTCGGGAGGAAGTCAGGATCCTGCACCACGGAAATTCCCGACCCCACAGTGAGATCGAAGGTGACCGGGAGAGGATTGCCCTGCTCGTCGAGCGCCTCGACGAGCACCGCCTCGGTCTCACCTTCATTGAGGAAGACCGAGGAGGGGGACGCAATAATCCTGCTCGCGCCACCGCGAAAGACGTCGGTGGGGTCGCCCGAGCATGACCACAGCCCGGCTGCCGTTGCGAGTACGACCGAACCACGGAGCCAGCGCTTCATAATGGAGCCCTCATTGCGGAAGACTGTGAAGATGCATTCTCGAGATCAGAACCGCTGCCGTGGAACAATCTCTTCGCGCCGGGTTTCCGACATCAGGTCCACGCCTATGAACTGACTTGCATCCGCCACCGCCCGGCGACCCAAGAGATCGCCCCATCCCGGCAGGCTCGTCTCGGTCAGATCGTCTGTGTACACCAGCTGGTACGCGCCAAATCCGGTGCGATCCACGAAGATGTAATAGGTGCTCTTGCCTTGGGTATATCGCCAGACCTCATAGGGCGGAGTCTGGCCCTCCTGCTGCCGCCGAAGCACATCGCCAGGCGCACCGTTCTTTGCGTAGATGCGGCCCCGATCCGACCGCCATCCGGGGACGGTCTTCCGCCCCCCCTCCTTGTACTCCCGGTTCGCGAATTCGACCGCCTGGTAGAACGCCTCCCGGCGCTCGTTGCGTCCGGTTCCCGGGCTGGGGTCTCGACGGGTCCAGAACCCGGTCATGAAACGTCGCTTGGCCCCGACGCTCAGATCCTTGCTCCACGGGGAGAGCTCACCGGATTTCGCGACGTACCCCAGGGGCGCCTGGGCGCTGTCGAGTTGCGGGCCGCTCATGGCGCCGAAGTATCCGGAATCGGTCACCCGTGCCGCTTCCATCTTCAGCGCGGCGCGGGACACCGTCTCCTGCAGGCCGGCCATGGTGAACTGGGCGGTTCGTTCGATCTGGCGGCCACCGAGCTTCAGGGCGGCGACCATGGTATAGGCGCCCTCCGGAAGTCCTGCCAGGTCCAACTGGCCCTTGAGTACGCCCCCTCCGACTCCCACCTGAACCGGGAGATCGGGCGTACGCACCACGATGGTGGACGAATCGCGGATGCTCACGGACAGGGTGCCGGCCTGCCCACTATCCGCGTACGCCTCCAGCAGGTAGTAAACCTTTGCCTGCAGAGGCGTCAGCCGCACCCGCGCCGCCGCCCTCACGAGGTACTGGCCGGACCGGAATTCACCCGGTCGGGGGATCGTATCGTCCGCCGGGGCGACCCGTATCTCGGGCGCCAACAGCAGATCGGACGCCAGGTCTTCGGCTGAGAACGCCTGCACCTCCACGGCGGAGCTGGCCGAGCGCCTCGAGGCGGAATCGTCCACCTGGGCTTCCAGTCGGTAGGTGCCGGGAGCCACGGCAAAATCGACGATCTCGACCGTGTACGCCTCAGCCGCTCCCGCAACGGGACGGGCCCGATTCTGCCAGGACTGCTTGTAGAGCGTCAATCCTGTGGAATCGGCCACTCGCACCGACACCGTGTAGCTCACGTTCCCGGGCTGGTCACCGGCGGCCTGCACCAGGGAGAGTGGAATTTCAATCAGCCCCCGCACCCGGGTGCGGTTCTGGTCGGCCCGATAGAACCGCACGGCATTGACCACCAACGGGGAGCCGCCTTGCGGGCCCGGGATGGCAGTGATCCAGCCCGCGGCGGCCACCGACACAGCAATTGTCAACCGAATCATCACTGTCCCAACGGAGCGCGTGAGACGAGCGTGGCGCCCCTGTCCTCGATGCTACCAGCCAAGCGTGAGGCTGAAGAAGTTGGTGCCGCCGAGCACACCGAGATACTTCCAGGCATAGTCAACGCCAAGGCTGAAATTATCGCTCCCGTACATGAGTCCCCCGCCAAACGCCAACCCCTGCAGATTTTCCTCGTCGCCGAGCGCGGTGCTGTTGGGATCGATGGTCTGGAGGTTGTTGGCCGCAGCGTAGCTGTAGCTGCCCCGCACGGCGAACCCGAACGGCGTTCCCCCCAGCCCTTGCGACATCCACTCGGCGCCGCCGGAGAAGCCCGCGCCGTTGTTGTTCGGCTGGTTGAAATCGGACATGAGCGTCAGGTGATTGTTGGTGCCGGTGATGATGTCATAGGCCAGACCGACCCGGAAGATCGTGGGCAGCGGATAATCCTTGGTACGCAATTCACCGGGCTGCGGGTTCTGGGGGACCGGATCCTCTCCCGGGATGGGGTCGCGCGGCACATCAACTTCCAGCGCGCTCCCGCTGTAGGAGAGATTCGACCCGAGGTTCAGGACGTTGAAGGAGAATCGAATCGGGTGGCCGCTCAACTGGGAGTGGAAGTTGGTTCCGAAGTCGAGCGCAAACGCCCGCCCCGACGCTTCACCGAGGTTGTCGAAGATCCCTTTCGCGGTGATGCCGGCCGAGAAGCGGTCCGAGAAGTTCTGCGCGAAGGTCAAGCCGAATACGGTCTCGTTCACCGAGTAGACGGAACCGGTCCCCTCCGGTTGCTCGGCGGTGTAGACCGGCTGGTCCTTGAAACCGAAGGTGCCGAGCTGGATACCGACCGCCCGGGTGCCGCCGGAGAAGGGGAAGGCAATGCCGCCCCAGCTATAGCGGGTCTCGGCCACGTAGTCGTAGGTGCCGACCGTCGCACCGGCCCGATTCATCAGGGCGATGCCGGCCGGATTGTGGTACAAGGCGCTGGGGTCTGTCGCGATAGCGGAGAACGCCCCGCCGAGCGCCGCGCCGCGCGCCCCTGCCCCCAAGAGCAGAAATTCCGCCGAAGTCGTGCCGTAGGGCGTGTTGTCGCTGCCCTGATTGGCTCCCTGAGCCTCACCGAGCGCGGGGAGGCCGCTCGCCAGCAGAACCGACACAAGGGCCAGGCGTCGTGCAGAGAATTGACTCATAAGCTTCCCATCTCCTGGATTGGGGGGCAGACGAACACCTCGTCTACCCCCGCTTGTGGGCTACTACTGAGCGAAGTTAACCACGGTAAACCGGCCAACCCGGCGCGCGTCGCCCGCTTCGATGTGATAGAAGTAGACGCCACTGGCCACGACCTGGTTATTGCGGTTGCGCACGTTCCACGTCTCATCGCCACCCAGCGTGGTCGAATTGTGCTCCAGCAGCGCGACCAGGACCCCGCTCGACGAATAGATCCGGACGACCGCCTGGGCGGGCAAGTTGACGAACTTGATGATCTTGCTGTCCGTGGTCTGCTCGAACGCGCTGGTGACGTAATAGGGGTCCGGAACGGTGTGGACCCGCGTCAGGTCATTCGACGTGGCGGCGACGACCTGGCTGACGACCTCGAACTGTGCTGCCACTTCGGCGCCCACGGCGGTGAAGGGTCGCAGTCTCGGGTTGAACCGATACGGTTCACCGGTATCGCCGCCGCCGGTTCCCGTTCCTCCGGTGATGCCGCCCGAATAGGTCCGCAGGCTCCACACGGTGCCCGGCGCCGGGAGGGCCGCCATCTCCATGAGGAAGACGTCACCCGACACGAAGATCAGGAAGCCGGGCAGTGGACGAACAAGGGCAATCGCCGGGTCGAGCGCGTTGGTGTGCGCGCCCTGGTAGTAGGCGATCTGTCCCAGCGTCGCCGTGTTGCTGAGCGGGAATGCCGCCGCCGCGGTGCAGGGGAACTGGACCTGCGGGTTCGGGCCCGTATTGTACGGGGCCACGCAGGAAAGATCGTTCACCGTCAGTACGTCCGGCCGGCCGTCATGTCCGCCCGGCTGGTTGGAGGCGGCGGTGGTCAGGATACCCCACGAGCTGCCGCCCGCCGCGCTGAACGGGACTACGACGTTGTGGGTAACGTCAATGACCGAATCCACCACCCCGCCGGCTCCCCAGTAGACGTTATAGTCGGCCGCGCGCTTCACGCTGGCGAGGGCGTATTCCATGTTGCGCCAGCGACGGTTGATCTGAAGGTACCCGACCGGATAATAGGCGGTCGTCACCCCGGTGAGGCCGCCGGCGTTGTTGTAGTCGCCCGGCGTCACGCAGGCCGGATCGTTGCCGACCGGCTGGCAGTTCCCCGAGTTCGGGTTGGCCACCGTCTCGTTCTTGCTCGGCGACGGTCCCTCGAACCAGCGGGGGCCGTTGTACATGCACGCCGAGCCGCCGCTCAGGCCGAAACCGTTAACCGGTCCCGCATCCCCGAACCGGCAGCCGAGACCCCAACCGGCCACGTGGCTGACGCCGGGCAGGCTGTCGGCCGCGGTTCCCTTGAGGGAGTAGCTGCCGTTGCCACCATACTGGGCCGCGAGCACGGGGTCCACCGGAGCCGCGTCAAAGAAGAACTCTGCACCCTGGACGTCGTCCAGGTCGCCCTGGCCGATGACGAGGGTGACCGCGGTGGCGCCCTCCGCGGTCGTGATCGTCAGGTAATGCAAGGTCGGCGTGCCGGGAGCCACGCCACCCGCGAAGTCGGTCGCGTCGGCTTCACCCGGCGTCAGGCTGTCGAGCCGGACCGAGAACCCGCCCGAGCCGCTCAGCACCTGCTTGGCCAGCTCGCCGATGAACGCGGGAGTGAGGCCGTCGGCCGGGGGCATCGGACCGCTGAAGCGGCCCTGCGCATCGAGCGTCGGCAGGCTGGGGAACGCCTGGGTCTGGTTGACGCCCCGCCCGGAAACCACTGTCGTGAGGGTCGCCGTATTCACGTAGTTCGACGCCGTCCCCACCGGAGTGATCGACTTGGTGATCCGGGCGGACTCGATGCTGGTCGGGCCCGATTGATAGGAATTGACGTCGAACGATGTGACCGCGTAGAAATACCGCAGGTTGTTCTTCGCGGTCCGGTCCACGAACGAGAACGGAACGCCGTTGTCCTT
>CAYYXP010000027.1:0-5530 GCA_964475685.1 uncultured Gemmatimonadaceae bacterium | reverse complement strand
AGGCCGCCTGGATGTGCACGAGCAGGGCGTCGTTCCGCTCGGCCTGCCGGGGCGCGGGCCGCTGCGCCCACCGGTAGAAGCCGCTCGGCGAGACGCCCAGCACGCGGCAGAGACTCCGCACCCGGAACTCGGCGCGGTGGGCGGCGATGAAGTGGAACTTCACTTCTGGTCGTCCGCGAAGTACGCCAAGGCTTTTTTTAGGATGTCACGCTCCTCCGTGACGGCCCGGAGCCGCTGCTGGAGCTGGCGAAGTTGCTCGGCCGGGGGCGCGAGCCGACCGGCGCCGGGGAACGCGGCGGGCACGTCCGGCTCGCGGGCGAGTTGGGTCTTCCAGCGCTGCAGAAGGCTGCGGGCGATCCCGAGATCGTGGGCGACCTCGTTGACGGTCCGCCCGCCGAGGACGAGGGCCACGGCGTCCTTCTTGAACTGGGGCGTGAACGCCCGACGGATCCGGCTGGGCTTCTTGGCCATGCGACACCTCCTCGAGTCAACGTACTGACTCGTCTTGAGGTGTCCACTTTTCGGGGTAAGGTCAGACAGCCACCGGCAAGCCGGTGTCTGCCGCCGAACTCAAACGTTAGACAGCGACGCCGTCCTCGGTGGTTGGCGGCATGATCAAGTCGGCTGCCAGTTGCCTGATGGACGCTTCACTGGCCCTGGCGCCGCGTGCTGTTACCGCTGTACGGTTCCTTCGTGAGCACTCACCGATGAACCTTCGCGCGCCCGGTTCCGCTCGGGATGAAGTCGTGGCGTCGACTCGCGCATGGATAGAGCAGGCGGTCATTGGCCTCAACCTCTGTCCGTTCGCGAAGGCGGCCTACGACAAGGACCAGATTCGCTACGCGGTGAGCGGAGCACACACCGCCGGGGCGCTGCGCGATGATCTCGCGCAGGAGCTGCGCACCCTCGCTCAGGCTGTTCCCGCGGCCATGGATACCACGTTGCTCATCCACCCGCATGTCCTGACCGAGTTCGATGATTACAACGCCTTTCTCGACGTCGCCGATGCCACGGTGAGGGGCCTCGACCTCGCGGGCGTGCTTCAAGTCGCGAGCTTTCATCCGGGGTATCAGTTTGCCGGCACCACACCGGACGACGTTACGAACAATACCAACCGCTCGCCGTACCCGATGCTCCACCTGCTGCGCGAAGCCAGTATGGACCTGGCCGTCGCGGCACTTCCGGAAGCCAGGATGATCTATCAGAGGAACATCGAGACGATGCGCCGCCTCGGGGTCGCCGGATGGGCGGCGCTGGGGCTCACCGCCCCTCAGAACCGGCCACCAGAAACGCGTTCGGATGTGAGCGACGAGCGGCACGCGTAGGGATCGTCGCAGGGCGCTGTCTAACAAGCACATGCAGCCGGCAAGCGCTTCTGGACCGGCAAACGGTTCAGGGCAACCCGCCGGTGTGTGTCAAGGGAACGTAGGATAGTGCAGGGCAGGCGGGTCGCTTGCAGCTGAGGCGCAGATCGTTAGGCCGCCCAGACGTCAGTCGTTCCGAGGCCTTGAACTCCACCGAGGAGGATGCCGATGAAGTACATGATTAGCTGGTTCGAGCGCCCGCAAGGTTCGCCGGCGGAGTACGAGAATGCCCAGAAGCGGATACTTGAGGTGTTCCGTCAATGGAAGGCGCCCGCCAATTTCAACATCGAAGTGTTCGTCGTACGAGTGGGTGAGTGGGGTGGGCATATGTTGGCGGACTGCGACGATCCGGCGACCGTTCACAAAGTATGCTCGACCTTCCCGGCTTTCGAATTCCAGGCGCGACCCGTGATTGCCGTCGAGGAAGCTGTCCGGGTCGAACTCGAAGCCATTGCCTGGCGCGACGGCCTTAAACGCAACTGACTGCCGGCACGATGACATCCCATTCACCTCGTGTGAACCGGTGACACCATTGTTGCCCACATGCGGAGATCTTAGCGAATCGAATCGGGCCGATATCGTCGACGAAGGAATTGACTGCCACCGAAGAGGCAAGGATCGCCACGCTCGTGAAGAAGGCGGTGAGCTGAGGTGACGCCAAAAGGAGGAAGCGCGTGGCACTCGTGGTTCTTCTGAGAGGGGTCAACGTCGGCGGTCACAGGACCTTCCGACCTACCACGCTCGCCGTACAACTGAAGCACCTCGATGCCGTCAACATAGGCGCGGCGGGCACCTTCGTGATCCGGCGACCAGTCGCCCGGGGGCAACTCCGCGCCGAATTGGCCCGCAGGCTTCCCTTTGATGCCGAGATCATGATCTGCCAGGGCCGCGAGATTGTCAGGCTGATGGCTCAGAATCATTTCGCTGGCCAGCCCATGCGACCTGACATCGTCCGCTTCGTCAGCGTCCTGTCCAAACGCCCCCGGTCGGCGCCGTCGACGCCCATGAGCTTTCCTTCCAGCGGCGAGTGGCTGCTGAAGATCCTCGCAAGGGACAACCGGTTCGTCTTCGGCGTGTACCGGCGCCACATGAAGGTCATCAGCTACCTCGGCATGTTCGACCGGCTCTTTGGGGTCCCGACCACCACGCGCAACTGGAATACCATCACCGCGATCGCCAGGGTGCTGGATGAGTGAGGGACCGACCCAGACTCGATCTCAAGGCTCGACGGCAGCGGCAGCTGCCCAACAATCGCTTGCGGCTGACGGCGCGAGTATCATCCTGCGAAAGGTCGAAGGAATGAGCGCGCCGGCGGGGCCCAAAGAGGGCACTACGGCTCCAACCCAGAGGAGGCTCGTGCAATGGCAAGATTTCTCATTGAGGTACCGCATTCGGGGACCACGGTGGATTGCGCTCGTACCGTGGAGGTCTTCCTCAGGACCGGGTCTCACTTCCTGGCGCAGGCAGACTGGGGATGCAAGGACGGCGATCACAGGGCATGGATCGTACTCGAGGTCGAGAGTCGGGAGGAGGCCCGCAACGTCATCCCGCCCATCTTTCGAGCCCAGGCGAAGATCGTGCAACTCAACTCGTTCACGATGCAGGAAATCGACGACCTGCTTCAGGGTCACAAGGCGTAGGCGGGAGACATCATGAACCCGAACAAGGCGTTGTGGGAGAAAGGCGACTTTACCGAGATCGCCGCCCTGATGCGTCAATCCGGAGAGGCCGTCGTCCGGTCCCTCGGGATAACGACGCCGCTGCGGGGCTCCACAACCAGCTTCTGGAGCTCGCGATGGCGCACAACAGGAGGGCTGACGGGGGCACTTCAATACCGGCCACCTTCCTGCGAGTGACTCTTCGTCTTTGAGTTCACTGCACGACAATTGACCTCGGGTCTCGTCCCCCAGTCCGCTCGACAGCCACGCGCGATGAACGCGCTCGTGCCCGTTTCCAGCGGCCTCGCCCGGCGCTCGAGGGTCCCACTCTGACCACTGCCCGGAGAACCCTGCGCCTCATCCGATGGATGGCCGGGATCGTGCTGCTCGCGTGCCTCGCCGCCGCCGGCGCCTATCGGGTCCTCGATCCGGAGCGCCGCCCGATCGACACGCGGGCGCGCGAGACCGCCCACGGGCGCTTCGTCCGGCTCGACGACGGAGTCACCCACTACGAGGTGACCGGGCCGGACACCGGCCGCGTCGTCCTCCTGGCCGCCGCCTTCTCGGTGCCGGCCTATCTCTCCGATTCACTCTTTCAGCGGCTGGGTCGAGCCGGGTTTCGCGCCATCCGGTTCGACTACTACGGCCGCGGGTGGTCGGATCGGCCGATGGTGAACTACGACCTGGCACTCTTCGCACGGCAGATGACCGGCCTGCTCGACTCCCTTCGCGTGGCGGGCGCCGTGGACCTCGTCGGGATCTCCTTCGGCGCAGCGATCGTGACCGACTTCGCGGACCGATCTCCGGAACAGGTGCGCGCCCTGGTGTTCGTCGATCCGGTGTTCAACGCCGGGCGGCCCCTTCCGCCGCGGGAGCGATCGGCGCTTGCGTGGGGCGTGTACATGGTGCTCCGCGGCGGCGCCGACGAAATGGCCGCAGGCCAGCTGGACGATTTCCTCCACCCGGAGCGGCATCCGGACTGGGTGGCGCGCTATCGGGTGCAGTTCCAGTTCATCGGCACCCGGGAGGCCCTCCGGCGCACCCGCGCGGCGATCGCCGTAGCCCCGCACCAGGCGGAACAGATCCGGCGGGTGGGGAGGGCCTCGCGGCCGGTGCTCGTCGTCTGGGGGCGCCAGGATACCGGGGCACCGATTACGGAAAGCGAGGCGCTTCTGGCCGCGATGCCACGGGCGTCGCTCCTGCCCGTGGATTCGGCCGGCCACCTCCCGCACCTGGAGCAGCCGGACGTCGTGGTGCCGGCGGTCGTGCAATTCCTCCGCTCCCCTTCGTGATCGGATTGTGGGTTCCGGCAGGCCCGAGTTCCAGACGCCCCGCGCCACTTGGCCACACGCCGTTGGCGCCGGGAAGCAGTTGACGAGCGCTGCGGTCGGCCGGATGTTTGAACGGGTGTGGTTATGCCGATGACGATCATTCCGGGGGATCTCGATGATCCGCGGGTGCGCACTCTTCTCGAGCACCATGTGGCAACCGCCCGTGCCGCAACGGCACCCGGAAGCGCTCATGCGCTGGATCTCGAAGATCTGAAAGCGCCGGAGATCAGCTTCTGGGCGGCCTGGGACGGCGACGCTCTATTGGGTGTGGGCGCATTGAAGCGACTGTCGAACGACCACGGAGAAATCAAGTCTTCCTGGGAGTATTTCCTACCCGCTCGAGCGCTGTATGAGAGGCACGGGTTCCGGGAGTGTCCGCCGTTTGGGGATTACGTCGCCGATCCGAACAGTATCTTCATGTCCCTTCATCTGCCTTGAGCACGCCCACCTCGGAAGATCTTGTCGCCGGTTGACTCCCCCACAACCAGGAGAACGCATGCCGATCACCACCTTCAGTAGTGCCACAGACGGCCTCGAGCCGAATCGAAGGAGCCGCGATCACTTCATCACCCAGACCAACCTGGAGGATGACCGCCTCTGGGTTCCGTACTCCAACGGGGTGTGGTTCCAGCCGTGCTGGTTCAACGTCACGTCCGGGGGATTCAGCGTCGTACTGAAAGGACTCCCCGGGTCCATGGTAGGAACTCACTACCATGTCGGCACCGTGCATGGCTACACGATGCGTGGTCGCTGGCGATACCTCGAGCACGACTGGATTGCCGGGCCCGGAACCTACATTTACGAACCGGCGGGCGAAGCGCACACGCTGGTGATTACCGAGGACTCGCCGGAACCGATGGTGACGTTGTTCGTGGTGGAGGGTGGTCTGATCTATCTGGACAAGGCGACGAATGGCAGCTTTGCGGCCTATGAGGATGGGTTCAGTCTTCTGGCGCTGACGCGCAAGTATTACCGCGACGCTGGCCTGGATGTGGGGCGGCTGGATGTGATGGTTCGCTAGCTCACCGGCCGGCGGGGCGACAGCCTCACTCGATGAGTCCCTGGCGCACGGCGCCAAGGAGCCTCCGGCGCCTGCATCCGGCGTCCCTTGCGTCACCTCTGGTGGTCGATCGAGGCGGGCGGCTCCCGGTCCAGCGCCATGCGGGCAAACACCGCA
>CAYYXP010000026.1:0-4728 GCA_964475685.1 uncultured Gemmatimonadaceae bacterium | reverse complement strand
GAGACCTGGGAGAGCGCGAAAAGTGGGAGGACTACACCCGCGCATATCGGGACATGCTTTCGCTCACCAGCACGCCGGACTCGCCCTGGTTCGTCGTTCCCGCGGACAAGAAGCTCTCGCGGGACGTGCTCGTGGCCCAGGGGGTGGTGGAGGCAATGGAGCGGTTGGATCCGCGGTTTCCGGGGCCACCCGCAGGGCTCGAGGAATTCCGCAGGCAGCTGGCCTGAGGGTCAGCTCTGGCCGTCGGGGCCGATGAGGACGAAGGTGAGGTCGTTCCCGGTGATGAAGAACGGCCCCTTGTTCCCCAGCGTCTGCTCGAGCGCGAGCTGCATGCGGGAGTTACTGGAAGAGATCACCACGCCGAGCTGCATTCCGGCGGTGGTTCCGCCGCTCGGCGGCACAAAGTTCTCCCAGTCCAGGGTGTACTCGGGGCGGGTGAAGGTGAATCCCTTGGCGAGATACGGCCCCAGCTCCGTCGGGACGATTCCCGGTCCGACTTCCGTCGGCCACGCCCCGGTCTCGTACCACGCGCTGTAGGCGGCCAGCCGCACCGCCTCCATGTCGGCGGCGGCCTGCGCGGTCAGGGCGCGGTTCTTCATGTCCATGTACCTGAGGGTCCCGAGCGCGGCGAGCAGTCCGAGCACGATCATGACCACCAGCATTTCGACGAACGTGAAGCCCCGGCGGGTCTGGCTCATTTCGATCTCTGCTGGATGATCTGGAAGCTGTTGCCGAGGAAGGTGGTCAACGAGTCGTCCGATGTCAGCGTCAAGCGGGCCATGCCGTTCTCCCCCACCAGGCGGTAGTCCGAGGCTCCCAGGCGGCTGTAGAGGAGGCTGCCACTCCGGGTACCGGTTTCGGCCAGCGACTCGGGGAGGTGGCCGCTGTCACGCCGGAAGCGCAGCACGCGCTGAGAGGCATTCGCCATCGTGAGCCTGAGGCTGGCTTCCTGAATCGCGAGCGACTCCGGGGTGGGGCGCGGCGCGAACACCCAGGCGGGCTTCAGGAGCGCCAGATAGGCGCCGATGGCCAGGAGAACAACCGCGCAAGACGCGAGCAGCGGCCGGGAGCTGGCCTGAGCGCGGCGGCGGGCTTCCTTCTCGCGCGCGTCGGCCTCACGCTCTTCGGCCTGGGTCTTCAGGACGGTATCGAAGGCCTGGAGCAACGCCTTCTTTTCGGCCGATGGCGCCGGGTGATGCGAGGCGGTCGGCGTGGACGAGTCCTGGCTCATGGGTGATCGGATCCTGGTCGATTGGCCGCGATCGAATCGACACGCCCCCACCATGGGGCGCGTGCTCCGGACCGCCGGACTGGCTGACCTGTTTTATGTGGATCTGGTTTCCGGCTACTTCCCATCCCCTCCGGTGGCAAGAAGCACGCCAGTCAAGGGTCAAAATCCCGGCCAAGCGACACCGGCTTCGCCCGCCACCACCAAGGCAAACGATTGAGAGACTGCGACTTTGCCCGCTTGAGTTGCCGCCCCCGCGCCGGACGCGCTCCGGCCCGCGCTGGGTTCGTCACCGGGCCCTGCGCGCCGGGATCCAACGCCTTTTCCTCTGCCGCGCCCTGAAGTGCGGGGAGCACGTGACCGGGGCGTTTCCGGGACGACGGAGTTTACGTTGAGAATCGGTCGCCATCTCGATAGAATGCGGGCCGACCTCGGATACCCACGGCGGCTGCAGCCGCCTCATTCGGGCGGGCCAATGCACGGCGTGACGATTCGGGCGAGGCCTGACTGATGCGGCCGTCGTCTCTGGCGGTCATCGGCCTCGGGGCCATCGGCGGGTCCCTGGCATGGCAGGCTCGTCAGTCGGGCATCCCGAGAGTCGTCGGCTTCGCCCGGTCGCGCGCTGATGGCGTCCAGGCCCTCAAGGCATCCGCGATCACCGACCTCGCCGACACCCCGGCCGAGGCGATCGCCGGTGCGCAGCTAGTCGTGCTGGCCGTTCCCCCTCAGGCAACGCTGGATCTCTTGGGCAGGTTGGCGCCTTCCCTCGGGCCCGGGGCGCTGCTGACGGACGTCTGCAGCGTCAAGGCGCCCGTCATGGCCTGCGCACTCTCCCACGGACTCGGCGATCGGTTCGCCGGGAGCCACCCGCTCGCCGGCACCCACGCCTCCGGATTCGTGGCCGCCTCCCCCTCCCGGCTCCGGGGCTGCGCCGTCTACGTGTGCGAGACCGGCGCCCCGGGCGGCGACGGCGCCGCACGGGCCGTCATGCGCTTCTGGGAGGACGTGATCGAGGCCTCCCCCATCCTCATCGATGCTGCCGCCCATGACCGGCAGTTGGCCTGGACCAGCCATCTTCCGCAGACGGTCGCGTCCGCGCTCGCCAAGACGCTGGCCGACCGCGGTCTCGCCGGGCTGTCATTCGGCACCGGGGCGCGCGACACCACCCGACTCGCCGCGAGCAGCCCGGAAATGTGGATCGACATCCTGCTGTACAACCGTGAGGCGGTTGCGGAGGCCCTGGCGGCAATGGAGTCCCGGGTCGCCGAGCTTCGGCGGCTCATCCTCGCCGGGGATGCCGCCGGTGTCCGCGACTACCTGGCGGCCGCGCAGCGGTTCCGCGAGGGACTCGACCGGTGAGGGTCGGGGGCAGCGTCCGGGTTCCCGGGGACAAGAGCATAACCCACCGCGCCCTGATGTTCTCGGCGCTGGCCCGCGGCACCAGCTACATCGGAGGCGCGCTGACGTCGCTCGACGCCCGGTCCACCGCCCGGGTCCTCCGCCGGCTCGGCGCGGAGATCTCACCCCTCCGCGACGGGACCGTCGTCACGGCAAGGGGGCGGGGGCGGCTGCGTGCGCCTGACGCCGTTCTCGACTGCGGAAACTCGGGGACAACCGCCCGGCTCCTTCTCGGGTTGCTGTCCGGGCACCCCTTCCGCGCCACGCTGACGGGCGACGAGTCGCTCAGGCGGCGCCCGATGCGCCGCGTCACCGGACCTCTCGGGCAGATGGGCGCGCGATTCGAGGAACGGGACACCGATGGACTTCCGCTCACGGTTCGTGGCGGGCGACTCGGAGCGTTGCGGTACCAGATGCCGGTCTCGAGCGCGCAGGTCAAGAGTGCTCTCCTGCTGGCCGGGCTCGCAGGGGAGGTCGGAGTGGAACTGCGGGAGCCGCACGGCCGCTCGCGTGACCACACCGAGCGGATGCTCCGCGCCTTCGGCTACCCGGTGATCGAAGAGGAGGGGTGGATCGGGTTTCGTCCGGGCGGAAGGATCGAACCGTTCGAGCTGCAGGTGCCCGGCGATCCGTCATCGGCCGCCTTCCTGGCCGGCGCCGCGATCCTGGCCGATGAGGGAGAGCTTCTGATCGCGCGGGTGGGCGTGAACCCCACGCGGACCGGGTTCCTGCGCGTGCTCGATCGGATGGGGGCCGCCGTCTCGATGGACGAAGCCACCGAGCATTTCGGCGAGCCGGTGGCCGATCTGCTCGTCCGCCCGGCGGCGCTGTGCGGCACGGAGGTGGGGGCCGGCGAAATCCCCGCCCTGATTGACGAGATCCCGCTCCTCGCCGCCCTCGCTTCCCGTGCCCGGGGGGGCACCGTGTTCCGCGAGGTCGGCGAGCTCCGGGTCAAGGAGAGCGACCGCCTCTCGCTGATCGCGGAGAATCTCCGTGCGGTGGGAGGGCGTGCCGAGGTGAGAGGCGACGATCTCTTCGTGGAGGGAGTCACGGCCCCGCCGGTCGGCCGGGTCCGATCGGCCGGGGACCACCGCATGGCGATGGCGTTCGCCGTGCTGGGGACCGTGGAGGGCGCCCGGATCCGGGTGGACGACATGGCTTGCGCCGACGTCAGCTTTCCCCGGTTTCCGGAAACTCTCCGTGGCATCCGCCGGAAGGGGGCGAGATGAGCGGCGCGGTGATCGCGATCGATGGACCGTCAGCTTCCGGCAAGTCGAGCACGGCAAGGGCTGTGGCCGAAGCGCTGGGCTTTTCCCACCTCGATTCCGGGTCGCTCTATCGGGGGGTCACGCTGGTGGCGCTCCGCGAGCTGGCGCGGAGGGAACTCCAGGGTGCCGACCCGATTGCGAGGCTCGGCCCCGAGGCCATTCTTCGGGCGGCGGAAGACCGGGGGCTGATGCTCCAGCCCGATGGTGCCGGGTTCACCGTGTATCTCGACGGGGAGCCGGTTGACACCGAGATCCGTAGCGCCGAGGTGACGGTGCACGTCTCGGCGCTATCGGCGATTCCGGTTGTGAGGGAGTGGATCAACAGCCGGCTGCGGGGCACCGTCCGGGCTGGGCGCGATGTCGTGGTGGACGGTCGCGACATCGGCACGGTGGTCTTTCCCGATGCCGATCTCAAGATCTTCCTGACCGCGACGACCGAGGCCCGGGCCGGACGCCGGATCACCCAGCGCGGCGCCTCGGTGGATCCTCGGCGGTTGGAGGAGGAGGCGGCGGCGCTGGACGCCCGCGACCAGGCGGACTCCAAGCGCGCGGTGGCCCCTCTACGCCGTGCCGAAGACGCGATCGCGCTGGACACGACCACGCTCCAGTTTGCGGATCAGGTCAAGGCGATCGTCGACCTGGCCCGCCCGATCGTCAGGGGAGGATGATCGGGCTCAGGGCTGGAATGCCACCTTGACCGGAACCGGCGAGTTGGTGGTCGTCCCGTCACCGAGCTGCCCGTACTCGTTGTCGCCCCAGCAGTAGGCCAGGCCCGTCGAGGTGACGCCGCACGTCGAAAGGTCCCCCGCCTTGAGATAGGCGAACGACAGACCA
>CAYYXP010000025.1:0-4502 GCA_964475685.1 uncultured Gemmatimonadaceae bacterium | reverse complement strand
ATCGACAAGGCCGTCACCGCCGTTGTCGAAGAGCTCGCCAAGATGAGCGTTCCGACCACCGGCAAGAAGGAAATCGCCCAGGTCGGGACCATCTCGGCGAACAACGACAAGGAGATCGGGACCCTGATCGCCGAAGCGATGGAGAAGGTGGGCAAGGACGGCGTGATCACGGTGGAAGAGGCCAAGGGTCTCGAGACCACGCTGGAGACCGTGGACGGCATGCAGTTCGACCGCGGCTATCTCTCCCCCTACTTCGTCACCGACGCGGAGAAGATGGAATCGGTCCTGGAGGACGGCTACATCCTTCTTCACGACAAGAAGATCAGCTCGATGAAGGAGCTCCTGCCCGTCCTGGAAAAGGTGGTGCAGAGCGGGAAACAGCTCCTGATCGTCGCGGAGGACCTGGAGGGGGATGCGCTGGCGACGCTGGTGGTGAACAAGCTCCGCGGCACGCTCAAGGTGGTCGGGGTGAAGGCCCCCGGATTCGGCGACCGCCGCAAGGAGATGCTCCGCGACATCGCGGTGCTCACCGGCGGGCAGGTCATCTCCGAGGAAGTCGGTCTCAAGCTGGAGAACACCACGCTGGAAGATCTCGGCCAGGCCAAGCGGATCGTGGTCGACAAGGACAACACCACGATCGTGGGCGGCAAAGGCAAATCCGACGACATCAAAGGCCGGATCAATGAGATCAAGGCCGCGATCGAGAAGAGCACCAGCGACTACGACCGGGAGAAGCTGCAGGAGCGGCTGGCCAAGCTCGCCGGCGGGGTGGCGATCATCAACGTCGGCGCCGCGACCGAGACCGCAATGAAGGAGAAGACGGCAAGGGTGGAGGCCGCGCTGCATGCCACCCGCGCTGCCGTGGAAGAGGGCATCGTCCCGGGAGGCGGCGTTGCACTCCTCCGCGCGCAGAGCGCGTTGGAAAGAATTCGAGGCACCGAGGACGAGAAGATCGGCGTGGCCATCGTGCGCCGCGCGCTCGAGGAGCCCATGCGGGCCATCGTACAGAACGCGGGCGCCGAGAGCTCGATCGTGGTGGCCCGGGTCAAGGCGTCGAAGGAGAGGAACTTCGGCTACAACGCGCAGACCGACACGTACGAGGATCTGGTCAAGGCGGGCGTCATCGACCCGACCAAGGTCACCCGCCTCGCGCTGCAGAACGCGGCATCGATTGCCGGTCTGCTCCTCACCACCGAGTGCGTGGTGGTGGAACGGAAGAGCGAGAAGCCGGCTCCTGCCGGCATGGGCGCCGACATGGGCGGCATGTACTAGTCTATCCCCACCCTCCCCTGCACCGACTCGATCAGCTTGCCTGAGTCGTAGCCGATCCCGTCCTTGAACACGGTCGTCGTGTTGCGGATGGCCGCGGGGTCCTGGGTCAAATCGCCCTCGAGCACCACCAGATCCGCCAGCTTCCCCTTCTCCACCGTGCCGAGCTGCTTGTCCACGCCGAGAATTCTTGCGCCGTTGAGCGTCATGATCTGGATCGCCTTGGCCGGCGCGAAGCCGGCCTCGATGAACAGCTCGTAGTTCCTCTGGTCGCCGTAGCCCGCCAGGGCGCCCCCGATGCCGGTGGGGTCCACGCCCGCCGCCAGCAGCCCGCCCGCTTCGACGAACTCCTTTTCGAAAGCCATCGCGCTCTTGAGCCCGCCGGCCGTCACCGGCCCGGTGCCCGACGAGTCGATCTCGTTCCGGAGCTTGAGGTAGTCGTCGCGCACCGCCGGCGCCATGGCGTTGAGCACCCGCGGCTCCCTGGTCGGACGATTGGCCACGTACGGCTCGTAGACCGCCAGCGTGGAGGTCATCGGCACGTGGGCCTTGACCATGGTGGCGATCACCGATTGCGCCGTCTCACCATGGACGTCCGCCTCGTTGTTGCCGTCGAGCTGGGTGATGGGGCAGACATCGGGCTGTTTCGCGGGGTCGAAGTCCGACGCCGCGAGCATCCCGTGCTCCAGGTTGTCGATGCCGAGCGCCACGGCCTCGCGGAAGGAGACGGAGCAGAGGTGGCCGGTGACCTTGATGCCGCGCTTGTGGGCCTCCTTGATGGCGGCGCCGAGCGCCGCACGGGAGATGTCGGTGTAGGCCTTTATCCAGGTGGCGCCTTCGGAGGCCCAGTAGGCCACGAAGCGCCGCGCCTCCTCCGGCGAGGTCACCACCGCCATGCTCCCTCCGCCCGCCGCTCCGGTGACGTACGGCGCCGTCAGGTGAATGCGCGGGCCCGGCGTGAGGCCGCGGTTGATGTTCTCCCGCAGGTTGATCTCGGCGTAGGGCGTGCGGCCGCCGGTGGTGCGGATCGTGGTGACGCCGGAGGCGAGGTAGAGCCGCGGGCCGGTGTAGGACATCTGCACCGCTCGCCCCCCGGCCGCCGTGTAGAAGAGGTGGTCGTGCATCCCGACCATTCCGGGGATCACGGTGCTGCCGCTCAGCTCCATCGTCCGGGCGCCGTCGGGAATCGTCACCGAGCCCGCAGCGCCCACGTCGGCGATCCGCCCGTCGCGGATCACGATCGTCTGGTCCGGCCTGGGATCGGCGCCGGTGCCGTCGAGCAGCGTCACATGGGTGAGCGCCACGACCGGCGCGTCCACCGCCACGTACTTCCGGACCGCCTCGCTCAACGAGTCGGGACGCTGGGCCGGCAGGACGCGGGGGGAGAGGAGAACGAGAGCCACAAGAAAGACGATCCGACCCATGAGCAATGCCTCGATGGTCTCTGGTTAACACAATATCCACCGCGCGGGGCGAACTCGGCAACACGGACGGCCGGGGACGCGCTACTCCACCGTGAACGGCATCATCATCCCGCTGGAGAGGTGCTCGGCGATGTGGCAGTGCAGCATCCACCGGCCGGGATTGGAGGGGTCGAGGAGGATTTCCACCGCTGACCCGGCTGGCACCAGCACCGTGTCCTTCCAGACGGGGTGCGCGTTCGGCACACCGTTCACCGACAGTACCAGGAAGCGCTGCCCGTGCAGGTGGATTGGGTGCTGCATGGCGTGGAAGCTCCGCCGCTGGTTGACCAGCCGGATGCGCACCGACTCTCCCCGGCGGAACCGCCAATCCAGGTCCATGTTCTCACGGCCGGTCTCGGCGTCTCGCAGGACCCAGGGCACCTGCCGGCCGGTGGAGGCCCAGTTCATCATGGGCATCGTGCCGCTCCACTCCACCGGCGCAAAGTAGATCGAGTCGAGCTGCATCAGCCGGCGGGTGACGGCGGGGAGGTCGTGGGTCTCGAGAGTGAGGACCAGCGTTTTCCGCGGTGCGGAGTCGGCCGCGCGAAGGAACCGCTCCATGTCGGCGGCGCCGGCGGTGTCGGTGCGGAGCACCGCGAAGCTCTTGGAAAGGTCGTGTGCCGCTGCGCCGGAGACGACATCAATGATGCCGAGCGTGTCGGTCTCGTCGAAGAAGCGGCCGTAGAGGTGATCGAGTCCCCGCACCCGGTTCACCAGCGCCACCCGGCCGGCGCGGTCGAAGCGGGCGTGGACCACGTACCGCTCCGCCGGCGCGAGCACCACGCTCTCGACCCACGTCTCCCGTCCGTATGCGCCCACGTCTCCACCGACGAGCTTCATCCTGGTGCCGGTGAGTGAGAGGTTGAAGGTCCGGGTGCTCGCGGCGTTGGTGAAGTAGAAGCGCACGACCTCTCCGCGCTTCACCCTGAGCCGATAGTCCTTCTCTCCGTTCACCAGCATCGTGTTGCCGAACCGACCCATCAGCGCGTGGGTGGCCGACTCCGCGCCGAGCGGGACGAGACCGTCCGGGCCGGCAAGGATATCGTCGAGCATCAGCACCGCTTCGCGGTTGGCGGGGGAGTAGTCGCCGCCCGGAGAGCGGACCAGGATGTTGCCGTAGAGGCCAAGCTCCTGCTGGACGTCTTCGCGGACGTGAGGGTGATACCAGTAGATGCCGGCATCGGGAAAGCGGAGCCGGTAGGTGAACTCGCCGCCGGGCGGCACGGCGGGCTGAGTGAGCCCGGGCGTCCCGTCGCTGGGGTTGTCGAGCCGGATCCCGTGCCAGTGGACCGAGGTGGAATCGGGGAGATGGTTGGCAAAGGCGACGGTAATCTCGGCGCCGCGCGAGACCTCGATCAGCGGGCCGGGGTACTGTCCGTTGAAGGCGAACATCGTGTACGTCCGGCCGAGCAGGGCGCGCCGGACGAGGCCGGCCTCCAGCCGGAGGGTGTCGCCGTCGTTGAGGCGCACCACCTCGCGCGGGCGGGCGGCGGTCGTGCCTCCCGCCGGCAGGTATGGCGTCACCGCGGGCTTCAGCGCCATCTCGGCGGGGAGCATGGTCAGGCCGGCGGGCATGGGGACGGTGGTCCAGCGCGCGTTGCCGGAGCCCGAGGGGGCCACCACGTGGTCGTGATGCATGGCGGTACTGTCGCGGCTCATCGGCTCCGGCCCCCGCATCGAGCCGATGGAGAACTCCAGCAGGTCGGGCGGAAAGAGCCGGGTACTCGGCGACTGGCCGCGGAGCACGATGCGCCCGCCGGGCTCCTTCGC
>CAYYXP010000024.1:0-2729 GCA_964475685.1 uncultured Gemmatimonadaceae bacterium | reverse complement strand
TTCGCTCTGCGAGCACCACCTCCTTCCGTTCTTCGGGCGGGCCCACGTCGCCTACATCCCGGACGGGAAGGTCCTGGGACTGAGCAAGGTGGCGCGCATTGTGGACGTGTTTGCCCGAAGGCTGCAAGTGCAGGAGCGGCTCACCGACCAGATCGCCGACGCCGTCATGGACGTCATCCGACCCGCCGGGGTCGGCGTGGTCATCGAAGCCGCCCATTTCTGCATGATGATGCGGGGAGTCCAGAAGCAGAATTCTCGCACCGTGACCAGCGCGTTGCGTGGCATCTTCCGGGACGACTCCAAGACCCGGGTCGAGTTCCTCCGCCTCGCCCACGGAGGCAGGGAAAGCGAGTGAAGGCGCTCGAGGGGCGGCTCGCTCTGGTGACCGGGGCATCGCGGGGGATCGGCGCCGAGACGGCATCGGCGCTGGCCCGCTCGGGCGCGCGGGTCGTGCGGGTTGCGCGGAGCCTCGAGCCCGGCCGTCACGACGGGTTCGAGGACCACCCCTTCGACATGGGTGATCCGGCGGCCGTGGCGGACCTCGCCGCGACGGTGCTGGAGAGAGTCGGCACGCCGGACATCGTCGTGAGCATCGCCGGCGTGTTCGAGAGGATGGCCTTCGAGCAGGCTTCGGCGGAGACCCTCCAGCGGCACCTGGCCGTGAATCTCGTCGGCCCGTTCGCCCTGGCCCGCGGCCTGCTGCCCGCCATGCGCGCCCGGGGGTCGGGCCTCCACATCAGCCTCGGCAGCATCGCCGACCACAACGGCTTTCCGCAGAACTCCATCTACTCCGCCACGAAATACGGCCTGCGCGGCTTGCACGAGTCGCTCTCGGCCGAGGACCGCGGCTCGGGAGTGCGTTTCTGCCTCGTGTCCCCGGGAGCCACGGACACCGCTGTCTGGGACAGCGCCAGCCCGGAGTCGCTCGCCGACATCCGGCCGCGGAGCACCATGCTTCGGGCCGCCGACGTCGCCGAGGCGATTCACTTCGTCGCCACTCGCCCTTCGCACGTCATCATCGATTGGCTCCGGATGGGGCCGGTCTGACCTCGTGTCCTCCCACCCCTGCGGACCCTCATGACCTTCCGCCCATCCACTGTGCTTGTCGCCCTGGTCTTCCTCGGGCCGTCCGCCGCCGCGGCGCAGGACGCGCTGCCCCCGCTGCCCGACAGCACCGGTTGGGGCGTCCACGTGCTCACCGCTGCGAGGGACCCCCAGGGCGGCATCTGGGTGGGGACCTACGGGGAAGGGATGTACCGGCTGGCTCCCGGCGCCAGGGACTGGCAGTCGTTCCGCCACGACACGACGGGCACTTCGATCTCGATGGATTTCGTGCAGGCGATCGCCTTCGGACCGCGGGGAGAGGTCTGGTACGGCACGGTGGGAAACGGGTGGGGGCTCTCCCTCGACGGAGGCGCCACCTGGCGCAACTGGACCTACGAACAGCTGGGCCCCGAATGGCAGTACGTGGCGCCGGGCGGCATCGCGGTGCGCGGTGATACCACCATGATCGCCACCGCCGATGGCCTGCAGATCACGACCGATGACGGGGTTCACTGGAGCGCAATCGGTGACGCCGTCGGCCCGCCGGCGAAAGGGCCGGCGGACACGCTCCACGCGGTGCTCTCGAACGAGTACGTCCGGCGGGTGGCTACCGACCGGCGCGGGTGGAACGTCACGACGCTCCGGGGCAATCAGCGCCTCGTTCGCACCGCGGCCGGCTGGCAGGTGAAGCCGCTCAATGCGGCGGCGTTTCCTCCGGCCAATGCCGTGTTGATCGGGCGCCAGCAGTTCCTCGGGACCCCGTGCGGGCTCCGCCCCGCGGTGGACACGCTCCCATGTCTGCGCACCACTGCCCGCGATGCGGGCCCGCCCCGGCAGCCTCTGACCGTCTGGATGAGCCGGCCCATCTCGACCGCCGACAACGCCTTCATCGACCAGACTTATCGCTACGGCTCGACGATGGGAGGATTCTTCCAGCAGCACCAGGGGGTCGAGTTCAACAATCCCGATGGCACGCCGGTGATGGCGGCGCTGGGCGGCACGGTAGTCTCTGCAGGGCCGGCGGAGCGGGGCGCGCTTACCGTGACGATCCGGCACGACACCACGGTTGCCGCCGAGGGGAAGCGATATCGTCTCTATTCGACCTACTACCACAACTCGGCGCTGGTGGTCAAGGTCGGCGCCAAGGTGCGTACCGGCCAGGTCATCTCCCGGGTCGGCAATACCGGGCGCGCCACCAACGATCATCTGCATTTCGAGCTCTCCATTTCGCCCACCGATTCGATTGGCGCCATCATCGACTCCCTGCAACGCTTTCCGCCCTACACCACCAATCCGGAGCTCTGGCTCCAGCCGCTGGCGAACACCGGCATCATCGCGGGACAGGTGTTCGACGCGTCGGGCGCGCCGGTCCTCCAGGCCCGCATCCACGGGATCCTCAAGCGTGAGCCGACGGAGACGCCGTTCTCCTACGCCGAGACATACGGCGAGCACGGGCATTCGCATCCGCTGTATGGGGAGCACTTCGCGGTGGGCGACGTGCCGGCCGGGACGTACGTCGTGGGTACGGAGATCGGCGGGAAGAAGGTGTTCCGGTCGGTGACGGTCGAGCCGGGGATGCTCACCTGGGTGGTGTTCAAGCCCTGATGTTCATCGAGCTCACCGACCACCTGCGCTGTCCCTCGGATCACGATGAGCGGTTCCTCGTACTCCTTCCCGACCGGATG
>CAYYXP010000023.1:0-4482 GCA_964475685.1 uncultured Gemmatimonadaceae bacterium | reverse complement strand
CGTCACCCCCCCCGATGGCGTCGCCAGCGGCTCGAGCTGGGCCAAGAGCTCGTCGGCTGTCTGCCAGCGGTCCGCCGGCCGCTTCGCGAGGCACTTCATCAGAACCCCGGCGAGCGCCGGTGAAATCCCGGGCCGATGCTTGTCCACCGGCTCCGGAGCCTGCGTCACGTGCGCGGCCAGCACCTCCTGCGGCGTGCGGCCGGTGAACGGCGGCCGCCCGGCCAGCAGTTCGTAGCCCAGCACCCCGACCGCGTAGATGTCCACCCGGTGGTCGAGTCCGGGGTCGGCAGTCGCCTGCTCCGGGGCCATGTAGGCCGGCGTGCCCAGCGCCACGCCCGCCGTGGTCATCGTCTGCCGGCCCGCGGCCTCGCTCACCGCCTTGGCAACGCCGAAGTCCATCACCAGCGCGTGGCGCCCCGAGAGCATCACGTTGTCGGGCTTGATGTCGCGGTGGACCACCCCCTTGGCGTGCGCCGCCGCGAGCGCGTCCGCCACCTCCGCCAGGATCTTCACCGCGTCGTGCACCGGCAGCTCCCCTTCGCGGACCAGCCGCTCGCGCAGGGACTCGCCTTCGACGTACGGCATCACGTAGAAGAAGAAGGTGGACCCCTGACTCTCGACCTGCCCGCTGTCGAGCAGCGGCAGGATGTGCGGGTGCTGCAGCTGCGCGGCGACCGCGATCTCGCGGCTGAAGCGCTCGGCGCCGATGACGGCGGCGAGCTCCGGCCGCAGCACCTTGACCGCGACCTTGCGGTGGTGCTTCATGTCTTCGGCGAGGTACACCGTGGCCATGCCGCCCTGGCCCAGCTCCCGCTCGATGCGGTAACGGTCGGCGAGGGCGGCGGTGAGGCGGTCCACGGCGTTGGTCATTTAGAGGGAATCCTCGCCGCCACCGCGGCCCGGACTCGGGGGTCCAGGGCGTCTACCGCGCCGAGCCGGGCGCGGAGGCGAGCGCTGCTCACGATGGCACGCTCCAACAGCGCTCGGCAGAACTCCAGGTCCTTGGCGCGGCCGGCGATCGCCTTGGAGATCCACAGGTCATGCGGCTCCAGGCACCAGGCTACGACACCGTTCGTTCCGGGAGACTCGAAGCGGACCAATCGTTCACGCCACCCGGACGGGAGCACGGCCGTCGTCTCGACGACCCCCTGGGCGTAGTAGCCGAACGTCGCGTGAAACATCGAGGCTTCTCCGATCGATCCGTCAATCAGGTCGGCTGTCCGGCCGTCCGAGTCACCGCGCATCGCGGCGACATCCACCTCGACCGACCGCGACGCCTCCGGGGGCAACTCCCCCTTGACGCTCGCGTGCAGCGCCTGGCTGCCGATCACGAGCAACTCGCGCACGTCCAGCACCGCACCTGCGGCTCGGATGGCATGTTCGAACTCCTCTCGCTTCACGAGGCGCGTCGTTCGTGGTTCGCGAAGGCGCTGTAGGTGCTAGCGCGCTCCGCGGCCGAGAGCACGCCGGCGAACGGTGTGACGTGGCGGAGTTCCCGGGCCCAGGGGTCGGGATCGGTAAGGAGCGGCAGCAGCGCCTCCAGCGGCCGGTCCAGGAGGACGGCCCATTCCCGCAGGGGCTGGGAGGGAACTTCGGCGCGAGCGACCATCCGACTCAGGCACTTCCGAGCCTGAGCCAGGACTGGCTCGGGGCTCGCGCGCAGGCGATCCGCGATCACGCGATGGAGGACGAGCGAACGCCGCTCTTCCCTTGTCATCCGCGGGAAGTAATCCACGGCCATCTCGAGTCCGACCCCGCTGGCCAGTCTCTGCACTGTCCCAATGGTTGGGCTCTTCCGGCCCGCCTCGTACGCAGCGATTGCCGGTTGGGAGGTCCCTCCCGCCCGAGCGAGATCGGACTGAGTCATCGCGGCTATTTCCCGCAAGTGGGTGATTACATTCATACTTAGACTATATCCGATGGGATATGACAAGTCAATACCGGAGGGAGGGTCGGGTCATCGATACCTCGCGGACTGCAGCATCTCCCGGATGATGAGCGCGTCCTGGCGATCCTGCGGCCGGTCGACCGCTTCCTTGGAACGCAGGATGTCGCGCAGGCTCGAGGCGAGCAGCTCTCCGCCGTACACTTCGAACCGGACCGCTCCCTTGACCAGGTCGTCGAATCCCTCGGTGCCCGAAGGCCGGAACGCGATGTCCAATCGTCCGGCCGCGGTCAGGAGGTTCCAGAGGTCCCCCCGTTTCAGCGTGGCGGCACTGCAGTCGAATGGGAGACCCTCAGGGACGGAGTCGGTGTAGACCCGTGCATCCAGTTCCCCGAGTGCGGTGGCCAGGCGCTCCAGGTTGTCCGGGTCACGGGAAGGCGTGATGTCGGCATCCGCCGTCATCCGTGGGAAGCCCTGCAGGCGCGCCGCGAGCGCACCAATGAGCACGTAGGCGACCCGGTGCCGGGCGAGGGTTGTGAACAGGCGTTCCGGGTCGAGCGGGGCGGGGCTAGGCACGGCGAACGGCGGAGGCGAACCGACTGGCGTTGGCCACCTCGGCGAGCCGCGCATCCGGCGTCAGGCTGAGAATGCGCGCCACGTCGTCCAGCATGTGGGAGCCCGCCACCGGGCGCACGCTGATCCGCGTGTCGAGCTCGAACCCCGCGGCGGCGAGGAGCCGAGTCAGAGTTTCCCATGTGGGGCTCGCCTTGCCCAGTTCGATCCGCGCCACCACAGATTGCGTGGTGCCGGCCCGCTCGGCGAGCCGGCGCTGGCTCAATCCGGCCCGACCACGGGCGGTCTGGAGGATGGTGCCAGGCGAGGTGGTCATGGCTCATGATAGCTAATAAGCTATCGCATGTCAAGCATACATAACAGATTGCAACTGTGTGACTTGTGGCGCTGCTAGAGGGGCCATCTACTTCTTCCCCATCAGCGCCCGGAGCTCCTCGAACCAGTTGGTGACGACGATGATCTTCCGGGGCGCTCCCGCGGCGGGCGGGCGCAGCATGAGAAAGCGTTCCCCGTCGGCGGTCACGTCGTAGGTCGTCTGCTCATACGGACGATCGAAGAGCAATGCCGGCGCGCCGAGCGCACCGGTGGCGGGATCGACCGACGCCACCATCACCCTGCTGCCGTTCCGGAACACCAGCTCCCTGCCGTGCTTGGTCCATCGGGGCCCGCTACCTCCCGCAAGCGAAACCTGGCGCCGGCTTGCCGTCACGCCGGGATAGGGCGACAGGTAGACCTCGGCGCGGCCGGTGCCGTTGGCGACGTAGGCCAGCCACCGCCCGTCGGGGGAGAGCCGCGGCGAGACGAAATCCTCCGTGGGGGAGGCCAGGACGGTCGTCGGTTTGGACTCGCCCGCCAGCGGCAGGCTCCAGATCTGCGAATGGGGTTCGGTAGAGGTATAGAAGAGCATCCGGCCACCGTCGGGGGTGAACGTCGGATTGTGCTTGTCGAACGGGCTCTCGAAGAGCGGTGTGCCGGGGGCGCTGCCGTCGGCCGGCCGCGAGTGGAGCTGGAAGATCGGCTGCTCCGAGGTGAAGACGATGTGGTCTCCGCCCGGTGTCCACTCCGGCTCGAAGTCGTTGGCGCCGCCGGTAGTGACGGGGCTCTTCGTGCCTCGCGCCAGATCGAATATCCAGACATCCCGGGCCTCACCGGGAGCTTCGACCGCCAGCGCGAGGCGCCGGCCATCGGGCGAGATGGCGGGGTCGGAGTACCTCCCCGGAGGCAGGACGGGTGCGCTCTCCTCTCCCTTCCGGGTGATCCACACCGGGTCGAGGTTGGGGCTCATGGTCGAGGCCGAGATGTAGGCCAGGGTCCCGTTGTCGGACACGGCGAATCCCGCCTTCCCGTCCGTGGTCTTGAGAGCGAGATCCTGCAGCACCGGTACCGCTTCCCCCCGTACCGCGAGCTTCCCGAGGTCGAACGGCACGGCGAAGAGCGCCTCGTTCCTCGCGTAGACCAGGTGCCCGGTGGGGAGGTAGCGCCCCGACACCCCGCCGGTGATGAGCACCTTGCGCTGACGGCTCCGAAGGGAGAGCACCTCGACGGTGGAGCGGGCGATCGGCGTGCGGAAACCCGTGAAGATCACATGGTCTCCATCGGGGAGCACCTGGGGCCACCAGTGGGCCAGCTCTCCGCTGGTACTGTCCGGAGTAGTGAGCTGCTCCGCCTTCCCGCCCGCCGCCGGCACCCGCCAGAGCCCGCTGCGGTAGTTCACCGAGTAGATGATGCTGCCATCCGTCGTCCAGTCCCCGCCGCCCCATGTCGCCTCGGCCAGCTCGGTTGCCGGCCCGCCGGCGAGCGGCAGCTTGACCAGATGGTTCCGAGCCGCGAAGACCACCCACGCCCCGTCGGGGGACAGGAACGCCCGCTCGCTGGCCTTTCCGCTTCCCGGAACCGGATTGAAACTCAGCTGATTCAACACGCGCTGCAGCAACACCGCAGTATCACCCTGAACGGCGGACACCACCAGCCGGCTTCCATCGCGGGACAGGCCGATATCGGGATACGAGAGACGGGCCTCGGGC
>CAYYXP010000022.1:0-1979 GCA_964475685.1 uncultured Gemmatimonadaceae bacterium | reverse complement strand
TCTCCTGCTGGCCCGCGAAGGAGGCGCTCGGCAGGTCTTCCGCGGTGGCGCTCGAGCGCACCGCCACGTCGGTGGCCTCCTCGCCGTGAGCACTGGAGAGCTCGGCGTAGGCCGCCGCCAACTCCTCGGCGATGTCGGCGGGGAGCGGCGCCGTCACGACGCGCTCGCGGATCGACCGGCCGACCGCCGCGAGCGCGGTGACGTCGGAGAGATCGAGGCGGTCGAGCTCCGCGTAGATGGACTCCGCCAGGCCCGCCGCCTCCAGATGGCGCCGGAAAGCCGAGGCGGTCAGCGCGAATCCGTCGGGGACCCGGATGCCGCGGCTCGACAGCGCGCGAAGCAACTCGCCGAGGGAGGCGTTCTTGCCGCCCACCTCGGGGAGGGAGTCGAGGGTGATCGCCCCGAAGGGGATCACGTACCGCCGGGTCGTCATTTGCCGCCCCCGGCCGTTACAACCGGCCGGTGGCCACGGCGCGGACGATGTCCATGCTCGAGATGACCCCGACCACCCGATCGTCCGACACGACGTAGATCCGGTGCACGTCGGCATAGAGCATCTGCTGTGCGGCCTCGCCCACCGTCGCATCGGGCGTCACCGCCAGTGGATGGGGCGTCATGATCGCCTGTACCTCCGTGGAATCGAGGAGCGTCTGCACGGCGCCATCTTCCGACTCCGCTTCGGCGGTCAGCACGTCGGTATTCGAGATGACGCCCAGGATCTTCCCGTGCCCATCCACCACCGGCAACGACGAGATGTGCGCGTCGGACATCGCCACGATGGCGTCGGCGACGCTGGCATCCTTACTGACGGTCAGCACGTTCGTCTTCATCAGCTCCGCCACACGCATTGATCCCTCCCGTTCGAGGAGAGACAATGATTCAGCCGTGGCCCTGAACTCAGCATGAACCCTCGGTGAAGAGTGGCTCACGCTGCCCTGACCGCTTCACCGCCTCTTCAATGTTTCTTCATTCGCGATGGGCCATATTTGGCGTGTCATGTGAGCGAGGTGATTCATGACGGCAGTCCTGACATTGAGCCGGGTCGAGCCCGAAACGCCGCCGCCGCTGATGCCCGCCGGATGTCCGCTGCCGGCGGTTCTGGAGTGGCCGGAGCACCCCTCCGGGGTCGTGCTCGTCCTCCATGCGGGCCGGCGGGGAGTGTCGTCGGAGCTTGTGGGCGACTTGGCCGCGGAGCTGCGGGCCGCGGGCCTGGGGACGCTCCTGGTGGACCTCACGCCCGGCTCGCGCCGCGAGCCGATTTCCCCTCCTCTCCATCCGCTCCTGGCCGAGCGGGCCAAACGAGTGGTCGCCTGGTTGGCCGACCAGCCCTCGTTCTCGCACCTGCCGCTCGGACTGCTGGGGATGAACGGCTCCGCCGCCGCCGCCCTCACGGCCGCGGCTGGATCCCTCCGGACCGAAGCGGTGGTGGTCTGGGGAGGCGAGCCGGATCGCGCCGACGACGCGCTCGCAGAAGTCACGGCGCCGGTGCTCCTCCTGGTGGGGGGGGCGGACCTCGAGGCGTTGCGCCATCATCAAAGCGCGCTCGTCCGCCTTGCCGGTGTCAAACGGCTCGTCGCAATCACTCATGCGGGCCGTTCCTGCTCGGGGGCGGACGCCGCGGCCGAAGCGGCGCACTGGTCGGCCATCTGGTTCGTGCACCACCTGGCGATGGAACGCACGTGGCGCCACGCCAAGTCGGCCGGGGTCTGAGAAGTCTCGGGAGCACTTGGCGGGCGCTGATCGCGGGTCTCCTCGTCACGATCGTTGCACGCCCGGCAGGCGCACAGGACAGCGTCGGAGCCGTGATTCGAGGCCTCGTGGTGGGTGAGGTCGAGATGTCGCGGCTCTACGCGTCTCGCGGCTGGGCGCCCCTCTGGCTCGATGGACCGGACATGACGAGGCCGGGCCGGGCGGCCCTCGGTGAGCTGCTGGCGGCGGCGTCGCACGGCCTCGACCCGACTGACTACAACGGCTGGGCG
>CAYYXP010000021.1:0-6363 GCA_964475685.1 uncultured Gemmatimonadaceae bacterium | reverse complement strand
TGATGCCATGGTCAAATGGCTGCCGCCAAAGGGTTTCACGAGCAAGGTCCATCAAGACAGATGACAGGTGTCCTTGAAGAAGGTCAACCGGCAGGAGCTGCCGGTGAAGCACGGCCTCGCCTACTCCGTCCTCGCCAGCTTGGGGCAGGGGGGTCGATCAGTTCGACTCGGCGATCGAGCGGGGGGTCGGAGGGTCGGACGGCCTCACCGCTCAGAGTCGCCCGGCCGCTATCCGAAGCAACGCCAGTGCCTTCGCTTCGTCGAACCCGGCCACCCCGTCACCCGCCGTCTGCAGCATCACGTCGGCCTTTACCACCGTGATCAGTCCGCCCAGGAGGGTGATCCGCTCGTCCCAGGGTTCGGCCTCGCCCGCGGCCTCCCGGCTCAGGGTCGGGAGGTCGGCCTCCACCTGCGCGGCCATGATCCTGGTGCCGCCGGCCACCACCTGCCGTTCCTGCCCGAAGGCGTAGAACCCGTCGGTCCACGTCACCTTGAGCGATCGTGTGACCGGCGAGCCGAACAGCTCCTGGATGGTCGGGAACTCGCACTCGGTGCCGTCCTCGGAAGGGTGCGGATCGGCCTTGAGCGGGCCCATCAGCGCCTCGACTTCGGCGCGCGTCACCAGCTCGCAGGGATTTCGTGAACGGGGCGGCTCTGCCGCGCGCGCCAGCGTGGCGCGGGCGCCGCTGTAGTCGAGAGGCGCGCCCACCCGGCGCAGGGCCAGCGCCGTGAGCCGCGCGGCGCCGCCCAGCCCGATGCGGGCGCCGAGCGGATCCACCCAGACCGCCGTCTTTCCCTTGAGAGCGATGAACTGTCCCATGGGCGCGCCGACCCGGTCCCACTCGCCTTCCAGCGTGTCGGTGGCGGGATCGTAGCCCACCAGGATGTCCGTGATGGCCTGCCCCGTGCCGGCCAGCATCTCGAACTGCTGCTCGCCTTCTTCCCAGTCGACGAGGACGGCAACGTTGCGGCGGTCCCGCGCCCGGTAGAAGCACCACTCCCCGTCGACTGCGGGTGCGCGGTTGCGGTCCACCCGGAACGGCGGCTCCGCCAGCGGGCCCATGACCGTCTCGGCCTCCGCGGCCGACACCAGCGAGCAGGGATCGGGGCCCGGCGGCAGCGCGACGTCCTGGACCGCCTGCTCTCCCGGCGCCCGTTCGCCTCCGCCACCGCACGCCGCCGCCAACACCACACCCAGCGTCCACCGGTTCATTCGCATCGGGACCTCCTCATTGAGGCACGCCCTTGTAGAGGCCGGCCGGGAGGCACTGCGGCGTGCACGCGCGAAGCGAAGCCACTGTGCGTACCCTCGCCGTCTTCTCGGCGTTGGTGGTGTCGCGCTGCCATGTGCCCTCGGCAATCCGGAAGTCCCCATCCACCCGGATTCGGAGGACGGGATCACGGCGAATGGCGCGCTCCAGAATCGGCTGCGCCTTCTGGAACGCGATGGGTGAATCGAGGATCTGCGGCACCAGGCCCCCGGCCGGGAGCACGACCCAGATCGAGCGGCCCTTGATGCTTTCGCCGAAGTCCGTGGTGGCCGGCTCCAGGGTGACCACGATCGAGTCCTGCGTCATGACCCCGCGGAGCGGTACCCGGAAGTAGTTCGGGAACAGCCCCTTCAGTCCCTGGCCGAAGTCGTTCCAGTACCCGATGCCCGGCGGTGCCTTCACCGTGTGATAGAGCACCATGCCGGGGATCAGCCGGCCCACCGTCTCGGGGGTGTCTTCGATTTCGAACTGGCCGTTGCCCTCGACATACCCGACGACGGATAAGGGCGCATTGGCCGGCGCGCCGGTCGGGTACATCAGCACCACCTTGCCGTCGAGGGCAATGCGGTACTTGAAGAACGGATCGCCATTGGTGGTGAAGGACTCGCCCAGGAACGAGGCCTGCAAGGGCCCTTCGAGCTTCTGGCAGAACTTGGCGAAGAATTTCTGGTGCAAGAGTTTGGCGGTATCCAGCATCAGCCCCGGCAGCGCGTGGAGCAGCCCTGCCGGTCCCTGCATGGCGGCGACGCCCAGCTTGAGTGCCTGGGTGTAGGCGAACTTCTCGCCCTTGCCCACTTGCCTCGGGTCGGTGGTGCGGGCCACCGTCCCCTCGATGGCCTTGGACTTCCAGAAGCTCAGGCTCAGATCCACGGGCGCGTGCGCCAGCTTGAGCGCGTCGCTGGCCGCGGTCAGGATCTCGTAGAGTTGGTCGAGATCGGCGCATCCCTTGGCGGCCTTGGCCGAGGCCTGCGCCATCCGGTCCAGACGCTCCTGCGCCGCCGCGGCGTCGCGCTCCCACTTGGCCAGGCTCTCCACATACTCGTCCCAGAGCGGGATCGGCTCCGGCACCTTGGCCCGCGCGCCGAACACGCGGTCCATCTCCATCCGGATCACGCCAAGCTGCGCCGGCGCCTTGGCCACCTCCTGCCGCACTACCTCGAGCCGTGCCTCCGCCTCCTGGCGCGCCGGCGACACGGGCTGGCTGCCGAGCCCCGCCAGGACGACATCCACCGCCTGCTGGACCTCGGCCACCAGCGCTTCGCTTCTCGACGCCACGATGCCGGGCAACGCGTTGGCGAGCTCCACGGTGAACGAGGCCGTCGCCCGGCCCTTGCCGTCGGGCGCGATGGCCTCCACCTGGTAGATGCCGGTCGTCCTGGTCTCGCTGAACACCAGTGACCACGCGCCGCCCGTGGCGGGGGTTGCGGTCCGGACGGCGGGGCCGCCGCCGCCCGGCGGAGACACCCGCAGCGTGACGCGGCTGTCGCCATCCACGCGCACGGTCGTGCCCTTGATCAGGACCGTGCCGCCGGGCATGACCCGGGTGGGTACGGCGGTCACATCGATGGGGAGGGCCTGCGCCGCGGCCCGGCCGGCGGCCAGCGAGGCAGTCACGCCGAGCGCGGGAATCCAGCGCCACGCGCGCATGGTTACCTCGGTTCCCCCGATGGACAGGCGCGCACCAGGTCCACACGGCGGTTGCGCGCCCGGCCCGTTACGGTGCCGTTGTCCGCGAGCGGCTGCGATTCGCCTTTGCGGTCGGTCTGCATGCGGTCGGCGGCCACGCCGTAGTCACGGTTCAGCGCCGCGCGCACGGCGGCCGCGCGGCGGCCGGACAGATCGAGGTTGGATGCCGCAGTGCCGATGCTGTCGGTGTGTCCGACGATGGTGATACGCCATGCATCGTGCCGCTGCAATGCGTCGGCGACGGCGCCCAGCGCGGGCGCCGATGTGGAGTCGAGCTCGGCCGAGCCCGGCGCGAAGAACAGGTCGTGGACCTCGACGTGGCAGGCGTGGTCGAGCGCAGCCGCCAGGTCCGTGGCGCGCGCAGCGGTGCCGACGCGCACCAGCGTGCGACCGCCGCGGTCGCCCTCAGCCGGGCGGTGCAGCCTGGCCTCCAGAATCCACGGCGCCGAAGGATCATCGAGCACCAGCAGGTCGACCTCGATCGTGAACTCGCCTTCCATGCGCCCGCGGGCTCGCACCCCCGGCAGCGTGGCCGGCCTGCCGTCGATCAGCACCGTGAAGGCTTCAGACTCCGATCCCGCGCGCTGGAGCGCGCCCCGGTGGGGCCGGGCCGAGATTTCCGGAACCAGCACGATCGCGGCGGCCCGGCCCGTCTCCCGCAGCTCGCGGAGAATGGCGGCTGACGCCATGGACTGGGTTGATCCCCGGAACTCGCCTGGGTTCTCCTCAGAGGAGTAGAAATAGATGGACCGCGCCCGCAGCCGTTCGGTGGCGGACAGCCGCCGCTCCACCCGCTGCCAGCGACGATCGGTGCCGCGGTTCCAGGAGATTCGCAGCACCGTCTCGGCGCTGTCGCCGCGCAGAAGCGTGATGACCGACTCGTAGTCGGGTTCACCAGCAATCGAACTGACCCAGGTGAGCTGAACGCCGGTCGCGAAGGGAATCCTGGCCTCGGTCGCTGGCGCCTGCGCGTTCAGCACGCCACCGCAGAGGCCCGTGAGGAACAGGGCAGGCTTCGTCATGAGGTGCGATCACCCATGTCCCACCTCCTGCGGAGGGTGCCTTGGCTGCGGCGGTTTCCCGAAGCTAAGGGTTCGCAGAGTCTTACGTCAGTCCAGGCAGCGACGAGCCTGGTTGCGCCGGCTGACTTGAGGGATCCGGCATTGTTCGGCCGGCGGGAGTTCACCAGCTTGATCCGTGCTTGACGCGGGGGTCCGATACTGGGCCACGACTCGCAACTCGATTGCGTCTGTCGTATGACAGCAAGCCCAGGAGGACCCGATGTCCCGCGCCGTCTATTCGCTGAGCACGATGCCGGTCCAACCGCAGCCGGACCCGCTCCTGCTCTTCATTCAGCAGGCCCAGCTGACCCTGCTTTACGGAGAGCGCTCTTCCGGGAGCGACTCGAAGAGCCACCCTGATGCACGTGTTGCGGCCTGACCGCGAGCGCCGAATGCGAAGCCCCCTCTGGCCTGGTCCCGGGCGCCCATGGGGCGGCATGCGGGGCCGCGATGTTCGGATTCATCAGACTGCCCCGCGTCCCTTGCGCTTTCGAACATGTTCCCCCAACCACTTCGTGAGGTCGTCCTCGGTGAGGCGCCCATCGGCCAAGGTGAGCATGACCGTCACGACCTCCGCCTCCCCGGCTTCAAGGACGAGCCCGTTGAGTTCGAGGAAGACCGCCATCACGACAAACGCGCCTCGCTTGTTCCCGTCGCGGTACGGGTGGTTGCGGCAGAGGCCGAATCCGTAAGCAGCCGCCAGGCCGGCCAGGTCGCGTGTCTTCCTGTGGTGCCACTGCTGGCGGGGCCGGGCCAGCGCGGACTCGAGGGCGTTCTCGTCCCGGAGGCCACTCAGGCCACCATGCTCCCGGAGTTGATCCAGGTGGACGGCCTCCACCACGAGCCGCTCGACCCAGGTGGGCTCAGCCACGGCTTTACTTGGCGAGCTGGCGGAGTGCGTTGCGGTACTTCTTGGCGGTCCTCGCGGCGATGGCCAGGGCCTTCTCCACGGTGGGATCATAGGGGCTCAACAGTATGCCGCGATCTGTCTCGACGGCGAGCACCCGGTCGCCCACCGCGAGGTTCAGGCGATCGGCCATGTCCTTGGGCAGGGTAGCCCCCACCGACCCGCCCACCTGTCGCAGCTTCACTTCACGCACCATGTTGCGCTCCGGGATGAAGATGGGCCTGCCTGGTGCAAGGTAGCACATGAATGCTACTGGCGAAAGGGGCGGGCGGGTCTGTGGCGAGGGACTGGATGCTCGTGGCGATGCGGGCGCGGTCTTTCGGCGGGAGCTGCTCGAGTTCCTTGGCGGCCGAGCGCTTGGGGCCTTGTGGAGGCTCGGGTCGACCCGCAGCTGGAATCACGAGTCGTCAAGCGCCATGAAGGAAACACGAGCGCGGAGGAGGTCCAATTGCCATACGTCGATGGATATGTCTTGCCGGTGCCCAGGAAGAATCTGAAGGCCTATCTCCGGATGGCTCGGATGGGAGAGCGCATGTGGCGGAAGCACGGTGCGCTCGACTACAAGGAATGCGTCGGCGACGACCTCAAGACGAAGTGGGGAACCCCGTTCTCGCGAATGCTGAAGTTGAAGCCGGGCGAGACCGTCGTATTCTCCTACATCGTCTTCAAGTCGCGGGCCCATCGCGATCGCGTCAACGCAAGGGTGATGAAGGATATGGCACACATGGGCGCGCCGAAGGACATGCCGTTCGAGATGAAGCGCATGGTCTACGGCGGATTCAAGGCCCTGGTCGGCGCCTGACGACAGCACGTGTGGCTCACGGCGCTCGTCAGCGACGCATGGGTCAACTCGCCCAACCAATCACCGCTCCGAGCACGAATCCCGCGCCGCCGATGAGGAGATAGCTGTCGAGCGGGCAGAACGACAATCCACCCTCGGCCGAGTCGTTAGCCAGGGTGGAGATCGCGGTACAGAAGATGACACCGGCAGCCGCTCCGATGGCGCCTCCGAGGAGCGCGTGCCGCGTGCGATCCTGCGAGGCCACCCCGAGCCGATAGACGGCGGGTGTGCTGGTAGAAAATGACGGCGCGGTCGCTCGCCAGGACTCGAATTGCAGGGGTGCCGCCTCGGGTAGAGGCCGCGGATTCTGGGCCTGAGCCGGGCCCGCCACTGCCAGCACCAGTCCAGCGACCAGTGGGGCAAATCGGTTGCAGCACATTGAGACTCCCAGGGAAGGTTCACCCACTCTGGACGGGGGGCGTCCTCTCACCGTGACCGGGCCACCCGAGGAGTCTGTGCCGGGCCGCATGAAGAATGGATGAGGCGCAGGGGAGGGTCCGTTCAGGGCCCCCGCGCTAGCCAGTCAGCCCCGTCCCCCGCATCTTGCAGGCACCCCTTGAAGAGTCCACCATGCCCGAGCTGCTGAACCGCCTGCAG
>CAYYXP010000020.1:0-1859 GCA_964475685.1 uncultured Gemmatimonadaceae bacterium | reverse complement strand
ACGAATCCGGTCCCGGATTGGGCCGCGGACCTAGACCACGAACTCTCCCAGCTTGTTTGGCTACACGGCGAGATGCAGCGGCAGGATTATCGCTCCCACTACGACGAGCGGATACGTCGGGCGATGGACGTGGCCTACGCCAGCCATTTCCGAGCGCTATTGGAGTTCTTCCATGATGGCCGGCCTCGTACGACTCGCGGCCGCGATCTTCACTACTGCGACGTCACCGGCACCGACACTCCATATCAGTGGACCGACTACGCCCGCGAGCGGCTTCAAGATGCTGACAGGTTGGTGGGCCACCTTTCCCAGGAGCGGCGGCAACAGATGTCCGATTGGGATAATGCCAAGGATTGGGCGTTGGTCCGTCCAATGATTGAGCGACTAATCACCGCCCTCGGGGACAGAGCAACGCTCCTCCCAAACACAACCGCGGTGCTGAAATCACTAGGCGCCAGCAGCGACCCAGCCGTCTAACCACCGCATGAAGCTGCCAGGGCTCGGCCGACGGGTTGTGTCGGGGCTGGCATCCACGAGCCGCCTCGGACGCGATGCACAACGAGGTAAGTACGGTATAGTCGAGGATCGATTCGCTCGTCGTCACCCACCGGCCTGGCTCCGGGCGTCGTCTTACGCGCACTCACCGAACAAGTCAGGGATCCCCGCCGCCCCCTAAGACCGTGGAGCAAGTACTCGATAGCCTCCGCTCCCTGGGTCTGATTCGCTCAGTCGCGCGTCTCGGCGAGCTCCTCGCACCGAGATGACCCGATGACATCTACTACCGCCCAGATTGTCCAGAAGCCCCGCGCTGAAATGATTCGGGCGCCGATTCCGTGGTGCGTGACTCACGGCAAGTCTCTCCTATCTACGGAGGGTCCTCAGGGTTGACGACCCCCACGGTATCGGCGACTCGCTCCCCGAGCACGTCGCCGCCCAGGCCTTCGAGGCGCTGCCTGTTACCATGGAGCACGGTCGCCGCGCCGGCCGGCTCCCCGGCCCGCACCGTGACCCGTTCGACCGGATGCTCATCGCGCAGGCCCAGGCCGAAGACTTGGCGCTCGTCTCCAACGAACAGGTCTTCGACGGATACGGGATCAATCGCATCTGGTAGCCGCCGCGAGGCTCTTGCGGAGTCGCGATTTTGGCGTTCCGTTATGCCGTCCCCCTCGTCGTGGAGAGGGTTTCCCGTATGCCGTGAGAACCTTGGTCCCAGAGCCGCACATGTCGTCCCGCGACACGATTTCCCTGGCCCTGTTCCGCCCACCCATCGTCCTCATCGTCGAAGGCGCTCCCGCCGCGCGGTCGGTCACCTGTCACCTGGTGCGCGCACTGGGGTACGAACCCCGGAGCGCCCGTGACGGACAGCAGGCGCTCCGGATGCTGCGCCAGTATCCCACCCTCTTCAGTCTCGTTCTGACCAACGTGGTGCTGCCGGACATGGATGCGGCCGAGCTCGCGCGGCAAGCGGGGACCATCGAGCCCGGCATTCATGTGGCGGTGATCGCCGAATACGTTCCCCTCGGGAAGGCCGGCCGGGTCATTGCGGCCTGCCCGGATCTCCCGGTCGTGCGGAAGCCCTTCGGCTTCCGGGAGCTTTACGACGTGCTGACGCCTCTCCTGGGCCCCGCCCGACTCGCGTTCCCGCGGTCGAGCGCTTCCCGGTCTCCCCGCCGCCGGAAGTGGAACGCCATCCGCTGATCCGACGATCCTCTTCAGCTTGACGCCGCGTGTTTCAATCTGACCGACCGGTGCAAGGCACACCCGGTCTCGCCGTCATAATGTGCGACATGCGAGACCAACACCGCCCCAAACAGGAACTGATCAACGAGGTGGCCGCGCTGCGGAAGCAGGTGGCCGAC
>CAYYXP010000019.1:0-1809 GCA_964475685.1 uncultured Gemmatimonadaceae bacterium | reverse complement strand
CGACTTGAGCCCTTTGCCCACACGCGGGAGATCGGCGTCCTTCAGGCGCACCTCGACACCGGCCTGCGAGACAGCGGTGCCGGCAATGCCGGCCCCCATGAATCCGGAGCCCACCACGCCGAGGCGGCGTACTGGACGCGGTGTCGCGCTGCCGGGCGTGACGCCATCGTCCTTCTTGAGCGCGGTCGTCGCGAAGAAGATGCGCACGAGGTTTCGCGACACCGGTCCCACCGCCAGCTCGCCGAAAGGCTCTGCCTCCCGGCGCAGCCCCGCCTCGATTCCGCGATTGAGGCCGGTCTTCACACCGAGGTGACAGGTGACGTGGTCGCCGAACCGGGGAAACTGCCGCCCCAGCCGGGCGAGTGCCTCGCGCGCCGAGTCGGGCACCAGGGCCCAGGGCCCCGCGACCAGAGTGTGCTGCCGGATTCCTGCCTCTGCCTTGCCCAGACCGACCCTGAGCCGGTGCGACTCTGCAGGCGGCGAGAGCGTGGCCACCAGCGCCATCGGATACACGGTGGCGTCGAACGCGGCGAGCGGTTCGTGGCGCAGATCCGCCACGACCGAGATGGTGGTGCGCCGGGTCAATGCCTCGCGGGCCGCGGTAGCATAACCCGCCGTAGCCAGCTTGGCCGGAACCAGAAACGCCACCACTCCATTCGGCGCCAGCAGCTCCAGTGCCCGTTGCAGGAACACCACCGCCAGGTCGGCCTGGTGAGCGTAGCCCCGCTGCCCATCGCGCCCACCCCGAAACCAGCGGAATCGCTCCGCGAGGTAACGCCGTTGTGCTCCATCGAGTACTTCGGCCCGGACCCACGGCGGATTCCCGACCACCAAATCGAACCCGCCGGCACTGGTCACATCTGCAAAGTGAACTGCGTAGTGGAACCACGGCACCTCCCCCGAGCGCACTATCGCCCGGAGTTGAGACCTCGCCCGGCGACGGCCGTTGCGAAGCGCCGAGAGCGCCGCCCGATCGGCCCGGGTGAACCCCTGCCGTTCCCCGAACAGCGAGGGACTCCGCGCCGACTCGAGCAAGTCGGAAATTTTCGAGTCGAGCGTCTGCACGGCGCCGTCGAACGCCGATTCGGCAATCCGGCGCTCGGCCCGGATCAGTGCGGCCACCGCGGAGCGCTTGGGTGTTCCGGTCGAGCCAATCACCACTTGCCGAAGCGAAGCCAGCTGCGCCGCAGCCGCCGGACCTGGCGGCGGCAGCGGCAGCCCGGCCGCCGGATCGCTGAGGCTGTCGCCCTGCCGGATCAGCGCATCGAGGTTGGGAAGCGGGGAAACCTCGCCTGGCACTACCCTCGGGTCCGATCCAACGACCTCGAGCCAGAGCCGCAACTCGGCGAGTCGGACCGCCGATGCGTTGCGGTCGACTCCGAAGAGCTGGGTTTGCAGCACCGTACGAAGCCGCGCGGCGTGGCGGGCGCTCGGTCGATGCGTCGGACCGGTCAGCAGCCGCAACGCGCCCAGCAGGAATGCGCCGCTTCCCACTGCGGGGTCGAGCACCTTCGCGCTCCGGAGCGCCCGAGCGGTCAGCACGTCGGGGTCGCCCAGCCGCCGTCGCGCCTCCGGCCACCCGATTCCCAGCCGACCGGACAGCCAGGTGGCAATTCCATCGGCGAGGATCGCCTCCACCAGCGGTGCCGGGGTGTAATAGCTCCCGGTGGAGTGTCGCTCGACCGGCTCCATCACCCCCTCGAACACCCGACCCAGCATGTCGGGCGCGACCGTGTGTTCCCCGCCCGGCACCAGCGTGAAGTGAAAGCGGTCGAAGAGTCGGTCAAAGGCATCGGCCAGAACCGGCGT
>CAYYXP010000018.1:0-5621 GCA_964475685.1 uncultured Gemmatimonadaceae bacterium | reverse complement strand
ATCGGCGGGCATGGTGAAGGACGCGGTGACCGACTTGCCGGGCGCGATGGTGACCGCCCCCGGAGCGGCGGCCGGCGCCAGCACCGTCGAGCTGTCGGCGTAGAGCCGGATGGACAGAGGGAGGGACCAATTCTGCTTGTCGGCCGGGTCGGCGAACCCGGGAAGGAGGGTGAGCTCCACCGGCATATCGGGATGGCCCGGCTCGGCTTCGACCTGCAATCGGTCGAAGGCGTAGTTGAGCGGCTCCTTGCCGAGCTGCCGGCCGGCCGAATCGAGGAGCGTCGCGCCGAAATCGGTGAAGCGGCCCCACTGGGCGCGGTCCATCGTCATGTCCACGACGACTCCGCGCGACCAGGCCGGCAACACGAAGGGAATCCGCACGGGGTCGGAGCCGACTGAAATGATTGTCTCTTCCCGCGCCGCGCCGCCGAGGTGCATACCGATCTCGGCGGTGACCGGCGACTTCGTGAGATTGACGAAGGTCGCCCGGGCATCGCCGCCCTGCAGCGCCGCACGCAGCGAGACCGGCGACTGGATCACCTCGACAGTGGCGGTCACCGGCTGTCCCGGAAGGGCCACCACGACGGACTCGTAGGCCCCGCTCACGACGTCACGGGAGTCCGCCTCGTATTCGGCCGACAGTTGATCGAACCCGGCGGGTCGTGCGCCCTCGTCGCGGAAGGGCATCCCGTCCGGCTCATGGAGGAACGAGAGCGCGCGCTCCGCCTGGCTGCCGGTGGAGACCATGAGGGCAAAGGGCCGGAGACTGTCCGCGTCGAAGAAGGTTCGGAGCACCCCGCCGGCGTCCACCCGCTCCGAGGAGCGCAGGGTCAGCGAGCCGTCGGTGACCGGGGCGGCGACGAGGACCGCGTTGACCAGCCGGAACGCCGGGCCGGCGAGGGTGTCACCCGTCCAGCCGGTCACCACCCCCACGCGGGCGCCGGGCTCGGCGAGCGCTCCCTTGGCGTAGCGCACGTCCACCCTGGTGCGCTCCGCCTTGAGCGTGACCGTGCGAGGCGCGATGAGCCAGGGCGAGTCGCTCCGGAGCGTATAGGTGGCCGGAGCCGACCCGGCAGGGCGCACCAATTCGAACGTCTGCACGGTGTCGCGTGTGGATGGGGTGCCGCGGCGGACGGCGGCGCTCACGTTGCCGGGGCCCACGGCGCGGACCCGAATGTCGGGAACGGAATAGCCGCGTTCCAGCCAGCTCCAGGCCAGGCCGACATCCGGCACTCCGGCACCCTCATCGAGGTACGATCTCCCCGGAGTCGGCACCGCGGTGATCGTGAGGGCCTGCCTGATGGCGCGGGCCTCGGCCGGCTTCCCCGACTGCGAGAGGCCGGAGATGAGCAATGCCGCCAGTCCGCTGACGTGCGGGGCCGCCATGCTCGTCCCTTGCTCCACCTCGCCGCCCGCGCTCCACCGCGGGACGGTGCTGTAGGCCATGCCCGGCGCGGTGAGATCGGGCTTGGCGACCTCGCCGCCGCGCGAGCTGAAATAGGCGAGCTGATCCGCGAGCGGGGCGCCGTTGGGCCCCGGCGCGAGGAAGCTCGACGGGAGCGTGGCGGCGACGCCAATGGCCGAGCGCGCCGAACCCGGAAACCCGATCGAGGAGAGGCCGGGGCCGTCGTTCCCGCCGGAGATGACCATGGTGACGTCGGGGTTCTTCCGGAGGATCGAGTCGATGATGGCGTCGATGCGGGCGCCGCCTTCGATCTCGTTGCCAACGCCGAAGCTCAGGTTGAGCACCAGCGAAAGCCGCCGCTCACGCGCGAACCGGATCGCGTAGTCCATCGCCCGGGCCATGCTGCCCGTGGTGGTGATGCCGCCGTTGGCGCCGTTGGCGATCTTGAGCCCGAGGAGCTGGGCCCCCGGCGCGACGCCGTCGAATCCGCTCACCCCGTAGATGTCGTGGCCGGCCGCGATCCCCGCCACGTGGGTGCCGTGGCCGAAGATCTCGAACGCCAGGTCCAGGGTGGGATGCCCCGACGTTTCGGTGAAGTTGGCGGCGACGCCCACCCGCGGGGTGAGTCCCCTCGGCGCCCACCCGAAGATCTCATGCCCCACGAGGTAGTCGTGGACCGGTTTCTCTCCCGCGAGCGACCCGTCGTTGTCGGTATCGGCGAAGAGAACCCATCCGTCGGGCGCCCGGGTCACGACGACCGGGATGGTGTCTGCAGCCCTCCCGTTGCGGTCGAGGTCGGCGGCCGGGGTGTCGCCGAGCGGGATTTCGGCGATGGTGCCCGCGTACCAGGGCCCGTCTCCGTTCACGGCCGCCACCCGGCCGAAGCCGGCGAGGACCCGCCCGCGGACGCCGATGGAATCACCCTTCGGCGTCACCCGCATAAGAGGAACCGAGCCTTCGCCGGAGAAGTCCCGCACATCGAGCACCTTGGGTAATCCCGTGCTCGTTGTGCTCAGGCCCGGCACCGAGGGGTCAATGCCGGTGTCGAGGATCCCGATCAACACGCCGCGCCCGTCGTACTCGGGGTGGGCCTTCAGAAACCGGTCCACTCCGGTGCTGGTGAGCGGCATCCATCCATGGGCGTATGCTACCTGGGGTGGCGCCACCCGGTGGATCGAGTCGTCCTGGGAGGGAGTCGGCGCAAGCGCGTCGGGAGGAATGGTGGCGTCCGGCGGGTTCCTAGTCCCGGGATCTATGTTTGGCTGGGGCACCGGGGTGGTCTCGTGCCGCGAGGGCGCGCAGGCGAGCGCGACCGCGAGGACGGCCAGCAGCGTGCGACGCATGCGGCTCCTAGAAGGGCGGCGCCGCGTCGAGCGGCGGCAGGACGAAGGGGCCGAGGTGCGGGCCGGCGTAGTTGGCGCTCACCCGAAGGGTGAAGGCGAGCTGGTCCCGGGTTTCCTCCGGCGTCACGATCGCGTCCACCCAGCCGCGCGCAGCGGCATACCGGGCGTCGAGCTGCTGCTCGTAATCGGCCCGCATCGATTCGACGGCGCCCTGGACGTCGGCCGCGGGATCGCGCCCTTCGCGCTGGGCGCGCTCGAGCTCGGGCCCGTGGACCGCCGATACCGCCGCTTCGCCTTCCATGACGCCCATCCGTCCGGTCGGCCAAGAGAGAAGGAAATCGGGGTCGCAGCCCTGGCCGGCCATCGCGTAGTAGCCCGCGCCCGAGGCATGATTCACGGTGAGGACGATCTTGGGGACGACGGCGGTGGCCATCGCCTCGACGAAGCGGGCTCCGGCGCGGATGATTCCGGATTGCTCGGCCTCGGGCCCGACCATGAACCCGCTGACGTCCTGGATGAAGAGGATGGGGAGGCGCTCGCGCGCGGCCGTCTCGATGAAGTAGGCGACCTTCTCCGCGCTCCCGGTGTAGACGATCCCCCCGAATCGCGGGCGCTCCCCTGCCGCACCCTTGACCACCCCGCGCTGGTTGGCGATGACGGCCACCGGCCACCCCTCGATGCGGGCGTGGCCGCAGAGCATCTCGCGGGCCACGTCGGGCTGGAATTCGTCGAGGGCGCCTCCATCCAGGAGGCAGGCCAGCACGTGCCGCATGTCGTAGGAGAGCCGGTGGTCCTGCGGGAGGATGTCGTAGAGATCGGCCGGAGGCCTGGCCGGCGCCGCGGGCGGCTGGAGGCGGTGACTCACGCCACCGGTGCGCGGAAGCCGGCCGACGTACTGCCTGATTCGCTGGAGGCACTCGGTGTCGTTGGCCGCCCGGTAGTGCGCCACCGCGCTCCGCTCGGTGTGGGTCACCGCGCCGCCGAGTGTCTCGGCATCGATGGTCTGTCCGGTGGCGCCCTTCACCAGGTTGGGCCCGCCCAGCCCCATGAAGCTGGTCCCCTCGACCATGAAGATCACGTCGGAGAGCGCCGGCAGGTACGCGCCGCCGGCGATGCAGCTGCCCATCACGGCGCTCACCTGGGGGACGTGGAGGTAGCGCCGCATGATCGAGTTGTAGTAGAAGATGCGGGCCGCGCCGTACTGGCCGGGAAAGACGCCTCCCTGGTAGGGGAGGTTCACGCCGGCGCTGTCGACCAGGTAGACGATGGGGATCCGCTGGCGCATGGCGACTTCCTGCGCGCGGAGAATCTTGCGAATCGTCTCGGGCCACCACGAGCCGGCCTTGACCGTCGCGTCGTTCGCCACCACGACGACCTCGCGCCCCTCCACCACCCCGATGCCGGTGATGACGCCGGCGGCGGGCGCCTGGCCCTCGTACTGGTCGTACGCCACCAGAAGCCCGAGCTCCATCCAGGGCGCGCCGGGGTCGAGCAGACCCGCCACCCTTTCCCGGGGGGCGAGCTTCCCCTGCTGGTGCATTTTGGCGACGCGCGCTGCCCCACCGCCTTCCCGGAGCCTGGCGGCGAGCCCGCGGTACTCCTCGCTCAGTGCCCGGAGCCGGGCGGGCTTGGGTGACGGCGCGGATGCGCTCACGGCTTGAAGTGCTCGGCGGCCCACGACTCGATGTACTCGATGAGGTCCATGGTGGGTGTGCCGGGGCCGAAGAGCCGGCCGATGCCGAGCCGCTGAAGCGCGCTCATGTCGTCGGGGGGGATGATGCCTCCGCCGGTGACCAGGATCTCCGGCCGCCCCATGGAATCGAGGAGAGCGCGCACCCGGGGGAACAGCGTCATGTGCGCGCCCGAGAGGATCGAGAGGCCGACGACATCCACATCCTCCTGCACCGCGGCCGTCGCGATCATCTCGGGGGTCTGGTGGAGGCCGGTGTAGACCACTTCCATGCCGGCATCGCGCAACGCGGCGGCAACCACCTTGGCGCCGCGATCGTGGCCGTCCAGGCCCGGCTTGGCGACGAGCACTCGGATCGGGCGAGGCAACGACGGGGACGGTGTCATATCACCTGAATCGGAGGAGGGCGGCGAGGCCGCGCACCGACGCGCGGGCCTTCTCTTCGTATACGACGTTGACGATGATGCGCTGCCGGAGGGCCTCCTCGATCGCGTCGTCCACCACGTCGAGCACGGGCACCGGTTCCCCTTCGCCCCGGCATTCGCGGGCGGTCCGGGTCAGGCGCCCCGAATCGGCGCACCGGAACCCCGGCTCGGCGGCGTCCGCGTTGACCAGCAACGCCCGCACCTGCCCGCGCCCCAGCGCCCGCAGCGTCTGATCGACGCCGTTCACGGCCCACCCGCTCCCCTCGCCCTCGAGCATTTCGTCCACCAGGATCCGCTCGGACGCCCGCTCCCACCGTTCCCGAACCGCCAGCGTCGTCGCATGCACCACCGCCGTGGTGGCCTCCTTCGGGTTGAGCCTGGCCGTGCCGATGACCCGCTCCACCAGGTAGCTGTGGAGGAAGGGCTCGACCGCCGCGGCCTCGGGGCCGGTGGCCGCGAGCACTATCCCCTGCGCCGGCTGCCGCCGGTCAATGGCGAAGAGCTCCCGGGCGATCGCCTCGTAGTGGCGCTGTTTCTCCTCGCGGATCCGGTTGTGGTAGGTGTGTTCCCCCCATCCGGGGCCGTTCTGATCGCCGTGGAAGCGCTTGCCGCGGGTATTGTCGGCGCGGAGCCCCGAGAGTTCCACCGCGTCGTCGGCCGTCACCATGAAGAAGCGCGCGCTCATCCGGTCGAGCACCACGGTTATCAGGCGCCCGAATTCGTCCTCCACCGAGGCGAGTTCCCGCACGAGCGGCGTC
>CAYYXP010000017.1:0-3249 GCA_964475685.1 uncultured Gemmatimonadaceae bacterium | reverse complement strand
ACGTCGTGAAGCCCACCAGGACCGCCTGGCCTCCGGCCTTCTCGCGGACGAGCTGGCCGAGATTGATCTCGCCGCGCAGGCGCATGGCGGTAGCGCGGGCGTCGCCCAGGTGGGAGTTGTGGGCCCAGACGACGACCTTCGCATCCGGGGCCTCGCCCGCGAGGAATTCCGTCAGCGCGTGCAGCGTTTCCATCATGTGGCGATCGCGCAGATTCCACGACCCGGCACTGCTCAGGAACATTTCGCGGTAGTAGCTCTCCGCGCTGGCGACGACCTTGGCATTCTGTGCGGCGAAGAAGAGGTCATCGGACGCAAGACGCCCGTCGAGCCGGGCATACCCCGCGGCCTTGGCCCGCAGCTCGACGAGTTGGCCGATCACTTCGATCTCGCACGATGGCGCCAAGCCGAGGTTGGCCGCGTACCCGTACGACTGGGGGTCGCCGCCGAACCGATCGAAGCAGGCGTAGCGCTGCTCCGCCCGGCGGGCGGCGGGCGGGTCCACCAGTCGAAGGTAGGACACCACGGCCTGCATGGACGCGTGGAGGCTGTAGAGGTCGAGACCGTAGAATCCGACCTTGCCCCCGTCCTCGGCGCGGCCGTCGTTGTACTCCCGCAGCCAGCCCACGAAATCGAGGACATCCGCGTTGCGCCACATCCACTGCGGGAAACGCTGGAAGCCCTCGAGCGCTTCGCTCGCGTCACCGTCGCGAGGGCGCCCCCGGACGTAATGGTTGACCCGGTAGGCGTCGGGCCAATCCGCCTCGACCGCCACCGCGCGGAATCCCTTCTCCCTGATCAGCCGCTTGGTGATCTCGGCGCGGATCCGGTAGAACTCATGGGTGCCGTGGGACGCCTCCCCGATGAGGACGTACCGCGCCGCGCCGACCAGCGCCATGAGCGGATCGAAATCGACCGGTGCGCCGACCAGGCGGCTCGACGCCGCCGAGATGGCCGCGATGGTCTGGCGATCAGGCTCGACCGGCATAGGGCAATGGGGCCGACCCGTCGCGCGCGCCCGCCTCGGCGAGCAACCGCCGCACTTCGTCGTCGGCCGTCTGGGAGAAATCTTCATAATGGGCGCCGACCCCGTAGAAGGGCTCCGGCATCGCCACGTACTCCACCGCGTCGGCAACGCGCGCGATCGTCCGCATCGTCTCGCGCGCTATCACCGGAGTGGCCACGGTGATCGATTCGGGTGCGAACTCCCGCAGCGCATGCACCGCCGCGAGCACCGTGGAACCGGTCGCCACGCCGTCGTCGACCAGGATCACCGCTGCGCCGCGGATCGTGGGGAGGGGACGGCCGAGCCGGTATCCGTGGTCCCGCCGCAACACCTCCCGCTCCTCTTCCTCGGTGATGGCGTCGAAGACCTGCCTGGTGATGCCGAGTTGGCGCACCACCTCCTGATTCACCACCCGCACGCCGCCCGAGGCCACCGCGCCCATCGCCAGCTCCTCGTGACCCGGCACCCCAAGCTTCCGGACGACGAAGATGTCGAGGGGGGCGTGGAGCGCCGATGCCACCTCGTAGGCGACCGGAACTCCCCCTCGCGGCAGCCCCAGCACGAGCAGACCGGGGCGCCCGGCCAGTCCCTGCAGCCGGGCGGCAAGCTGGCGTCCGGCATCGCGACGATTGGTAAAGAGCACTGACATCCTGCCTCCTTTGAGCCGTGGACATTCCCGGCTACGGATGCTACATCCCGAGACTCGCCACTATTCTGCATCCGTGGCCGTGAAGAAAAGGTGAGGAAAGGAGGAATCGATCGTTCGCCAGCCGGCTGCCCGCCACCTCCTCGTCGTGAACTGCGGGAGCGCCACCGTCAAGACCAAGCTGTTCGGCTCGATCGCCGGGCGGCTCGACGAGGTCAGCGCCGTGACCAGCGGGGTCGAGGGCGGGTACGGGGTCGCCGTCACCCGCGCGCTCGCCGCTCTTCCGGCCGCACCCGACGCCATCGCCCATCGGGTGGTGCACGGTGGAGCCCGATTCGCGGCCGCCACCCAGGTGACCGCCTCCACGATTCGTGAGCTTCGCGAGGTGACTTCCCTCGCTCCCATCCACAATGGACCGGCGATCGCGGGCATCGAGGCGACGCTCGGCGCCGGCGTGCCCGTCGTGGCCCTGTTCGACTCGACCTTCCATGCGTCGATGCCGGCCGTGGCGTATCGCTACGCGATCCCCGATTTCCCCGGCGTCAGGCGGTATGGTTTCCACGGCTGGTCGCATCGCTGGGTCACCGAGCGGTACGCGGAGATCGCCGGCTCGCCCGAACCCACCATCGTCACCCTCCACCTCGGCAGCGGCTCGTCGGCCGCGGCGATTCGTCGGGGCCAATCGGTGGACACCTCGATGGGGTATTCACCGCTCGAGGGACTGGTGATGGCCACCCGGCCGGGGGACCTCGATCCGGGCGTGCTCACTCACCTTCTCCTCGACGGCATGCCGGTCGACGGCCTGGTCGAGATGCTGAACCGGGAGTGCGGGATGCTGGCGCTCGCGGGCAGCGGGGACATGCGCGACCTGCTCGGGCGGCACGATCCCGACGCCGAGTTCGCGGTGGAGCTCTTCTGCTATCGGGCGAGAAAGTACGTGGGCGCGTACCTGGCTGTTCTGGAAGGCGCGGAGGCGGTCGTGTTCACGGGAGGCATCGGCGAGCAGTCACCCGAGATCCGTCGGCGCATCTGCGACCGGCTCGGCTGGGCCGGCCTGGAGCTCGACGCCGGGCGGAACGAGAGAGGCGAGGTACGGATTTCGAGCGACGGGTCGCGGCTGGCGGTCTACGTCATCCCGACCAACGAGGAGCGCCTCATTGCCCGGGAGGCTGTCCGCTTCCTCGGCTGGGAGGAGGGGAAGTGAGAAGCGAGTTTCGTCCCTCCATCATGATTTCTTCATCTCTCACGGGGTAGTGTAGACCATCTCCTCCCTGGAGGATGGCCCATGACCCTCGCTCCTGCGCACAGCGTCCCCATCTCCAGCAGCACCGTCGAATCGGTGCTGGTACCCATCCATGATCGCTGGCTGAACGAGATCAGGCGGTTCGTCGAGCCGGCTGCCGCTCCCCGCGCAGGGTTCTGGGATCGCTGGGCCGCCACCCGGTATTTCGCCGATCAGTTCCGCGATCACTTCGGTCGCGAGCACGCGCTGCTGGTCGCCCTCGCCAGCGTGATGCGCCCCGGCGATGCGGAACGACTGACCACTCAGGCGGGTGAGTTGGAGCGCCTGCTGTCCGACCTGGATCGGATCGGGCGCCGC
>CAYYXP010000016.1:0-4445 GCA_964475685.1 uncultured Gemmatimonadaceae bacterium | reverse complement strand
GGGCTGGCCGGCGTGACTCTCGTGGACTACAAGGTGCGGATCGTGGACGAGCACCTCGGCACCGGGGCCCGGTCGCGCGTCGTGATCGAGTCGGCGCGCGGCGCCGAGCGATGGAGCACCGTCGGGTGCTCGGACAACATCATCGAGGCGAGCTGGCTGGCGATGTGCGACGCGCTGGAGCTGGCGCTGCTCAGGCCTTCTCGCGGCTGAGCAACTCGCGCTTCTTCTCCATTCCCCACCGGTATCCGCCGAGCCCCCCGTCTTCTCGGATCACCCGGTGGCAGGGTATCACCAGCGCCACGCGGTTGCTCGCGCAAGCGCCCGCCACGGCGCGCGCCGCGGTGCGCTGTCCCAGCTCGCGCGCTATCTCGCCGTAGGTGCGCGTCTTCCCCCGGGGAATGCGCTGGAGGGCGTCCCAGACTCGGCGCTGAAATGCGGTCCCGCGCAGGTCGAGCGGGACCCGCGCGCCGTCCTTCCCGTCCGCCCGCGCGACCACCGCCCTGGTCCACTCCGCGAACGCGCCATCCGCGCGCTCGATCTGCGCGGCAGGGTACTCGCGCCGGAGTTGAGTCTCGAGCACCGTGGCAGTGTCTCCGAGCGTCACGGCGCAGACCCCGCGGTCGGTGCCGGCCACGAGCAACGGGCCCACGCTCGTCTCCACCACCGTGTACCGGATCACGATGCCGCGTCCGCCGTCCCGGTACACAGCGGGCGTCATTCCCAGCCGGCGCCGGGTGTGGTCATATGCGCGGCTCGGTGAAGAGAAGCCGGCGTCGTAGGTCGCGCGGCTCACCGACTCGCCCCGCTTCAATTGCGTCTTCATACGTTCCACCCTTCGTCCGCTGGCGTATTCCCTGGGCGTCATTCCGGTCAGCTGCTTGAACGTGCGCTGGAGATGGTATGGGCTCATCCCCACCGCCTTCCCCAGCCGGACCAGGGTGACCGTCTCGTCGAGGTGATAGTCGAGGTATGACCGGGCCTCCCGCACCCGGCGCACTGCCGCTTGCTCCGTTTCCCGGGGATGGCAGCGCCGGCAGGCGCGGTACCCCCCCGCCTCGGCCTCGGCCGGAACGCGAAAGAAGCGGACTTGCCGGCGATGGGGACGTCTCGAGGGGCAGGTTGGGCGGCAGTACACCCGGGTGGACGCGACGGCATACACGAACTGCCCGTCGGCCCCGGGGTCGCGCTCGAGGACGGCGGCCCAGCGGCTGTCATCGTTCGGGGAATGGTTGGTGGTCATGGACTCATGGTAGCACCCGATCCGGGGCGGCACCATCCGGATCTTGCGGTCAAACGCCGCCCCGCTCAGCGGCCGATCATGCGCCGGGAACGGAGGTCGCAGCATAGCTGGTGCCTGCCGGAACGAACGTCCGCACCGGGTCCACGCCGCACCCGTTCCAGACCGTCTTCACGTAGCTGCCGTCGCCCAGCGTTGCGCGAATCTCGCCCGACACGATCTTCCGGTCGGTAGTGCACGAGGCATCCCAGACCAGCGGACTGACCGTCGTCACGGCGAAGGTGCGTGTCACGCTCCCGCGGATCCAGGTGAATGTGCCGCTCTTCGCGAAGGTGCCGGTGGGCAGCGGCTGGCCGAGCGCAAGGCTCTCGCCCTGAGCCGGGGTGAAGGACAGCAACAGGTTGTGGGTGACAGTGGCCTGCTGTCGCAAGGGGAAGGTGCGCACCACGGTGATCTGGTTGCTGAGTGACGCGCCTGCCGCGTTGCCGGTGAGCACGCGGGTGCCGTTGCGCAGCGCGGTGAAGCTCAGGTTGCCCTGGGGACCGCTAAACTCGAACTGGAGATCGTGGAGCGTGGCCTGGTAGGCGAAGTCGGCGGCGTTGGGTGTGGGGTCGCTGATGTCAATGGTGCCGGTGATCTCGAGCGTTCCTCCCCGGAACCCGGTGAAGCTGCAGGCCGGAAGCGCGAAGGTGTAGGTGGCGAGATCCGGCGCGCCGTCGCCGTCGGTATCGGTGGTACTGGAGACGGTGGCGCAGCCGGTTCCCGGCGGCGCCCCCGCGAGGGAGAACGATGCCGCGGATTGCGCGGACGCCTTGCCGGGCGCGGCAGCGTCCAGGCTGAGCCCGCCCACCGACTGGTCTATTTCATCGGCGACTGCCTCGCCGATGTCGTTGGTTTCGGACGCCGAGATGCTCGTTCCACCCGACTGATCTGTCGAGTAGCTGCAGGCGCCGAGTCCGATGACAAGGCTTGCAGCGAGGGTCGAGGCCGTTGTGGTCCACAGGGTTCGGCGCATAGGTCGAAACTCCTTACTGGGGAAGCGGCGTGTTGTGCTCGGATTCCGGGACAGGTTGACGGCGGCGGTCGCGCGGAGTTAACCACCGCATTCCGGATGCCACGCGGCAGGGTTCGCGCATGGCGCGGGTCGCACCCCTTCCCCCAGATTACCGTCACCTGCAACCAGGAGATTCCTTGAAGGCGATCCGTATCCACGAGCTTGGCGGCGCCGACGTTCTCCGCCTAGAGGAGATGCCGGTCCCGACCCCCGGCCCCGGGCAATTGCTCCTGTGCGAGGAGGCGGCAGGAATCAACTACATCGAGATATACCAGCGGACCGGGCTTTACAAGGTCCCCATGCCCTCCACCCTCGGCAGCGAGGCCGCGGGGACGGTGGAGTCCGTGGGGCCGGGCGTGTCGGGAGTGAAGGTTGGCGACCGGGTGGTCTCCGCCGGCGTTCTGGGCGCGTATGCGGAACACGCCCTGGTCAACGCCGATCGCGCGGTGGTGCTTCCTCACGGCGTGTCCACCCGCCAGGGCGCGGCGGTCATGCTGCAGGGCCTCACCGCACACTATCTCTCGGTCAGCACCTATCCCCTGTCTCCCGGGGATACCTGCCTCGTGCACGCGGCCGCGGGAGGGGTGGGTCTCCTCCTGTGTCAAATGGCGAGGCGGCGCGGTGCGCGCGTCATCGGTACGGTGTCAACGGAAGAGAAGGCGGCGCTGGCCCGAGGAGCAGGGGCCTCCGACGTGATCCTGTACACGCAGACGGATTTCGCGACCGAGGTCAAGCGGCTGACGAATGGCACGGGGGTGCAGGTGATCTACGATTCCGTGGGCCGCACGACGTTTCTCCCGGGGCTCGGCTGCCTCGCGCCCCGGGGCACCATGGTGCTCTACGGCCAGTCGAGCGGGCAGGTGGAGCCGTTCGATCCCCAGCTGCTAAGCCAGCGCGGCTCGCTCTTCCTCACCCGGCCTGCCCTCGGCCACTACACCGCCACTCGGGAGGAGCTGCTCGGGCGCGCATCGGAAGTGCTCAGCTGGGTGGCCGATGGAAGCCTGAAGGTGCGGGTCGGCGCGGAGTTTCCGCTGGTGCGCGCCGCCGATGCGCACCGGGCGCTCGAGGGGCGTCACACCACCGGCAAGGTGCTCCTGATCCCGTGACCGATCCATTCCCCCCTCTCGTGTCCACCGACTGGCTGGCGGCTCGACTCGATCGCGGAGGCGTGCGGGTGCTCGACGCCTCCTGGTATCTGCCGACGAGCGGGCGTGATCCGCTCGCGGAATACGCCGCCGGCCACATTCCCGGCGCGCTCTTCTTCGACATCGGCGTCGCCAGCGACCGGGCATCGCCACTCCCCCACATGCTTCCATCGGCCGCCGACTTCGCCGACCGGATGGCGGAGATGGGGCTCGACGACGCCGACGACATCGTCGTCTACGACGGATCGGGCGTGAACCTGAGCGCGGCGCGCGTGTGGTGGATGTTCCGGGTTTTCGGGCACGAGCGCGTGGCGCTGCTCGATGGAGGGTTCCTCAAGTGGCGGGCAGAGGGTCGTCCAATCGAGACCGGTGTCACCCGAGTGCCGCGCGGCAGGTTCACCGCGAGACTCGATGCCTCGCGAGTTCGTGATCTCGCGTCGGTCCGCGAGGCGCTGGCGAGCGGATCTGAGCAGGTGGTGGACCTGCGGTCGGCGGGTCGGTTCAGCGGAGTGGAGCCCGAGCCGAGGCCTGGTTTGCGCGGCGGACACATGCCCGGCAGCCTCAACCTCCCGATCCAGCAGCTCGTTGCGTCCGACGGAACAGTGCTTCCTCCCGTCGAGCTGCGCCGGCGTATCGAGGGCGCGGGGATAGACCTCGGGCGTCCGGTGATCGCGTTGTGCGGCTCGGGGACGTCGGCGTGCGCGCTCATCCACGCCCTGCATCTGCTGGGCTACGAGCTGGCGGCGCTGTACGACGGATCGTGGACGGAGTGGGGCGGCCGCAGCGACACTCCGGTGGTCACCGGGCCCGCGTGATGGGCGCGCTCGGCGGCACTGGCGCGCCGTCGCGTGCGGGAGCGGCACACCCCTCGTCGCGCTGCAGCCGGCTGCGCCCAGGTGAGGAAGTGGGCACGCCACCGCCCGGCTGACGCGCTCCTCAGGGGATGCCGCTCCCGCGTGCGACCGGGCATCGGGGCACGCCGGCGACGCGCAGGGTCAGGGGCCGGCTC
>CAYYXP010000015.1:0-29329 GCA_964475685.1 uncultured Gemmatimonadaceae bacterium | reverse complement strand
TCGGGCATTCCGGTGGCCGCGGTGTCCACCGGATTTCCGGCGGGGCTCTCGCCGTTCGAGCAGCGGCTTGCGGAAATCAGGGCCTCGGTTGCCGCCGGCGCCGAGGAGATCGACGTGGTCATCACCCGCGCCCTCGTGCTCACCGAAGACTGGCGAGCCCTCTACGACGAGGTGCGTGCCATGCGCGAGGCCTGCGGCGACGCGCACATCAAGACCATCCTGGCGACCGGCGAGCTGGGCACCCTGCGCAACGTGGCGCGGGCAAGCCTTGTTTGCATGATGGCCGGCGCCGACTTCATCAAGACCTCGACCGGGAAAGAGGCCGTCAACGCCACGCTGCCGGTCGGGCTGGTGATGGCGCGGGCCATCCGCGACTACCGCGAGCGCACCGGCCAGCTGGTCGGGCTCAAGGCCGCGGGTGGGATCCGAGCCGCGAAGGAAGCGCTCGAGTGGCTCGCCCTGGTGAAGGACGAGCTGGGCGACCGCTGGCTGCGCTCCGACCTGTTCCGCTTCGGCGCGAGCGCACTGCTCACCGACATCGAGCGGCAACTGGAGCATTTCGTGACCGGGCGATACTCCGCCGCCTACCGGCATCCCTCGGCGTGAGCGCCCCCGCGATGGAGGTCTCATGACATCCATTCCCGACATCTTCGGGACGATGGCCTACGGCCCCGCCCCCGAAGCGGCGGCTCCGGCGCTCGCGTGGCTCGATGGGCACGAGCGGCGCTTCGGGCTGTTCATCGGCGGGGCCTGGACACCGGGCACGGGCGAGACGTTCGAGACGCTGAACCCGGCCACGGGGAAACCGCTGGCTCGCTTGGCCCAGGCCACGTCGTCCGAGGTGGACCGCGCGGTGCGGGCGGCGCGGAAGGCCCAGCCGGGGTGGTGGGCGCTTGGCGGACACGCGCGCGCCCGGCATCTCTACGCCATCGCACGGCAGGTGCAGAAACAGAGCCGGCTGTTCGCCGTCCTCGAATCGCTCGACAACGGGAAGCCGATCCGCGAGTCACGGGACATCGACGTGCCTCTCGTGGCGCGGCACTTCTATTATCACGCCGGCTGGGCCCAGCTCATGGAGCGGGAGCTGCCCGACCGGGAGCCGGTCGGGGTGATCGGGCAGATCATCCCCTGGAACTTCCCCCTGCTCATGCTCGCCTGGAAGATCGCGCCGGCGCTGGCGATGGGAAACACGGTCGTGCTCAAGCCCGCCGAGTTCACCTCGCTCACCGCGCTCCGCTTTGCCGAGCTGTGCAAGGAAATCGGCCTGCCGGCAGGGGTGGTCAACGTCGTCACCGGCGATGGCCGCGCCGGAGAGGCCCTCGTGGCCCACCCCGGCGTGGACAAGATCGCATTCACCGGCTCGACCGAAGTGGGCCGGATCATCCGGACGGCGACGGCGGGCAGCGGGAAGAAGCTCTCGCTGGAGCTGGGCGGGAAGTCACCGTTCATCGTCTTCCCCGACGCCGATCTCGACAGCGTCGTCGAAGGCGTGGTGGACGCGATCTGGTTCAACCAGGGCCAGGTCTGCTGCGCCGGCTCGCGGATTCTGGCGCAGGAGGGTGTGGCGGAGCGCCTGGTCGAGAAGCTCAAGGCGAGGATGGAAACGCTCAGGGTGGGCGACCCGCTCGACAAGGCGGTGGACATGGGCGCGATCATCGCGCCGGTTCAGCTGGAGAAGATCCGCAGTCTCGTGAGCAGGGGGGAGGAAGAAGGCGCCAGGCTGTGGCAGCCGTCGTGGAGCTGCCCCCGGGAAGGGTGGTTTTACCCGCCGACGCTCTTCACCGACGTCTCGCCCGCCGCGACGATCGCGCAGGTGGAGATCTTCGGGCCGGTGGTCGTGCTCATGACGTTCCGCACGCCGGTCGAGGCGGTCGAGCTGGCCAACAACACGCGCTATGGTCTCGCCGCAAGCCTCTGGACCGAGAACATCAACCTGGCGCTCGACGTCGCCCCGCAACTCAAGGCCGGGACTGTCTGGATCAACTGCACCAATGTGTTCGACGCGGCGAGCGGCTTCGGCGGATATCGCGAGAGCGGGTTCGGCCGTGAAGGCGGACGTGAGGGGCTCAGAGAATACGTCCAGTGGCGGTGGCAGCACGCCAGGCCGCCCGCACCGGGCAAGGCTTCGCAGAAGAAGGCGAAGGCCGCCACCAAGAGGACAACCGATGCCGGGTCAGGCTCGCCGCCGATCGACCGCACCCCGAAGCTGTACATCGGCGGCAAGCAGGTGCGGCCCGACTCGGGATACAGTTTGCCGGTGCTCGATGCGGCGGGGCGTCCGGTCGGGGAGGTGGGGCATGGTAACCGGAAGGACATCCGGAACGCCGTCGAGGCGGCGCACAAGGCGGCGGGATGGGCACGCGCCACCGCGCACAACCGGGCGCAGGTGCTGTACTACATCGCGGAGAATCTGGCCGCCCGGAGCGAAGAGTTCGGCCGCCGGCTCGCAGCGCTCGGCGCGACCGGCGCATCAGCGGAACGCGAGGTCGCCCTGACCATCGAGCGGATCTACACCTGGGCGGCGTGGGCCGACAAGTACGACGGCCTCGTCCATCACACACCGTTCCGGAACGTCACCCTCGCGATGCCGGAGCCGATCGGCTTGCTCGGCGTCGTCTGCCCCGACGACTGGCCGCTGCTCGGCTTCGTCTCGACGGTGCTGCCCGCCATCGCGATGGGGAACACGGTGGTGGCGGTACCATCCACCACGGCCCCGCTGCCCGCGACGGACTTCTACCAGGTACTCGACACCTCCGACGTGCCCGGCGGGGTGGTGAACATCGTCACCGGCCTCCGCGACGAGCTGGCCCCGGTCCTCGCCGCGCACGACGACGTGGAAGGACTATGGTACTTCGGCAGCGCCGAGGGCTCGGCGACGGTCGAGCGGCTCTCCGCCGGCAACATGAAGCGGACCTGGGTGGACCACGGCCGGGGTCGTGACTGGACCGACCCGCGGCAGGCGGAAGGAGAGGAATTCCTGGAGCAGGCGACCCAGGTGAAAAACATCTGGATCCCTTATGGGGAGTAGTCGTCCGCGCTGATGACGATATCCCGCTTCAAGAGCTTTGCCAGTACGTCAGCCTTCCGTGACGCCCCCCAGCATTCGAGCCCGAGATCGGCCCCCTTGACCCTGGGGGTGATCCGGATCGTGAGCGCGTCGTCGGACAGCTCGGTGGTGGCGTCTTCCACCGCCGCCGTGTGGCCGCGATCGAGTCCGTCCGCCACACGAAGCAGGCCGCTCAACCGGCGGACGATGGCCTGGTCGTCGGGCGGCAGCGCGGCGAACTCGGCGTGTTTGCCGCTGGGACCCGTCTTGCGGTGATATCGGCTGACGAGCGCCACGAGCTCGCGCTCGCGCGCGCCCAATCCCAGCCGCTCGGCATGGGTGAGCAACTCGTAGCTGTGCTTGTGGTGCTTCCGGTAGCTCACCAGCTGGCCGGCGTCGTGAAGCAGGCCGGCCGCCTCGAGTAGCAGGCGCTCCTCCGGGCCACAGCCGAGCTCCTTGGAGAGCTGGTCGTACAGCTGGAGCGCGAGGGTCCGCACCTGCTCCACGTGCTTCCGGTCGGACTGGCAGCGTTCGGCGAACTCGCGGAACAGCTGCAGCGGGTCGGGGGCGCTGGTCTCCTTTGCCCCCGCCATCTCGAGCAGCAGCCCTTCCCGCAGCCCGAATGCGCTCACCGTGATGCTCCGGGCCCGCACCCGGTCGAGGAGCTCCGCGGTGACCGCGAGCCCGGCGAGGATGATGTCGGCCCGCTCGGGATTGAGGCCCGGCACCTGGCGCCGCTCCTCCACCGTGAGGCTGGCCAGCCAGTCAATCAGCTGCTCGACCTCCGCGGCGGTGACGGCAAGACCGTGCACCGAGTCGCCGGCAGGAATCCCCCGCCGGGCCTGCACCATCCGGCCGAGGCTGGTGAAGGTGCCTCCGCTGCCGATGATGGTGGCGGCGGCCCATGCTCGTGCCGAGAAGCCGCGCTTCAGTCGTCGGGCGACGGACTCGCGAAGCGCCGCCACTTCCTTCCGCGCCGATCGCTTGGCCGGCAGGTGGAGCTCGGTGAGCCGTACGGCGCCGAGCGGGAGCGAGAGCGACACCTCGACCAGCCCATCCACCGCGCCGATCAACTCGAGACTACCCCCGCCGATGTCGGCGACGAGGGTCCGCGCTCCGGCCAGGCGGAAGTGGTGCGTCACCGACCGGTAGGAGAGCGCCGCCTCGGTCTCGGCATCGATGATCCGGAGGGGGATGTCGAGTTCCTTCCGGACGCGGCGGACGAACAGCTTGCCGTTCTCGGCCTCGCGGACGGCGGCGGTGGCCACCGCGGCGATGCGGCGGACGCCCCGGCGCTGGCAGACCTCGCGCATCCGGGCGAGCGCCTGCATGGCGCGCTCGATGGCTTCCGGGCTGAGCGAGCCGGTGGATGCGAGCCCCGCGGCGAGGCGGGGCTGGTCCCGGAGCTCGTCTATGATGGAAAGGCCCGAGGCCGGATCGTACTCGGCGACGAGCAGGCGGACGGAATTGGACCCGACGTCGATGGCCGCGATGCGCTCACGCGCTGGAAGCACGAGCCTCGCCGCGGTCCTCGGCGTGATGCTTGATGGACTTACCCTCGACAAGGAAGACAACGTCCTCTCCGATGTTGGTGGCGAGGTCGGCGATCCGCTCGAGATTGCGGCTCACGAGGAACAGCTCCATCCCGGCCCCGATCATGTGCGGGTCCTCCATCATGTGGGTGAGGAGGATCCGGAAGACCGATCGGTGGAGGGCGTCCACCTTGTCGTCACGGAGGCACACCTCGCGGCCCGCGGCGGCGTCGCCCCGGATGAAAGCCTCGAGGGCGTCGGACAGCATGTCCCTTGCCAGGCGGGCCATCTCGACGATCTCGGGCTCCGGCGCGATGGGCCGGGTCTGGATGATGCGCTCGGCCGACTGGGCGATGTTGACGGCGTGGTCGCCGACGCGCTCGAGGTCGTTCGCGATCTTGAGCGCCGACATGAGCATGCGGAGATCGCGCGCCATCGGCTGTTGCAGCGCGAGGAGGTTGATGCATTCCTCCTCGATCTCGACCTCCATGCTGTCGATGACCCGGTCGCCGACTATGACCTGACGGGCCTTGTCGCCGTCGCGCTCCAGCAGCGCCTCCACGGCCAGGCCCAGGGCCGCCTCCGCCTCACCGGACATGGTGAGCAGGCGAACCTTGACGTTGCTCAGCTCGTCGTGAAAGTGACGCTGAATGTCGAGGCTCATCCGAATCTCCCCGTAATATAGGCTTCCGTGCGCTCGTTGGCAGGCGTCGTGAAGATGCGCTCGGTCTCGTCGAACTCCATCAGCTCTCCCCGGTCGAAGAAGCCGGTGAAATCGGAGACCCGCGCCGCCTGTTGCATGTTGTGGGTGACGATCACGATCGTGTAGTGCTTCTTCAGCTCGACGATCAGCTCCTCCACCTTCTGGGTGGCGATGGGGTCGAGCGCCGAGCAGGGCTCGTCCATCAGGAGCACTTCGGGCTGGTTGCCGAGCGCGCGCGCGATGCAGAGCCGCTGCTGCTGTCCGCCCGACAATCCCGCCCCCGACTCCTCGAGCCGGTCCTTCACTTCCTCCCAGAGCGCGGCCTGCCGGAGACACCGCTCGACGAGGTCCGGAAGGTCGCGCCGGGTGACCAGCCGGTTGAGCGACGGGCCATACGCCACGTTGTCGAAGATCGACTTGGGGAACGGATTGGGCCGCTGGAAGACCATGCCCACCCGCTGCCGGAGCGCGACCAGATCGGTGGCGCCGCCGAACACCGAGTTCCCCTCGACCAGGATGTCGCCTTCGTGCCGGATGCCCGGGATGAGGTCGTTGAGCCGGTTGATCGACCGGAGGAAGGTGGACTTCCCGCAGCCCGACGGCCCGATGATGGCGGTGACCGATTTCCGCTCGATCGAGAAAGTGAGGTTCTTCAGAACCTGGCGTGGCCCGTAGAAGAAGCTGAAGCCGCGGACGTCCACCGCGGGGGCGCCCCGGCGCGTGTTCGACGGCGCGGGAGGGCGCGGCGCCAGCGTCGCCCTGGGTGTAGGGAAGTGTCCCGTATGAATCCGTGCGGCGGCGGTCATCCGAATCTCCCGGTGATGTAGGCCTCGGTCTGCTCGTTGCGCGGCGCCGTGAAGATTTGCCGCGTCGGACCGGTCTCGACCATGGTGCCGAGGTAGAAGAAGGCCGTGGTGTCCGACACCCGGGCGGCCTGCTGCATGTTGTGGGTCACGATGATGATCGTGAAATCCATCTTGAGATCGAACAGGAGCTCCTCGATCCGCTGGGTGCCCTGCGGGTCGAGCGACGCGGTGGGCTCGTCGAGGAGGATGACCTCGGGCAAAGGCGCGATGGTCCGGGCCAGGCACAGCCGCTGTTGCTGTCCACCCGAGAGGGCCATCGCGCTCGCGCCGAGGCGGTCCTTCACTTCGTCCCAGAGCGCGGCCTGCCGGAGCGCGCGCTCCACGGCCGCGTCGAGCTCCGGGCGGGGGAGCCGCGCCTGCACCCGGAGCCCGGCGGCGACGTTGTCATAGACGGACATCGTCGGGAAGGGCGTGGGGCGCTGGAAGACCATGCCGATCCTCCGGCGAAGGTGCATGGCATTCACCCGCGGGGCATAGATGTCCTCGCCGTCGAGCAGCACCCGGCCGGTGATCCAGCCGTGCTCCGAGAGCTCGTGCATCCGGTTGATGGTGCGGAGGAAGGTGGACTTCCCGCAGCCGGACGGCCCGATGAGCGCGTGAACCCGCCGGGGCTCGAAGGCGAGCGACACTCCCTTGACCGCCGTGAACTTGCCGTACATGGCGGTGAGCTTGTCGGTCTCCACCTGTGCCCGGGGCGGCTCGGCCTCGACCGCGGACTCAGCCATTGAGCTCGAACCGCCGGCGGATCGCCAGGCGGGCCCCGACACTCAGGATGAAGACGACCAGGATCAGCACCAGCGCGGCGGCCCAGGCGTTCTGATGCCATTCCTCGTACGGGCCCGTCGCGTAGGTGAACACGGTCAGGGGCAGTGCGGCCATCGGCTGGTTGAGGTTGAAGCTGAGGTACTGGCTGCCGAGCGCGGTGAAGAGGAGGGGGGCCGTTTCCCCGGAGACGCGGGCGACCGCCAGGAGACTCCCCGTCACGATGCCGGGCAGCGTGGTGCGGACCACGATGCTCAGGCTGGTGCGCCACCGCGGATACCCCAGTGCCAGCGCGGCCTCGCGGAGCGAGTTGGGCACCAGCTTGATCATCTCCTCGGTGGTCCGGAGGACCATCGGGATCATGAGGAAGGCGAGCGCGGCGCTGCCGGCCAGCGCGGAGAAGTGCTTCTGCGTGGCCACGATCCAGGCCCAGGCGAAGACGCCGACGACGATCGAGGGCGTGCCGTTCAGCACGTCGGCCACGAAACGGGTGAGCCAGGTGAGCCGGCTCGTGGGGTATTCGGCGCAGAAGATTCCCGCCGCGATACCCACGGGCAGCCCGATGAGGCAGGCCACCCCGACGATCAGCAGGGTTCCGACAATGGCGTGCACCACTCCGCCGCCGACCTCCCCCGCCGGCGCGGGCGTCCGGGTGAAGAACGCCCACGAGAGGCTGCCCGCCCCCTTCACGACCAGGTCGAGGAGGATGAAGAAGAGCGGCAGCAACGCGACGATCACGGCGCCGACCATCAGGCCGACCATGAAGTTGCTGATGCCGCGGCGAAGGGTGCGGCGGTTCACAGCGCCTTGCTCCCGATGCCCGACCCGCCCGCGACCCGCCAGATGAGCAGCCGGGCGCCGGCGTTGACCAGGACCGTCACCACGAAGAGCAGGAAGGCCACGTAGGCGAGGGCCGACAGGTGCATGTCGCCCACGGCCTCGGAGAATTCGTTGGCGATGGCCGCCGCCATGGTGTAGCCCGGCGCGAAGAGCGACGCGGCGATCTCGTGGCGATTCCCGATGAGCATGGTGACCGCCATGGTCTCGCCGAGCGCGCGGCCGAGACCGAGGATGACCGCGCCGACGATGCCGGAACGCGCATAGGGGACGACGGTGGTGATGACCGCCTCCCACCGCGTGGCGCCGAGGGCCAGCGCCGCCTCCCGTTGGCTGTTGGGCACCGCCAGGAGGACCTCACGGGAGACCGACATGATGTAGGGCATCACCATGATGGCGAGGATGATGCCGGCGGCGAGCATGGAGGGGCCGTAGATGGGGCCCTGGAAGAACGGCAGGAAGCCGAGGCCATCGCGCAGGAGCGGGAAGACGCTCTTCCGGAGGATCGGGATGAGGATGAAGATGCCCCAGAGCCCGTAGACCACGCTCGGAATGGCCGCGAGGAGGCCGATGAGAAACGCCACCGGCTGCCGGATCATCTTGGGCGCGAACTCGGTCAGGTAGATCGCGACGCCCAGTGAGAGGGGAACCGCGATGACCAGCGCGATAAGTGAGGAGGCCAGTGTGCCGAAGATCAGCGGGAAGGCGCCGAACTGCTCGGCCACCGGGTCCCAGGTGCTCGACGTGATGAACCCCAGGCCGAACTTGCCGATGGCCAGGCGCGCACCGGTCCAGAGCTCGAACACCAGGAACCCGAGCAGCACCGGGACGGCCGCGGCCCCGAGGGCAAGGATGAGCTTGAAGATCCGGTCGCCGTAGGAGGTACGCTCCAATAACGGCGGAGCCGCCGCTGGGCGTGGTGGGGCGTCCGGCTGGGTCGCGGTGGCCATGGCGAGAGTCTACCGCCCGCCATCGGGCGAAGAGTCACGGCCGTGTAACGGATATGTCACGAGCCGGGGAGCGTTCGCTGGATCAATTCGATCAGGGGAACCGGGAGAGGGGCGTACTGGAGGTCGGCGGCCATCCGTTGCGCCGCAGGCTCGAGCATCCAGCGGAGAAAGTCGCGGATCTTCCGCTCCTTGGCGGTGTCGCCGCCCTCACGATGGACCAGGAGCCAGGTGAAGGAGCTGATCGGGTAGGCGTCGGCGCCCGGGGCGTTCGTGATGGACACGCGAAAGTCGGTGGTCGAATCGAGCGTCGTGCCGGCCGCGGCGGCGGTGACTCGCTTGATCGAAGGCTCCACGAAGCTCCCCGCCTCGTTCCGCAGCTGTGCCACCGGGAGATCGTTGGAGAGGGCGTAGATCAGCTCGACGTAGCCGATCGCGCCCGCGGTCTGCTTGACCTGCTGGGTGACCCCTTCGTTGCCCTTGTTGCCGAGCCCGGTCGGCCATTCCACCGAGGTTCCCTTGCCGACGATGCTCCTCCAATCGGAGGAGACCTTCGAGAGATAATCGGTGAAGATGTAGGTGGTGCCCGACCCGTCGGAGCGATGGACCACGAGAATGTCCTGCTCCGGGAGCGCCACCCCGGGATTGAGCGCGGACAATCGGCGGTCGTTCCACCGCGTGATCCGTCCGAGGAAGATGTCGGCGAGGATGGCCCCATCGAAGCGCAGCGGCGTGGAGCGGAGCGACGGGAGATTATAGGTGATCGCCACCGCGCCGAGGGCGGTCGGCACGTGGACGACGTTGCCATGCACCGCGGCGATCTGCGCGTCCGTCATGGGGCCGTCGGTGGCGCCGAAGTCCACGGTCCCTTCGGAGTACTGGCGAATACCACCGCCCGAGCCAATTGGCTGGTAGTTGATGCGGATGCCGGTCTGGCGGGCGTAGGCATCGAACCACTTGGCGTAGAGCGGATTGGGGAAGGTGGCGCCCGCCCCCGTGAGCACGACCGCCGATCCGGCGGGCGGAGCAGGCTCTCCCGGAGGCCGGGCTTCCCCGCCGCACCCCGAGCCAAGAAGCCAGAGCACCACGGCCGGCACGATGAGGTGCCGGCCGCAATGGGGCTGCGGGGAAGGCGCGGTCACTTGAGCGCGATCGCCTTGCCACCCGCCTTGAGCGTCGAGAGCCTGGCCTGAACGAGCTGCCCCACCTCGGCAGGAAGGGGGGCGTACTTGAGCTCCGCAGCCATCGCCTGTGCCTCGGGCGTGATCATCCACGTCAGGAAATCCTTGAGGAGCTTGGCCTTGGCTGCGTCCTTCCCATCCTTGTGCACCAGGAGCCAGGTGAACGACGAGATGGGATACGCCGCAGCGCCGGGGGCATTGGTGATGGACACCCTAAAATCGGTGTCCTTGGCCAATTTGGTCCCGGCGGCCGCCGCGGTCACGCTCTCGAGCGAGGGCTCGACGAAGGCGCCGGAAGAATTCTTGATCGCCGCGTACGGCAGGTCGTTCGACAGGGCGTAGATCAACTCGACGTAGCCCAGCGCACCTTCGACCTGCTTGACCTGCTGGGTGACGCCCTCATTGCCCTTCCCGCCCAACCCGACCGGCCAGTTGACGGAGGTGGCGTAGCCGACCTTGTCCTTCCACTCCCGGGAGAACTTGTTCAGGTAGTCGGTGAAGATGTACGTCGTGCCCGACCCGTCGGAGCGGTGCACGACGATGAGATCGATGTCCGGTAGCGTCACGCCGGGATTGAGCGCCGCGATCTTCTTGTCGCTCCACTTGGTCACCCGGCCCATGAAGATGTCCACGAGCAGCGTGCCGTCGAACTTGAGCTTCGTGCCGCCGATCGAGGGCAGGTTGTAGGTGACCACGACGGCGCCGAGCACCGTCGGCAGGTGGAGGACGGTCCCGTTGACCGCGGTGATCTGGGACTCGTTCATCGGCCCGTCGGTGGCGCCGAAGTCCACCGTCTCTTCGGTGAACTGGCGGATGCCGCCGCCCGAGCCGATCGACTGGTAATTGATCTGCACGCCGGTCTTCTTGTGGTAGGCGTCGAACCACTTGGTGTAGATCGGGTTCGGAAAGGTCGCGCCCGCGCCGGTGAGGCTCTGGGCGCCGGCGGGGCCTGCCGCCGCAAGCGCGGCGAAGGCAAGGACGAGGCTGCGTCTCGGCATTTCGTTCTCCTCTAGAAGTTCACGGTCAGCGCACTGCGAATGCCGCTGATGGTCGGGACGTCGGTTCCCTGGAAGCTCTGGCGCTCGTAGGCCACGCGGAACTGCGCCTTGCTGGACATATAGAGGCCGAGCACCACGGTCAGGGTGGTGGCGCCGTCGTCGTCCGCGTCGGTGTTCGGGTCGGCCACGTCGATGCGGAACGCCGGCTCGATCGCGTACAGCCACGAGGTCGGGCTCTTCAGCCGGTAGTTATAGGCGGCGACGCCCTGGATGCCCTGGATGGTGCGCTTGCCCGCGCTCGCGTCGTTGCCGTGCAGGTACTCACCGAGCACGTAGAGACCCTCGTCGCCCGGCTTGCCATACTGGGCATCGATGTCGAAGGCGTAGTTGGTGAAGCTCGAGTCGGGGACCCCATTCACCGTGACGATGCCGTCGTGGGCGAACCACGAGGCGCCGACGTCGATCTTCGAGGTCACGGAGGCCGTGGCGCGGGCGCCGATGCTCTTCTTGTTGTTCACGTCGTTCAGGCTCTCGCCCTGGCCGTTGTAGGCACCCACCTTGAGCGTCACGAGCTGCAGGTCGTTGAGCTTGTGCTCGTAACGGAGGCTGGCCCCGACGTCATGCGAGAGAAAGCCGGCGCTGCCGAAGATGTCGTTGGAGGCGCGCGGCAGGAGGCCCTGGCCCGCGCCCCGCTCGATGGAGGGCAGGTTGTTGGACGACGTGAGCTCGTAGCGGCTGTACGGACGCTTCTCCTGCCCCGCGCGCAGGAAGAAGGCCCCTTGGGCCCCTTCCTTGGAGAACCGGACGTCGATCCACGCGTCGCGGAGCCGCAGGCCGCTCCGGCCCGTCGTCCTGCATGTGACGACCGGAGTGCCGCCGCCGGCGGGCACCGCCGTCGAGGTGCAGGTGGTGTTCATGCTCGACAGGTTGCGGCCGCCCTCGTATGAGGGCTGGATGTAGATGGAGACGTTCTCGGAGATGTTTCCCCGCGCTTCGATGCGCGCCCGACGGGTGAAGAAGTTGCTCTGCGGCCCGACGGTCGCGGCGTAATCGGTGTTGTCGAAGTAGTAGAACTGCTCCTGGAGGCGGCCGGTCAGCTTCATGTTCGGATAGACCGTCTGGGCCTGGAGGTGGCAGAGACCTCCGGTGAGGACCAGCGCGGACCCGGCCAGCGCCCTGCGAAACGCGGTGTGCATGCGTGCCCTTTCGGGTGAAAGAGGGACGGCAATCATCCGATTCGCGGGGTAATTGGACGAGGGCGGGTCACGATCGGACCCGCGCAATGTAACGTTCTGGTAAATCCGCCTCGACCCACTCCTGGATCCTGCCTCCCGCCGTCACGGTCCCCGCCAGCAGCGCCACCGACGCACGTCGTGACGCATTCGTTGCCTTCCGGTATCGAAACGAACACGAACTCGAAGCAGACTGGGTGCAATCCGCCGTGCGCGGTTCACCCTCAGCCTCACGAGCCCGATGCCTACGCTATCCATCATCCGTCGCGCGGCCCTCCTGCCGATTGCGTTCGCAGCCGTCCTCGTCCCCGCCGGGTCCGCCGCGGCCCAGTCGCAGGGTCGCATCATCGGGCGCGTGGTAGAGGCGGAGCAGGGGGCGCCGATCGCCGGCGCCCAGCTGGAGGTCGTCGGCACCTCGCTCCGTACCACCGCGGCCCTCGACGGCCGATTCACCCTTTCGGGCGTGCCCGCCGGCCCGGTCTCGGTGCAGGCGCGGATGATCGGGTTTGCCCCGAAGACGGTGACGGGCATCGTGGTGCCGGAGGGCGGCACGGTGGCGCAGGACATCTCGCTCGCCACGGAGGCGGTGCAGCTCGCCGAGATCTCGGTGAGCGCCGAGGCGGAGCGGGGAACGGTGAACCGGGCGCTCGACGAGCAGCGGAACGCGGGGAACATCATCAACGCGGTCACGGCGGAGCAGATTGCCAGGAGCCCGGACAGCGACGCGGGGCAGGCGGTGCAGCGGGTGAGCGGGGTGACGGTGCAGGACGGCAAGTACGTGTTCGTCCGGGGTCTGGGTGAGCGCTACACCACCACCTCGCTGGACGGCGCGAGGATCCCGAGCCCGGAGCCGGAGCGCCGGGTGGTGCCGCTCGATCTCTTCCCGTCGAGTCTCCTCGAGGGAATCACGACCTCGAAGACGTTCACGCCCGAACAGCCCGGCGACTTCAGCGGCGCGCAGGTGAATCTCAAGACCCGGGAGTTTCCGCTGGGCCGGGTGATCACCTTCTCGGCGTCAGCTGGGCTCAACGACGCCGCGACCGGCAAGGACATGGTCAAGGCGCCGACGGTGGGTCAGGAGTGGCTCGGCCTTGCCGGCAGCGCCCGGCAGTTGCCGGCGAATGTCGAGGCCGCGGGTGACCTCGGCGGGCTGACGCAGGGCGACCAGAACGCGCTCATCGGGTCGTTCCGCAACGCCTGGAGCGCACGCGACGGCAGCGGCGCCCCCAACGGATCCTTCGGCATGTCGATCGTCGGCGAGGATCCGGTGTTCGGGCAGCCGATCGGGTACATCGCGTCGTTCAGCTACTCGAACGGCCAGGAGGTACACAGCCAGGAGACGAAGGGGCTCGCGACGATCACCACCACCCCGGGTGTCACGGCGCCGTTCAACATCTACACCGGTTCGAGCGCGCGCAGCAGCGTTCTGTGGGGCGGCCTGCTCAATTTCAGCACCCGCGTGGGCTCTTCGACCCACCTGTCCCTCAACAACACATACACCCGCGGCGGCGACAATGAAGCGTCCGACCTGGTCGGGTTCAACGAGGAATTCTCCAACACCTTCAATTTTGTCCGCCTGTCCTTCATCGAGCGCAGCGTGCGCTCTAATCAGCTCGCGGGCGAACACCTGATCGGCGAGCGGGATCTGGTCTCGTGGTCGGTGACCTCGGCGGGTGTCACGAGAAACGAGCCCGATCGCTCCGACATCGGATATGTCGCCGCATCCGATGCGTCGGGCGCGCTTGTGCCCGTGGAGTGGTTCGGGCAGGCGCGGTTCGCCACCCGGACCTTCAGTTCCCTCGATGAGCACAGCTGGGACTTCGGCGGGAACTACAGGCGCCTGCTCGGCTCGGTGGCTCGGCCGATCACTGTGAAGGTGGGGGGCGCCTATCGAACCGTGGACCGCGATGCCGATTCGCGGGCCTACGACATCGTGAACCGGACAATGACGGATGCCGAGCGGCAGGTTGCCCCGGAACAGATCTTCACGAGCGCGAATGCGGCCGCGAGCACGTTCATCCTCAACGCCAACGCCAACGCCGGGCGCTACACGGCGTCCGACCGGATCGCCGCGGGTTACCTCCAGGTGGAGGTGCCGCTCACCACCCGCCTCCAGGTCATCGGCGGGGCGCGGGTGGAGAACTGGCGCCTCGACGTGGACAGCCGGACCGTCCAGGGAACAGTCATTGCCGCCCGCCCGCGCGCGACCGACGTTCTGCCGTCGCTCGCGCTGAACCTGCGCCTGACGGACGACCAGAATCTGCGTTTCTCCGCCAGCCAGACGCTTTCACGCCCGGAATATCGGGAGCTTTCTCCGGTGCCCTACTTCGAGCAGGTGGGCCTGCTCACCACCTTCGGCAACCCCGACCTCCGCCGGGCCCTCATCCAGAACTTCGACGCGCGCTGGGAATGGTTCCCCAATCAGGGCGAGGTGCTGAGTCTTGGCGTGTTTGCCAAGCGGTTCACCGACCCCATCGAGAAAGTCATCATCCTGAGCGCGGGCGCGGCGGCACTGAGTTACGTGAACGCGGACAGGGCCAGCAACTACGGTGTCGAGGTCGAGCTCCGAAAGAGCCTCGGGATCCTGTCCCCGGTGCTGTCGCCGTTCACCCTGTTCGCGAACGCCACCCTCATGACGAGCGACATCACTCCGGGTAACGAAGGGATCTCCGCGCTCACCAACGCCAACCGGCCGATGGTGGGGCAGTCGGAGTACGTGGTGAACGCGGGGCTCGGCTGGGCGACGGCGTCCGGCTGGAACGCGACGCTGCTGTACAACGTGGCTGGGAAGCGCATCGCCGAGGCGGGCGCGGGCGGCCTCCCCGACGCCTACGAGCAGGCCCGGCATCTGCTCGACGCGTCGCTCCAGCTTCCTGTCGTTGCCGGCGTCTCGTTCAAGCTCGACGGGAAGAATCTCCTGGATTCGCCGTACCGCTTGACGCAGGGAAACGTGCTCCGCGAGGAGTACCATCTCGGCCGCGTTTTCGCGTTTGGCGTGACCTGGCGGCCCTGATGCGAAGTGTTTGACACGAATGTGACGCAAACGTCGCGCGTCCCTGACGCGCCTTGGGCTCTTTGGTACCCGATCGCCATTGAATGATTCACAGGCTGATGAACCTCAGACTCAGAGGGACCGATGCACCTGACCATCCGGAATCTCCTTTCACCTGTCGCAGCACTCGCCCTGCTCGGGGCCGTTGGGTGCAGCGACGACAGCGGGTCGGGGCCGTCGGGACTGGCCGCCCCGACAGGCGTGACCGCGTCACAACTCTCGCTCACTTCGATCCGGGTGTCGTGGACGGCGGCGACCGGCGCCACCGGCTACCTGGTCGAGCGCGCCGACGCCACCGCCCCGGGCTCGTTCGCCCAGGTGGGCGGTGGAGTGGTCGGCGGCACCACTCTGGATGACAACGTGCTCGAAGGGGTCGCCTACAGCTACCGGGTGGCCTCGGTGTCGGCGAGCGACACGAGCGCGTTCAGCAGCACCGTGAACTTCACGACAGGCAAGAAGACGGCGGTCGTGACTGGACCGATCACCGCGTCGCGGACCCTCTTCGCGGACACCATCTACACGCTGAGCGGGTACGTGAAGGTCGAGAGCGGCGCCACCCTCACGATCCAGCCCGGCACCCGTGTCGAGGGAGACACCACGGTGGTCGGCAGCTCGCTGTGGGTCCTCCGCGGCGCCAATATCGACGCCCAGGGAACCGCCGGCACGCCGATCGTCTTCACGTCGGCACGCGCACCCGGCAACCGGAAGCCCGGTGACTGGGGCGGGATCATCATCGTTGGCAATGGCATCATCAACCGCACCGGCGGCCCGATTCTGACTGAAGGCGGCGCCGCGGGCCAAGCCCAGGACTACTCGGGCGGGACCGACAACACCGACAACAGCGGGACCCTCCGGTACGTCCGGATCGAGTTCGCCGGCTACGACATCTCCAACGGAGCCGGGCAGGAGCTCAATTCGCTCTCCAGCTACGCGGTCGGCAGTGGCACCACCTACGAGTACATCCAGACGATGTCGGGGCTCGACGATTCCTTCGAGTGGTGGGGTGGCGCGGTGGACGGCCGGTACCTCATCTCCTACGAGTCCGGCGACGACCACTTCGACTGGACCGAGGGGTACCGGGGCCGGAACCAGTTCCTGATCGCGTTCCAGACCCAGCGGCTCACGCCCCAGAGCGGCGCCGGCGTGTTCGCTTCCGATCCTCGAGGCTTCGAGGGCGACGGGTGCGATCCGGCGGTAAGCGGCTGCGTCCTGGTCAACACCCCGGTGGGCGCCGGCGCCAGCACGCCGTTCTCCATGCCGGTCTGGGCCAACTTCACGCTGATCGGAACCGGCCAGCTCGGCGGCTTCCCCACGGATGGCAACGGTGTGGTGCTGCGCCGCGCCACCGGTGGCATGCTCTTCAACGGCATCATCGCGCGGTTCCCGGGCACCGGGCTCCAGATGCGCGACGCCTTCACCGATTCGCTCAGGCTGCGCGACTCGCTCAACATCACCAATATCATCCTGGCGGAGAACGGGCCCTCGGCCACGCCGACGAACTACGATGCCGATGGCGCCGATCTGCTTCCCACCTGCCCCGCCGGCGCCGACGTCGAGACCTGCCGCCGGTTTGCCCAGGCGGGCAAGTTCGCCGCCTCGAACCACCAGGTGGGTACCCAGGCCGCGGCGCTCATCACCAGCCTCAATCCCACAGGACTCGACTGGACGCCGAAGGTCACCGCGGGTCAGCCCAATCCGACAGCCGGCGGCAGCACACTGGTGCCCGCCCAGTTTACCGCTCGCACCGCCAACTTCTTCGGGGCAGCCATGCCGCAGACTACCTACATCGGTGCGGCAGACCCCAGCGGGGCCAAATGGTGGGACGGTTGGACGGAATACGACATCAACTGAACTCGGGAACCCTGTGTCCGGCCGGCGCGTGCCGGCCGGGCGCGGGACCCGGTGCCCTCATGCCCAGACTTCCGACTCATTCCACTGTGCTCCTGCTTCGATCTCTTTCCGCCGCGGCGCTGGTGGTACTGGCCGGGTGCGAACGCTCCTCGACCAGCGAAGCTGCGGCGGCCGAGCGGCCGACCCACGTGGACTCCGTGATCTCCCGCGAAGAGGCGCTGTACCGGTTTCAGGCATCCACCCCGCCGGTGGATTCCCTCAGCGGCGGCGTACCGACGCGCGATTCGCTGGTGCGTGCGTTCGTCTCGGCGCTCGCGAAGAGGGACTCGAGCGCGCTTCGCCGCCTCCTGCTCGATCGCAGCGAGTTCGCCTATCTCTACTATCCGACGAACCCGCAGGGCCTGCCCCCCTATGACCTCAGGCCCGATCTCCTCTGGTTCCTCGTTTCCACAGGCAGCGAGAAGGGACTGGGCCGCGCCCTCGAGAAGCGCGGGGGCCAGGTGCTCGGATTCTCGGGGTATCAGTGCGACTCGTTGCCGAGCCGCGAGGGCGGGAACGTGGTCTGGGGGCCCTGCTCCCTTCGCCTCCGGGGACCCCACGGCGGGACAGTGGCGGAGCGGCTCTTCGGCCTGATCGTCGAGCGGGATGGGCGCTACAAGTTCGTCAGCTACGCCAACCGTCTCTGATGCGTTCTCTAGAGGATGATGGCGGCGGCAGTCCCCACGGCGATGAGCTGCCCAGCCACCACGTCGCTCGGAAAATGGACGCCGAGCCGGATGCGGGAGAATCCCACCGCGAGCGCCATGGCGAGGAGCGGGGCCGCCACGGCGGGAAAGACGCTCCCATAGGCCAGCGCGATCGCCATCGAGGCCGTCGCGTGGCCGGAGGGAAAGGAGAAGCGGTCGGGTTCTCGCGCCGCGGCCGCGATCTCGCACCGCCTGGATGGCCGGCCCCGCACGGCGGTGCGCTTGAGCAGCTGCACCGCGATATGAGAGATGGAGAGCGTGAGCAGGGCCTGCCGCGAGGCCTCGTGAAGATCACAGCAGGCGAGCCAGGGGAGCGCGGCGGCCGTGATGGTCACCGCGGTGCTGCCAAGGTGGGTGAGCACGGCCCACCGCGCCTTCGCGACTCGTGATGCCGTCGGTGCGATGGCGCAGCGGAGCAGCAGGGCCCGGTCGTGGGCCTCGAGTCGCACGAAGAGCGGGACGCTCATCTCCCACCAGCATCACACCTGACCGCCACGAAGACGTCGCGCGGTCGAAACGTTCCCGTCACATCCCAGCCAATTCCCGGAGCATCGATGCGAGTTCTCTTCTGCACCGATACCTATCCGCCCCAGGTCAACGGGGTCTCCGTCGTCACTGCGCTCTCGGTGGAGGGACTGACCAGGCTGGGCTGGACGTGCGCGGTCGTCGCGCCCCGGTATCCGGCCTCCGACCGCCTGCAGTGGGGCAGTGCCGACACGGACCCCTCCGGTGAGTCGGTCGAGGTCATCAGCGTCCCCAGCGTGCCGATGCCGCGGTACCCGGAAATCCGCCTCGCTCTGCCGGGATCGTCCTTGGTGTCGAGGGTCGTCGAGCGCTTCCGGCCGGATCTGATCCATTGCACCACGGAGTTCGGCATCGGGAGGGTGGGGCAGATAGCGGCGCGGCGGGCGGGCCTTCCCCTCGTCTCGTCGTATCACACCGACTTCGGGCGCTACAGCAAGGCGTACGGCATGCCGTGGCTTCGCCGCTCCGTCTCCTCGTACCTCGCGCGTTTCCACCGGCGGAGCCGGCGGGTCTACACCCCCTCCAGCGTGTCTCGTCAGGAGGTGCTCGCGCTCGGCGTGAGCGACGTGGAAACGTGGGGGCGGGGGGTGGACGTGGAAATGTTCCATCCCGGCCGCCGAAGCCAGGACATGCGCGCCGCACTCGGGATCGGCAGTCGCTTCACCTTTCTCTACGTAGGCAGGCTCGCGCCGGAGAAGTCCGTCGAGCACGTGATCGAGGCGTTTCGCCTCGCGAGTGCCTTCATGCCGCGCGGCACGATTCACCTGGTGGTGGCGGGCTCCGGCCCGCTGGAGCAGGAGATTCGGGCCGCCGCGCCTCCGGGCGTCACCTTCCTCGGCTTCCTGGAGCGGCGGAGTCGCCTCCCCGATCTGTACGCCAACTGCGACGCATTCGTCTTCGCGTCGGTCACGGAGACGCTCGGTCTCGTGCTGCTCGAGGCGATGGCAAGCGGGCTTCCCGTTGTCGCCGCCCCCGCGGGCGGCGTCCGCGATCATCTCCGCGACGGGGTGAACGGCCTCGCCTACCCGGAAGGAGACGTCGGCGCGATGGCCCAGGCGATGATGCGTCTGGCGGGGGGTTGGGCGCTGACCCGGAGGCTCTCGCGGGGGGCGCGCAAGACTGCCGAGGGATTGACGTGGGACCGCGAGATGGAACGGCTGGACCGGAGCTACCGGGAGGTGTGCGAGGCCGCTCGAAGCGCTCAGGCGGCCGAGTCGGGGAACCAGCAGGTCACCGTGGTCCCGGTGCTTCGCGCACTCTCGGCCGACACCCGGCCCCCGTGAGCCTCGACGAGATGCTTCACGATGGCGAGGCCGAGCCCGGTGCCGCCTTCATCCCGGGAGCGGGCGGAGTCGGCTCGGTAGAACCGCTCGAAGATCCGGGGAAGATGCTCGTGGGCGATCCCGACGCCGTTGTCGCGCACCATCACCGCGACTCCCTCGCCTTCCCGCCGGCTCAGGCAGACAACCTGCCCGCCCTTCGGGATGTACCGGAGCGAGTTGTCGAGGAGATTGGTGAGGACCTGCCGGAGGGCGTCGGGGTCGGCGCACACCTCCCTCGCATCGGGGGCGAGCTCGATCAGGAAGCCGGCGGACTGCGCCTCGGCGCGCGCGGCCAGCGCCGCCCAGGCCTCGCGGGCCACCGATTCGAGATCGAGGGAAGCGCGCGCCGGCTGCCAGCGGCCCGCCTCGATGCGGGAGAGATCGAGAAGGTCATCCACCAGCACCTGCATCCGGCGCGCGTTGGCGAGTATCCGCTCCAGAAACCTGCTCGTCGTCTCGGGATCGGTGCGGTCGGTCATCAGCGTTTCGGCGTAGCCCGAGATCGAGGTGAGCGGGGTCTTGAGCTCGTGGGAGACATTGGCCACGAAATCGCGACGCACGGTCTCGAGCCGGCGCATCTCGGTGAGGTCGTGGATGACCAGGACGCCCCCGCCCGCCGGAAGAGGCCTCGCGTTCACCAGAAAGGCGCGATCGTCCATCTCGATCTCGCGATCCTGCACCGGCCGGCCGGCCAGCACGGCGTCCGCCACCTCCCGCGCCGCCTTGACCCGGAAGAGCTCGGCGAGGTCGGGCAGCGGCTCCGCCGGCCCGTAGCCCAGGATTCTTCGCGCGGCGGGGTTGGCCGTCACGACGCGGCCTCGCGCATCGGTCGCGATCACTCCCTCGATCATCGCCTCCACCAGCGCCGCCGATTCGGCCTGCTCGCGGCGCAGCTCGTCGAAACGGTCGGCGAGCTGGCGGTGCATCTGCCTCAGCGCCTGGACCAGGGCGTCGATGTCCGGCACACCGGAGCGGGGGAAGCGGGGCGGCGAGCCGGCGGCGATGGCCCGGGCCGCGGCGATGATGGCGGTGAGCGGCTGGGCGATGGAACGACCGGTGAAGAACGCGAAGATCGCGCCGACGGCCAGGGCGAGCAGCGCCGCGCCGAGGACGGCGCGCTGGGCGCGGCGCACCACGTCGTCCACCTGGCTCAGGTTGGCCGCGACCCGGACAACGCCGGGGCCTCCGGGGAGGGCGACGTAGAGCATGTCGCGTCCCACCGTTTCGCTCCGCCGGCTGGCGACGCCGCGAGCACCCTGCAAGGCGGCGCGCACCTCGGGCCGGCCGGCGTGGCTCTCGATCGGGGGGAGCGGGCCCGGGGGGAAGTCACTGTCGGCGCGGACCCGCCCGCTCGAATCCACCAGGGTGATGCGATGATTGTTCTGCCGGGAGAGGCGGTGAACGGCGTCGCCCCAGGCGAGGGAGTCGGCCGGGATCGCCTCGCGGATGAGCCCGGCCTCGTTCTCGAGCGCCCGGGCCACTTCGCCCTCCAGGTCGCGGCGCAGCGACCGCTCGGCGGCCCAGACCAGCACCCCCATGGCGAGGGCCAGGACAAGCAGCGTGCCGACGACCAGGCGCTTGCCGAAGTTCACCGGCCGCGCGCCCCTCGCTCGCTCCCCTTGAAGCGATAACCGAAGCCGCGCACCGTCTCGATCAGGTCGCCCGCGTTGCCCAGCTTGGTCCGCAGGCGCTGGACGTGCATGTCCACCGTGCGCGTCTGGATGTCGGGCTGCGCTTCCCAGACGGTCTCGAGCAGCTGGGGCCGCGTCTGCACTCTGCCCCGTCGCTCCACCAGCGTGAGGAGCAGCTTGTACTCGGTGGCGGTGAGAATCAGCTCCTCCCCGTTCACGCTGGCCCGGTGGGCCGAGCGGTCGATCGAAACCGGCCCGGCGGTGAGAGTGGAGCCCGCGGTCACCGGAGGAGCCGCCAGGCGGCGGAGCAGTCCCGTCACCCGCAGCGAGAGCTCCTGCGGCGAGAAGGGCTTTGTCAGGTAGTCGTCGGCGCCGAGGGAGAGGCCGCGGATGCGGTCGGTCTCCTCCCGGCGGGCGGTGAGCAGGATGACGCCGACGTCCTTCGTTTCTTCCCGCCGCCGCATCTCGGCGAGCACATCGTATCCCGACACTCCCGGGAGCATGAGGTCGAGGATGACGACGTCAGGGCGCTCCTCCCGCGCGGACTTGAGGGCGTCCGGACCATTGCCGGCGGTGGAGACGCGGAACCCCGCCTTCGCCAGGTGATAGGCCACGAGCGCGGTGATGTCCGGCTCGTCGTCGACGACGAGGATACGGTGGGTCATGACGGCCTCTTCGAACGGGTCGCTTGCCGGTCGCCGGCCGGCTCCTGGATCCGGTTCTTCACCTGCGACCGGCTGCGGTCAGCCGCGCGGTCGCGCTCGGCACGCATGCCGGCGTCATCGTGGACGACCGCGTCGAGGATGGTGGAGAGCAGGCGGCCCTGCGTCCCGGGGTCCCGGCGCAGGCGGTAGAGGACGAATTGCGCGATCGGGGTGTCGCGCACCAGGTCGGCCCGGCGGAGCACCTGGAGGTGCCGGGAGACGGTGGGCTGCGGGAGATCGAGCACCGCCTGCAGGTCGGAGACGAACAACGGCGCGGCCGCGAGGCAGTTGAGGATCCGCAGCCGGGTCGGCTCGGCGACGGTGACGAGGAGGCTGGCGGAGGTGGAAGCGGTTGCCATATGCGCTGGAACATATATACCCCCAGGCGAATATGCGCAAGGCCGGTGCGGGGGCCGCGAGTATATTGCACGGCGATGATTTCCCTGCTCGTCGCCGCGTCCGCCGTCGCCGCCCCGCTCCAGGACACCGCCCACGTCGTGCTCGTCGCGACCACCGACCTGCACGGGCACGTGACGGGCCGGAACTTTCTCGGCGGACGAGCGGCGCCCGACGGCGTCGCCCGGGTGGCGCGGGTCGCGGACTCGCTGCGGGCACGGCATCCCGGCCAGGTCGTGCTGGTGGACGCCGGCGACCCGCTGCAGGGAGATCCCTTCGCCACCTACTTCGCCCGCGTGGCGCCGCGCGAGCCCCATCCGATCATCGAGGCGATGAACCTTTCCGGTTACGACGCGGCCACCCCGGGGGATCATGACTTCGACTGGGGAGTGCCGCTCCTCCGGCGCGCGATCGGCGACGCGCGGTTCGCCTATGTGAGCGGCAACATCTTCGACCTGCCCGGCGACACCCTCCTGCTTCCGGCGTACCGCGTGGTGCAGCGCCAAGGCGTGCGCATCGGCATCGCGGGGTTCACCACGCCCGGCGTGATGGTGTGGAACCGCGAGCAGGTGCGCGGGCGCGCCCGGGTGGCTCCGATCGAGGGAGCGGCGGAACGAACCCTCCCGGCGGTGCGGCGGGACGCCGACCTGTCCATCGTGCTCATCCACAGCGGCATGGACGGCCGGTCCTCGTACGACGCCGCCACGGCCGGAGGAGAAGATGTGGCGGCGCGTCTGGCCGCGCTCCGGTCGCGCCCCGACATCGTCGTGGTCGGCCACTCCCATCGCGAGATGGGGGACTCGGTCATCGGCGGCGTGCACTTCGTCCAGCCGCTGCCGTTCGGGGCCAGCGTCTCGGTCGTGCACGTGAGCCTGTCGAGGGCGAAAGGGGGAGCGTGGCGGGTTCGGCAGGTCAGCGCCGATGCCGTGCCGACCGGAGACGTGCCGCCGTCAGACCTGCTCGCGCAACGGTTCGGCGCAGCCGGCGATTCCGTCGCCGCGTGGCTGCGGACGCCGCTGGGTTCGGCGGCGGGGCCGATGCGGGCCGGCAGCGCCCGCGCGCAGCCGACGCCCATCATCAATTTCGTGAATGAGGTGCAGCGCCGCCGAGCCCAGGCGGAGCTCTCGGCCACCCCGGCGTTCGACCTTGGGGCCGGCTTCGATGCCGACACCATCAGGATCGGCCAGGTGCTCGCCCTCTATCCGTACGAGAATACCCTGCGCGCCATCCGGATCACCGGCGACCAACTCAAGGCCTACCTCGAATGGAGCGCACGCTATTTCCGGGTGGACGCCGCGGGGCGGGTCTCCCTCGACGATTCGGTGCCGGGGTACGACTTCGACATCGTCGGTGGCGCGCGCTACGATATTGACCTCCGCCGCCCGCTGGGCGACAGGATCCAGCGCCTGTCGGTGGGCGGGCGCCCGGTGCAGCCGGCCGACAGCTTCACGATGGCCGTCAGCAGTCATCGCCAGCTCGGTGCCGGCGGCTACGACATGATTCGCTCGGCCCCGGTGGTCTACGACAAGTCCGAGAGCATTCCGGACCTCCTCATGGAAGAGGTCCGGGCCCGCGGCCCGATCGATCCGGCCGCCTATGCGGCCGCCGACTGGCAGATCGTCCCCGAGGTGTACGCCGTCGCCGTCCGGAACCTCTTCGGCATCGCACCGCCGCTGTTGCCGGAGAGCCCGCGGGACACCGTCGTCCTCCGTATCCTCGCCACCGCCGACCTGCACGGGGACATGCTCGACGGTGCGGCGTCGGCAGCGGGGACGATGGACAGCCTCGCTGCCGCGTGCGGCTGCCCGTCGCTGCGGCTCGATGCGGGGGATGCCATGCAGGGAACTCCACTCGCCGGCGAGACCGAGGGGCGAGCCGTGGTGGACGTGCTGAAGACCATGCGCTATTCGGCCGCGGCGCTTGGCGAGCACGATTTCGATTGGGGCACCGATACGCTTCGGCAGCGCATGGCGGATGCGGGGTACCCGTGGCTTGCGGCCAATGTTTTTGATTCGGTTAGCGGGCGGCGGCCGGACTGGGTCGTGCCTTATCGGATCGTCCAGGCGGGGGGTGCCTCCGTGGCGGTTATCGGCTACGTGACGCCCACCGCCAAGGCGACCCTGCCGGACGACCGAACCCGCGGGCTCCGGTTCGGCGAGGGTGAGCTGGCCCTCCACGACCTGCTCGGAACCGTCGCCGCGCAGAAGCCGACGCTCACCATCGTCCTTGCGCACGCGGGCCTGGACTGCGGCTCCGGCGTGTGCGGCGGCGAAGCGGTCCGGCTTGCCGAGCAACTGGAGCGGAGTGGCGTCGGTCTCATGATCACGGGACATGACCACGTGGCGGGAACCGCGCATGCCGGGGGGATTCCGATCGTCCAGCCGGATGCCCGCGGTGCGAGCGTCGCGGTGGTGGACCTGGTCAAGACGCCGGCGGGCGGCCTTGAGGCGCGTCCTCGGGTCGTGAAGGTGGACCGCGCCGCCGCATCGCGCGATGCCGCGCTCCTCGCCGCCCTCCAGTTCCACCGACGGCGGAGCGACTCGGTGGACGCGCGGCCCATCGCCCAGCTCAAGCGGCCGCTGCCGCGCGAGGGTGCCCAGCATGCGCTCGGCGGGCTGCTCGCCGAGGCGCGGCGCAACGCCGTTCGCGCCGACGTCGGGCTCGTGCGGAACGAAACCCTGATGGCCGATCTTCCCGCCGGCGCCGTCACTTACACCCGGCTGACTGCGGTCGAGCCGGCGCGCGCCGACATCGTGGCGGTCGCTCTCACCGGAGTCCAGCTGCGCTCGGCGCTGGAGCATGCGCTCGACGGCGGCGCTCCGTCGGCGCACATTGCGGGGGCGCAGGTGAGGTACGACCCCGGGAAGCCGGCGGGGCGGAGGATCAAGGGCGTCGTCCTCCAGGGCAAACGCGACCTCGAGTCCGGAGGCCGCTACGTCCTCGCCGTCGATGCGGCGACGGCTGAGGGTGCCGGCGGGTATCAGGTGCTGAGGGGACTTCCTGTCGAGCGGGGAGGGATGATCGACGTCGAGGCCGACGCGGCCTTCCTCAGGAAGCTGCCGCAACCGGTGGACGTGGGAGGCACGGCGGGATTCGTGTCCACCCGGCGATGAGCCTCCTGTTGCGGGTCTTCATAGACGGGACGGGGCTCGACGTGCCGCCGGGGACCACGGTCCTCACGGCGATGCACATGCACGATGGAGCCATCGCGGAACGGGTGGCGGCGGGGACCGCGTACGTGACCGATGCGCGCGGCATCGAGGTCGGCCCGGACGACCGGCTGGCGGCCGGCTCGATCCTCAGGGTCGTGCCGCGCGCGCGGCGAGGAGGGGGGACCGGCGATGCTGACGCGTGAGCTGCTCCGGCGGCTGCCGAAGGCCGAGCTGCACACTCACCTGGACGGCTCGCTCAGGCCGGAAACGATGGTCGAGCTGGCCCGCGCCAGTCGGTTCGAGCTGCCCACGTCCGACCCGGAGGCGCTCCGCCGGTTCATGGTGGTGGACGACGCCGCGAGCCTGGAGGACTATCTCACCCGCTTCGACTACACCATCCCCCTGCTGCAGACTCCCGAGGCGATCGAGCGGGTGGCGCACGAGATGGTCGAGGACGCCGCGCGCGACGGGGTCCGCTATCTCGAGGTCAGGTACTGTCCGCGGCTGAGTACCCGGAACGGGCTCTCGATCTCCGAGGTGCTCGAGGCCGAGCTGCGCGGGCTCGCGCGAGGCGAGAAGGACTTCGGGGTGGTGGCACGGGTGATCAACTGCTCGCTCCGGCACTACGATCCCGCCTTGTCCGTCGAGATCGCGCGGGCGTCGGTGGCCTTTCGCGACCGCGGCGTCGTCGCCTTCGATCTCGCCGGGGGCGAGGCAGGGCGTCCCCCCGCGGTGCACAAGGCGGCCTTCGACGTGGCCACCGAGGGGCTGCTCGGCATCACGGTACACGCGGGCGAGGCGGCCGGCGCCGAATCGATCGCGGAGGCGCTCCACCTGTGCCATGCCGACCGGATCGGCCACGGCACCCGGCTACATGAAGACCGGAGGCTGCAGGATTTTGTGCGCGACCGCCGCATTATCATCGAGACCAACATCACCAGCAACGTGCAGACCCGGGCGGTGGCCCGAGCGGCCGACCACCCGGTGCGTGGCTACTTCGACGCGGGAGTCGCCGTCACCCTCTGCACCGACGGCTGGCTGATGTGCGGCGTGACGCTCAGCGACGAGTACTGGCTGGCCCACACCGAGCTCGGATTCACCCGAGAGGAGATTGACGAGATGATCCTCAATGGATTCGCCGGCGCCTATCTGCCGTGGCCGGAGCGCCGCGTCCTGCTGGAGAATGCCCGCGCCGAGCTGGCGGACCTCCGGTGACCGCCGGGCGACTGACGGGACTCATCGGCATCGCGCTCTTCGTCGCGATCGGCGTTCTCCTTTCCCACGACCGCCGCCGGATCAGGTGGCGCGTCATCGGCTGGGGGCTGGGCCTCCAGGTGCTCTTCGCCATCTTCGTGCTCCGGATCCCGGCGGGGCAGGCGCTCTTCCGCTGGCTCGGATCGCTGGTGACCGCCATCCTCAGCTACTCCTACATCGGCTCGACGTTCGTTTTCGGCGAGCTGGGCAAACAGCACTCGAGCCTCGGCATCATCTTCGCCTTTCAGCTTCTCCCCGCCATCATCTTCGTCTCGGCGCTCTTCGCCATCCTCTACTATCTGGGCATCATGCAGATCGTGGTGCGGGCCTTCGCGCTGGTGATGAGTCGGGTGCTCGGGGCCAGCGGCGCGGAGAGCCTCAACGTGGCGGCCTCCATCTTCATGGGGCAGACCGAGGCGCCGCTCACCATCCGGCCGTTCCTGCCGCGGATGACGCGGTCCGAGCTCATGACGGTGATGACGTCCGGGATGGCCCACATCTCGGGATCGATCATGGTGGCCTACATCGCCTTCGGCATCGAGGCGCGCCACCTGCTCACCGCGGTGATCATGACCGCTCCCGGCACCGTCATGATGGCCAAGCTGTTCGAGCCCGAGACCGAGGTGCCGGAGACCTACGGCAAGGTGAAGCTCGACCTGCCGAAGACCGACGTGAATCTGCTCGATGCGGCGGCGCGAGGGACGGGAGAAGGGCTCACCCTCATGCTGAACGTGATCGCGATGCTGGTCGCCTTCGTCGCGCTCGTCGCCCTGGTCAACGGCGGGTTCGGCGCGATTCACGGCTATGCCGGCTGGTTCCCCCCCAACCTCCAGACCGTACTGGGGTGGATCTTCCAGCCGATCGCCTGGGTGATGGGCGTGCCCTGGCACGACAGCGGCGCCATCGGGAGTCTGCTGGGGACCCGCATGGTCCTCAACGAGTTCATCGCATTCGCCCAGCTCGGCCCGATGAAGGACTCGCTCGACCCCCGCTCGTTCACCATCGCGTCGTTCGCGCTGGCGGGCTTTGCCAACTTCAGCTCGATCGGCATCCAGCTCGGCGGGATCGGCGCGCTGGTGCCGGAGCGCAAGCATGATCTCGCCCGCCTTGGCTTCCGGGCCATGCTCGCGGGCACGCTGGCCAACTTCCTGTCCGCGTCGATCGCCGGGATACTTCTCTGATGAGCCGGAGCACGAGCGTGCACGCCGCCGAGGTGGACGAGGCGGCCGCGGCGGTCAGGACGCGGCTCGCGGGCCGGCAGCCGGTGGCCGCGATCGTCCTCGGCTCCGGTCTCGGCGCCTTCTCCGAGCGGATCGAGGACCCCGTCCGGATTTCGTACAAGGAGATTCCCCACTTTCCCCTTCCCACCGTCGAAGGCCATGCGGGCGAACTGGTGGCCGGGAGGCTGTCGGGGAGGATGGTGCTCCTGCAAAGCGGGCGGTTCCACCTCTATGAGGGGCACGGCGCCGATGTGGGCGTCCTGGCGGTTCGCGTGTTCGCGGCGCTCGGCATCGGGACGCTGATTCTCACCAACGCCGCGGGCGGCATTCGCCGCGGCCTCGCGACCGGAAACGTGATGCTGATCGCCGATCACATCAACCTCTCCTTCCGCAATCCACTTACCGGGCCGGTGCTCCCGGGCGAGGAGCGCTTCCCCGACATGTCGGACCCGTACGATCCGGAGCTCCGCGCGCTGGCGCGGCGGGTCGCCCTTCGGGAGAAGGTGGCGCTCGCCGAAGGGGTCTATGTTCAGCTCCTGGGGCCGAGCTACGAAACGCCGGCGGAAATCCGCATGCTCGAACGGCTGGGGGCGGATGTAGTGGGCATGTCGACCGTCGTCGAGGTGGTGGCGGCCAGGGCGCGGGGGATGCGGTGCCTGGGATTGTCCCTGGTGACCAACGCCGCGGCGGGGATCCTGCCCGTCAAGCTGAATCACATCGAGGTGATGGACACCGCGCGCCGGGTGGCCGGCGATCTCGGCACGATCATATCGGGGGTGGTGGCGGAGCTGTGACGCGGTGATCGAGCGGGCCGTGCCCCCCGCCCAGGCCGGGCGCGGCGCCGATCGCCCGGTGCACGTAGTCCAGCGCATCGGCGACGGCGATTTCGAGTTCGCGCCCGAGGGCGAGCCCCGCTGTGATGGCGGCTGACAGGGTGCACCCGGTGCCGTGGGTGGATGTCGTTTCGATGCGCGGGCGGCGGAAGTGGATCATGCCGGCGGACGTCACGAGGATGTCGGTGATCTCGCCGCCGTCCAGGTGGCCGCCCTTCATGAGCGCCGCGGCCGCGCCGGCATCGAGCAGGGCCTGGCCGGCGCGCTCCATGGTGGGCACATCCCGCACGTCGCGACCGGTGAGAACGGCGGCCTCCTCCAGATTGGGAGTGACCAGGGCGGCCAGGGGCAGCAGCAGCTCGCCCACGACCATCTCGGCCTCGGCGCTCAGCAGACGATGGCCGGAGGTCGAGACCATGACGGGATCCAGGACCAGCGGACCCCACCCGTTCTCGCGGATCGCCTTGGCGACCAGCCGGACGAGCGATGCCTCGGCGAGCATGCCGGTCTTGAGCGCGGCGGGCGGCAGGTCCTCCGCG
>CAYYXP010000014.1:0-2296 GCA_964475685.1 uncultured Gemmatimonadaceae bacterium | reverse complement strand
GTACGCGTCAGGCTCGCGCTCCACGATATCGAGGGCCGCGGCGACCGCAGCGCCGGCCGACCACCCGACCAGGTACCCCATCCGCGCCAGCCGGCGGGCGGTGTGATCGGCGACTTCGGTCGAGACCTCGACCACGCGATCCGTCACGGAGGGGTCGTAGAGCGCCGGCGGCTCCGAGGTGGTCCGGAGATGCTTGAGCCCTTCGAGGCCATGGAACGGGCCGTCGGGCTGCACTCCGACCAGAGTCACCGCGGGGTTCTTCTCCTTCAAGTACCCGCCGGCCCCCATCATGGTTCCGGTGGTCCCCAGCGCGGCCACGAAGTGGGTGACGCGGCCGTCGGTCTGGGCCCATACCTCCGGGCCGGTCGTCTCGCGGTGCGCCCGGGGGTTGGCCGGGTTCCCATACTGGTCCGCGTAGAAGTACCGGTCCGGCTCCTTGGCCGCCAGCGCCCGGGCCCGCCGCGCCGCGCCTTCAGTCCCGTCCATGCGGTCGGTCAGGATCACCTCGGCGCCGTAGATTTCGAGCAGCGCCTTCCGCTCGGGGCTGGCGTTCCCCGGGAGGCAGATGGTCACGTCGATTCCCGCGGCGGCGCCGAGCATCGCGTAGGCGATACCGGTATTGCCGCTCGACGCATCGAGGAGGCGGCGCCCGGGAAGCTCGCCCCGGCGGAGGGCGTCGCGCAGGATGCCGCGGGCCGTCCGGTCCTTCACGCTCCCGCCGGGATTCAGCCATTCGGCCTTGATCCAGAGGCGGTCGGTGGCGACCTCGGGGAAGCCGACGGGAAGGAGGGGCGTGTTGCCCACTTCCCGCCAGAGCGCCGGCTCGCCGGTTGATACTGAATTTGTCACCGCGGTCACTCCCACCCTCCCGGAAAAGAAAAAACCCGGCCGAACCGGCCGGGCCGCGTGCGGGGGCTGAAACGCCTAACTCGCCGACGAGATCCCGACCAACTCCTGTACCTGAAGCTCCTGCTTCATGAGGTCGGCGAGGGAAATGCTGGCCAGCAGCTCGTCCACCCGCTGCTGGAGGGCATGCCACACCGGCCGGATGCTGCAGGCGGACTCGGGGCTACATCGCTCGGCGTCTACCTGGTGCGAATCGCAGTTGACCTCGAAGGTCTGGTGCTCGGAGGCGGTCATGACGTCGCGAACGGAGATGGTCGCCGGATCCTTGGCGAGGAAGTAGCCGCCCTTGGCGCCGCGCACGCTTTCGACCAGCCCGGCGCGCCGGAGCCGGAGGAGAATCTGCTCCACGTAGTCGGCCGGCAGCCGTTCGACTTCCGCCAGCTCGCGTGCCGCCACAGGGCCTGACCCGGTCCGGCCGCGCTTGGCGAGGTGGATCGAGATGATGAGGCTGTATTCGGTCCAGGTGGTGACGCGCATGGAATCAATATGGGGGCGCGGAGGTAGGGATTCAATGCCAATCCTCCTATCTCGAACGCCGTCAGTCGTACAGCGCGAGATCGTACCGGTCCAGAACCGGGCCCAGGCGGTGCGCCACTGCCAGGAGCGGGGCGCTGGTGGCGAACCGGAGCCCGGCTGCGGCGCGATTGAACAGCGCGATACAGTGCTGGTCGTCGTCGAACCGGCTCCGATAGCGGATGCCGTCCGGCTGGTCGGAATGCCCCCAGAGCGCGAGCGACCACGCTTGGGTGGTGCGGAGCCCGCGACCGCCAAACTCCACCAGCCGGGCCGGGCGCACGAACCTGCCGTCGGCGAACGCGCGGGGCTCCAGATCCGCCTTCGCGACGCCGGAGAGGTCTTGGTCGCGGAGGATCGTCTCGACGAAGGCCGCGGCGTCATTGAAGCCGAGATAGCAGACGCCGTAGGCGCGGTTCGGGTCGTCGAAGCGACCCTCGCCAGTGCGGCCAAAATAGTGCGGGTCGCGTCCGCGCGTGTGCAGGCGGACAACCGGCGTCATCGCCGGAACCGTCACAATGGGCAGGTCGCGCTGGCCCAGATCGCCCGGCGGTAGCCGCCAAGCCGGGCGGCCGCCACTCACGCGCGCGTGACCGGCGCGTCGGCATCGAGCGGCGACCCCGTGGCGGCAGCCACGGTCACCGCGTCTTCCACCCGGCGCGCGCGCAGCAAGTCGAGCGGGCTGGCGCCGTCCATCCGCCGGGAGGGGGTGAGCAGCATCTCGAGCCGGCTCAGCGGATGGCGGAGGGCACTGGCGGCGAGCACGCGATCGAGGCCCGGCACTGGCCGATCCTCGAGAAACTGACACGCGGGAAACACGAAGTCGCGCCGCCCGCGCGGGAGTGCGATGAGCTGCCCCTTCCGGCGCCAGTTGTTG
>CAYYXP010000013.1:0-6812 GCA_964475685.1 uncultured Gemmatimonadaceae bacterium | reverse complement strand
CGACATCAGCGGCTCGATGGAACGCTACAGCCGGTTCATGCTGCGCTTCGCCCACGCCCTCCAGCGCAGCGGCGCCCCGGTCGAAGTGTTCGTCTTCGGAACCCGCCTCACCCGGATCACCCGGCAACTCCGGGTGCGCAGCCCCGACGCCGCCCTCCGCCTGGTGGCCGACAAGGTCGTGGACTGGAGCGGAGGCACCCGGATCGGCGAGAGCCTCCATGAGCTCAACCGCCGCTGGGTGCGGCGCACGGTGCGGAGCGGTGCGGTGGTGCTACTCGTCTCCGACGGGTGGGAGCGCGGCGATCCCGAGCTGCTCGGGCGGGAGATGGCCATCCTCCGGCGCTCCTGCCACCGCTTGCTCTGGATCGATCCGCTCGCGGCGCGGCCCGGCTTCGAACCGGCCACCGTCGGGCTCAGAGCGGCGCTCCCGCACGTGGACGAACTGGTACCAGCCGCAAGCGTCGCCAGCCTCGAGGAGCTTGCGGCGCGACTGCGGTCACTGTGAGGAGAGCCGGATGCGAGACCTGCTGAGCGACTGCGAGCGATTCACCGCGCTGGGCCGGCCCTTCGGCCGGGCGGTGGTCACCAGCGTGTGGGGCTCCGCGCCGCGTCCCACCGGGTCATCGATGCTGGCGACGGCGGACGGCGTGATGGCAGGCTCGGTGTCGGGCGGATGCGTGGAGAGCGCCACCGCGGTGGAGATCGCCGGCGCCATCGGCAGCGGAAAGCCGAAGCTGGTGACCTTCGGCGTCACCGACGAGCGAGCGTGGGAGGTGGGGCTGGCGTGCGGAGGCACCATCAAGGTGTTCGTGGAGCCGTCGGTGCAGCCCGAGGTCCTCGCGGCGGCGCGCGGGCCCGGCGGCGAGGTGGTGGCGACGGTGATCGAAGGCCCCGGCCTTGGCGCGGCGGTGAGAATCTTCGATGACGGACGAGCGGAAGGTGCGCTCGGCCAGGTCCCCGCCGGCGCCGTTCGAGAGGCCGCGCTGGCCGCCCTCAAGCGCGAGGCGAGCGGCACCACCACGGTCGAAACACCGGCAGGCCCGGCGTCGGTGTTCCTCGAGGTTTATCCGCGAGAGCCAAGGCTCGTGATCTTCGGAGGGGTGCACGTTGCGGTGGCGCTGGTGCCGCTCGCCAAGGCGCTCGGCTATCGCACCATCGTGGCCGATGGGCGTGAGGCGTTCCTCAGCCGCGAGCGCTTCCCTGCGGCCGACGAGCTTATCCTGGCGTGGCCGGACGAGGCATTCGAGCGTGTCGGCCTCGACCGCTCCTGTTACGTCTGCGTCCTGTCGCACGATCCCAAGTTCGACGAACCCGCGCTGCTGGCAGCGCTGCGCTCCCCGGCACCCTACGTCGGCGCCATCGGCTCGAAGAAGACCCAGGCCTCCCGCCGGGACTGGCTCAGGTCACAGGGCCTCGACGAGGAAACCGTCGCCCGGGTGCACGGACCGATCGGGCTCGACCTCGGCGGCCGCCATCCGGCAGAGACGGCGCTGGCCATTCTGGCGGAGATCACCGCCGTACGCTACGGCGGCTCGGTGGCGCGGCCCTAGTCAGCCCTCGTCGGCGCTGGCCCCGGAGATCGAAGGACGGCCCGTCTAGTCGTCACACACAGGCACTCCCGCCCGGTCAGCCACCCGCTTCTCCGCCGCGGTCGCGGGGCGCGTTGGGACCGGGCCGAACCAGATCACACAGCTCTTTCCGGCCCGGGAGACATAGGTAGCCCGGGCAGCCCAGGACTCCGCGTCGGCGTTCAGGATGGTGAGGGCGACACCGCGGTGCCAGAGGTATTGCAGCGCGAAGGGCTCCGTGCTTCGGGCGTAGGCCCCTTGCTGCGCAAAGAAGGCTTGCTGCGACCGTACCAGGTTGCGGAGGTCGACCTTCATCGCCACCACCGGGTTCAGCGCATCCAGAGCGTTGGTGGTGTCGGAATCGGCGGTGTCCGTGGTGGCGGTCTCCTCCACGGGGTTCGCTGCCTTCTGGACGGCCGCCGGCGCCGGAGTTGAAGGCCGCGGCGATGCTGGGGCATCGCACACTGGCACGCCTTCCCTGCCCTTCCGGACGTATTTCAGAGTGGTCGGGGCATCGCGTTGGCGGCCGACAAAGATGACGCAATCCTTCCCGGCAATCGCCGGATGAGTTCCGCTCGCCGCCCAGCCGTTCACAGATACCCAAAGGAAGTGTACCTCGGTCCCAGCCTCCGGTGCGAATTGGAGTCGCTCGAGATCGTCGGTGTAGGCCCCGGTCTCCGCAAAAAATGTCTCCTCCGCGGCGACGAGTCGCCGCAGACCGGAGCGTATCGGGCCGAAGACTTTCGCCTCGTCTTCGGCGCTCTCGCCGCCGCTTGGCAGGGCGGACCCGGCGGGACGAGGGGACGCGCGACGAGGCGGCGGCTGCGGCCCGCCACTCTCCGCCATGGTCCCGGATGCCGGAACCCGCGGCACTCGCAATCCGTCGCAGGCGCCGGAGACCGACACCAGAAGTGCGCACCACATCACAGTTGTCTTGATCGCCATCTGCGCCTCCGGCGCGCGGTCGAAAGGGTCGCGGGTCAGCCTCGCACCGGGAGATCCAGATCCTCGGTCACGATCTCCCTCGTCACCGGGCTGTGAGAACGCTCGGGCATCGCGGTCCAGCCGGCGGCCTCCAGGAGGTCGGACGTGCGCTGGTTCACGAGGTCGGTCTCGGGCCCACCCCTCGCCGCAGTGGCGGCGAGGTCGAGCCATGAGAGCGCCTCCTGGAAGGCGTACCGGTGGACTGCGGCCTCGCTCGCCAGCAGGGCATACCGGTACGCGAGCGCCGGCTCGCCGCCGCGGTCGGCGTGGAGCGCGATCTCACCCGCCGCCGATGGCGTCTCCGGAGTCGGCTCGATCAGCTCGAGCGCCAGGGCGAGCATGCGATGCACCTCCTGCCGCCGAGCAGCCGTGAGCCGGTCGCGCACCACGTGCGCGATGACCGGATGGGCGCACCGGTAGACCCCTCCCTCTTCCACCACCAGGCGCCGCTCCACGAGGTCGTCTGCCAGCGCCGCCGCACGGAGCCGCGAGATGCCGTGGACATGGGAAAGCACCTGGGGGCGCCCCCCCAATCCCGCCAGCGCCAGCGTCATCAGCAACTCCCGCAGCTCCTCCGGCAAGCGATCCACCCGTTCCGCGATGAGATCCTGCACCGTCTGCGAGAGCGGCAGCTCCCGGCGCGCCGCGAGACCGGCCGCGGGGACGGTCCACTCCCCGCTCGTCTGATCGGCGGCAAGAGTGCCTTGCGCGAGCATCGTCTTGAGCAATTCGAGCGTGTAGAAGGGGTTGCCGCCGGTGACCCGATGGACCCTCGAGGCAAGACGCCGGCCGCCCGTGGGCGCGCTGACATGGCCCAGTTCGCGGATCATCCGCCAGAGCTGGTCCTCGGTGAGCGGTCCCATCTCGACGGTATCGGCGTGAGACTTGGCGCGGAGCAGGCGGCAAAGCCGGGCGGCGGGCGCATCGCGCTCGATCTCGCCGAGGGTCACGGCGCCGAGCCAGAGCGCCGGTGCGTGCTCCAGCCGGCGGATGAGGAACTGGAGGAGATTACAGGTGTCCAGGTCGCACCATTGGAGGTCGTCGATCGCGATGACGACGGGGCGCTCGCCGGCCAGGGCGAGGAGCACCTGGGCGATCCCCTCGAAGAGGCGCCAGCCGGCGGTCGAGTCGGCCGGCCGCTCCGGCGCTTCGAGGGAAGGAAATCGCTGCCGGATTTCGGGCACGAGCCGGGCCACTTCGACCAGCCACTCCGGAGCGGCGGCGGCCAGGCCGGGCGCGCCCAGTGCATCACGGAGGAGATCGGCCACCGGCTCGTACGGCACCCCGGCCCGGCCGTCGTGGCTCCGACCCTTCAACACGGTGCCTCCTTCGGCCACTACCCAGCGGAGGAACTCGTCGGCCAGTCTCGACTTGCCCACTCCCGCCTCGCCCTCCAGGAGCACGATCCGACCTTCCCCGCGCCGCGCCACTCCCCAGGCCCCGGTAAGCCTGGCCCATTCCGCTTCCCGCCCGATCAGGCTGGCCTCCAACGGTGGCGGGACATCCCACTGCTCGGCATGATGAATCGTTTCAGACGCCGGCCGGTCGGCCTCCACGCGCCGCATCAGCGTGCTGAGTTCGCGCCCGGGCTCGCACCCTGTCTCCCGCTGCAACGTCTCGCGAAATTCGGCGAAGCGGGCCAACGCGCCGCCGCGGTTGCCCGACAGATAGAGGGCCTCGACGCCGATCCGCGCCGCCTCCTCAGAAAGCGGGTCGCTCTGGAGCCACTGGTCGGCGGCCTCAGCCGCGTCCCGCCAGCTCCGTTGGGCCATCGCCCCTCTGGCCAGGGCGCCGAGCGCGCTGTGATAGTCGTGGAGCAGCGCCGCCCGCATCGTGTCGGCCCACTCTTCGAACTGCGGCGCGTGGCGAACGGAGAAGCCGCTGAGGAATCGCGGTGCCTCGAGAGAGAGTGTGCGCGCGGGGCCCTGCGCGAGCGTGAGACGGAACTCGGTGACGTCGCAATGTGGGGTGCCGGCAAGCTGAACCGCCGAGCGGTCGGCCCGGAGGACGTCGCCGAGCGAGGTACGAATCGCCCGGAGGGTCTGGCGCAGCGAGGCACGCGCCTCCGATTCGGACGAATCGCCCCACAGGAGTCCGGCCAACTCCTCGCGGGAGTGGGCCCGGGGCTCGAGGGCCAGGTAGGCCAGGAGGGCGAGTGCCTTGGCCCCCAGCGCAGGCTCGGCCGGCCGGCCATCATCGAAGCTCACGGCCGGGGAACCGAGGAGGCGAATAACGAGATCGGCCACTGGGCCGCCTTGGGTGGGAATCACACCAACGTACCCGAAATTCACGGTCCGGCAAGGGGGAAATTCACGGTAGGTTCACGGTCGCGTCTCAGATTGGGCTCCGTGATAAGGCGCTGTACCTGACCCGTTCCACCCCTCAGGAGGACGTTATGTCGAAGGATCAGATCCGCATCGAGTTGACCCCGGAGCAGAAGGCGCAAGTCCGTACGGCCACTGGCAAGGACGCCGAAGCGGTTGAGTTGTCGGTTGAAGAGCTCGAAGAGCGCATCGCGCCCGCGAAGACGAGGATCCGGCCGTAAACGCTTGACGTTCCTTCACCTCCGTGCTCTAAGGGAACCACAATGAGCAAGATGAACGAGCAGACCAAGAAGCCGGCTACCGAAGACAAGCCGAAAGTGAATTCCGCCGAAGAGCTGAAGGTCGAGGAGCTGGAAGACCGCATCGCGCCGGTGAAGCTCCACTAGACAGTTAGGCGCAGTGGCCCCGAGTGCCGGACCTCCTAGCGAGGTCCGGCGCTTCGCTTGTCCGCAGGCGACCCACTTCCGCAACCGCAGCGCGTAGCCCATAATCGTCGCATGCCTGACATCCTGAGCGAACCGTCGGCCTCGCTGGGCGATCTTCCCCACGAGGTCGAGCGCCTTCGCCTGCTCCACGCGATCAGCCTGGAGTTCAGCAGCTCGCTCGATTTCGACGAGCTGCTCCCCCGCGTCTTCAATCGAGTCGTGACGACGCTGGGCGCCGAGGGGGGATCCATCTGGATCGCCGAGGGAGACGTGCTCAAGTGCCGCCTGGCAATCGGGGGGCGGGCGGAGCGGCTGGTCGGCGCGGAGGTCCCGGTGGGCACCGGGTTCGTGGGAGACGTCGCCCAGAAGCAGAAGACGACGATAGTGACCAAAGCGCAGGCGGACCCGCGCTACCAGGAGAGCATCGACCGCACCAACCAGGACCTCGAGCTGAACGTGATGGCCACCGCCATGGTCTCCGATGGCGTGACGGTCGGCGCCATCCAGGTGTCCAACAAGAACACCGGCGACGGAATGTTCGACGCCGGCGACCGGGAGCTGCTGGAAGGCGTCGCGGCGCTTGCCGCGGTCTCCCTCCGGAACGCCAGACTCCACGGCGCCGAGCGGCGGGCCGACGAGCTGGCGGTGCTGCTCGACATCAGCCGCGAGATCACCGCCACCCTCGATCTCGACCGGGTGCTCCAGTCGGTCGTTCACCTGGCGGCCCGGGCGCTCCACTTCGACCGGGGCGCGGTGGGCCTCTACGAGAAGGGGCGCTGCGACATCCGCGCCGTGTCCGGCGAGGAGAAGATCGACCCCAAGGACCCCCGGCTCCAGGATCTCGTCGGGCGCGCCGAGTGGGCGGCGGGACGCGGCGAGTCGTTCTTCCTCAGTGACCGGACCTCGCCGGGCTCCGACGCGGAGAACATGTTCGTCACCATTTTCGGCCCCGACCTCGAGAAGGACGATGTCGTGAGCGGGCTGTATCTCCCTCTCAAGGACGAGGAGGGGGTCCTCGGCGTCCTCCTCTTCGAGTCGCGCGTACCGGACTTCGCCACCGCAACGCAACGCGAAGTGGCGGCGATCCTTGCCAACCAGACGGCGGTGGCGCTCCGCAACGCGCAGCTCTATCACCAGGTGCCGATGGTGGACGCGCTGGGCGCGCTCGCGGCCCGGCGGCAGGCGCTGGCCGCCGTTCCCCGGCGCCGGCTGCTGAACTACGCCGGCATCGCCGTCGTCGCCCTGGCCGCGCTCACCCTCATCCGCTGGCCGCTCCGGGTGCCCGGGGCCGGCGCCTCCTTCAGGCCCACCTCGTTCGCGGCAGTGCGCGCGCTGGTCCCGGGGGTGGTGGAGCGCATCCCGGTCTCCGAGGGGGCGCTGGTCGTTACCGGCAGCCGAACGCGCCCGCCCGACCCCGACACGGGCTCCCTCACCTGGGTCGAGACCGACGTCGCCGACCCGGACCAGGCTCACCGCCTGATCGAAACCGCGGTGTCGCTGCACGGCCGGCT
>CAYYXP010000012.1:0-5545 GCA_964475685.1 uncultured Gemmatimonadaceae bacterium | reverse complement strand
GAGCCCATGGGCGCCGGTCGTGGCGGCCTTCCTCAGCGCGCGCAGGCAGTGCTCGTACACCGTGGCCTGTTCCGCCGTCACCTCGGGCAGATCGTAGACCTCGTGCTCGTGCGGCTCCAGCGGGCGCATGGCGAGGAAGGGCGTCTCTTCGTCGAGCACCGAGCGATCGCCGGTCGTGCGCACGTACTGGTCGACTGCGTAGGGAAGCCACGCGAGGTCGTCGGAGAAGCGGGTGCGGACTCCCCGTCCGCTCTCCGGATGCCACCAGTGCTGGACGTCGCCTTCGGGAAACTGGCGGCCCGACGCGCGGACGATGTGCTGGCGCGCCACCGCAGGCTCGGCGTACACGAACGCCATGACGTCCTGGAGTTGGTCGCGAAAGCCATAGGCGCCGCCGCTCTGGTAGAGCGCGGACCGGGCCCACATGCGGCAGGCAAGCGCCTGGTAGAGCGCCCACCGGTTGAGCATGACGTCGAACGACGGGTCGGGCGTCCGCACGGTGATGCGGGAGAGGCGCTCGGCCCACGCCCCGACGGAGCGAGCCACGGCGTCCCTGGCCCGGCGGACGTCGCGATACTCGGCGACCAGCCGCCTCGCCTCGTCCTCACCGGGCGCCGCGCCGAGAACGACGACGATCTCCCGGGTCTCCCCGGGGGCGAGTTCGAGCGCGCACTGCTGCGCCGCGCACGGGTCTACCCCGCCTCCCGTGGTTCCCAGGAGCGCCGAGTGCCGCAGCGCCGCGGGATCCGCCATCGACCCGTTGCGGCCGAGGAACTCGCGCCGGTCGGCGGTGTAACTCGTCACCGTCTCGCTGATTGCCTGGAAGGCGACATGCCTGGCGAACTGGGGATCGAAGTGGTTCCGCGCAAAGATCGCCCCATGCTGTCCCTCGTAGCTGGTGCAGACCTGATGCTGGGTGTGCTCGCGCAGGGCTCCCAGTGACCATTCCGCGTAGGCCGTGAGGGTGAGGCGGCGGCCACGCCGGTCGTGGTTGGTGAGTCGGAGGATGGAGACCCGCACGGGCTCGTCACCCGCCATGCCGAGCGTCAGCTCGGAGCCGATGCCCGCGTACTCCTGTGTGAATGTCGTCGTGCCGGTGGAGTGGCGCACGGTGAACGCCGCATCGTGCCGCACCGGTGCGGGGGTGGCGCTCCACCGCTCCCCGGTATCGTCGTCGCGAAGGTAGATGGCCTCGGTGGCCGGGTCGCTCACCGGATCGTTGTGCCAGGGAGTGAGCCGGAGGAAGTAGCTGTTCTCCGCCCAGGTGAAGCCGGCGCCGCGTTCGCTCACGACGAAGCCGCCGCGCGGATTGGCGATCACGTTGGTCCACGGCGCCGGCGGAACCCGGTTGCCGTGGACCCGGATGAGATAGTCGCCTTCGGCCGTGACTCCGCCGTAGCCGTTGTCGAAGGCGAGTGCCACCGGCGCCGACGGCGTGCGCGGGGCCGACGGTGCCCGCCTGGAGACCCGCCTCTCCCACAGTCGTGGTGTCGCCGGTGCCGGGAGCGGGATCCTCGCATCACCGATGTCGAACTCGTCGGGTGTCTCGACGGCGGCCAGGAGGCGGCCGAGGGAGCGGCCCTCGCAGGGGATGTGGACCCGCGCCGTCGCCTGGAGCATGAGGAGATCGTCCGCGCTCAGGAGGTCGCGCCGGCGGACGAAGATGCCCCCCGACTGGTCGAGCGAGCCCGCCCCCGCGACCGAGTACACTGCCGAGACGATCTCGTCGTGCAGCTCCTGGAAATAGCTCGTCTGCTGCGCGTTCAACACGACGACGTCCACCATCATGCCGCGCCGCCGCCAGTAGCGGTGCGCCGCGATGAGCTGGCGGAGTGTCGGCAGGCCGGTGTGCGAGTCGATCGTCGCGAGCACGATCGGCCAGTCGCCGGACACCCCGTTCGCCCAGAGTCGGGAGCGTGACTCGCGGTTCCGCCTGAGGTCGTCCCGCGGGGCGCGGATGGCGGGATTGGAGAAGAACAGGTGGCCCGCGAGTTCCTGGAACACCGCCGCATCGGCCGGTGTCAGGTTGAGCTCGCGCAGCTCGACCTGGGTGGCCGTCCATGCCAGATCGAGCGCCCGCTGTGCCGCGTGGGGGTCGTGGTAGCGGCCGGCCAGCTCGAAGGCTCGCTCCCGGCTGGCCGCGACCAGCGTCGTGAACGCCACGCTGGCCGACTGGCCCGGTTGAAGCCGCACGCGGGCGCGGAGGGCGAAGATCGGGTCGAGCACGGCGCCGGTCGTGCCGCTCAGGACACCGTCGACCTCGAGCGCCACGGGGTCCCGAGTCGAGCGTCCGCGGCCGACGAACCTGGCCCGGTCGGTTTCACAGCTTACCGGGCCGACCCGCTCCTTGCCGGTGGCCACCACGTGGACGCACCACAGGGGCCGCTCACCGGCCGATCGAGGGCGACGGGTGGCGGTGACGGCCGCACACCATTCGTGCCACTCGGTCTCGACGAACAGGTTGCCGAAGGCGGGATGGGCCCGGTCGGCGTCGGGGTTCGCGAGGACGATCTCCCCGTAGCTCGTCACCTCGATCTCCCGGGTCGCGTCTCCCATGTTGGTGACCGTGACCCGCCGGACCTCGGCCGCGTCGGCCGGCACCACCGCGATCTCCGTCCTGGTCTCGATGTCACCGTCGACCCGCTCGAAGGTGACGCGATCGGTGGCCAGCAGCGCCCGATAGCGATCGGCCGGCGCGCAGACCGGCTGGTGCGCGGCGGACCAGGCCGTGCCGCGCGTGACGTCCTTGAGATAGCAGAACTGTCCGGTGTGATCCCGGGTCCCGTCGGCGCACCAGCGGGTCACGGCCAGCTCCTCGTAGCGACTGTACCCCCCACCAGCGTTCGTCACCATGATGGTATAGGGCAAGTGGCCCAGCAGGGCGACGCACGGCTGCGGCGTATCGGGAGTATGGAGGTCCCGAACCGACGGCCGCTCGACTTCGGGATCGGGAAGCGCCTCATCCGCTCGCGTCGATTGGGGTTCCTGCAGAATCAGCCGGCGCGGCAGGCGCTCGTGCAGGAGCAACTCGGCGGAGCGGACGATCGGATCGGCGTGGAACCGGCGTTGCCAGGTCTGCGCCTGGAGCGCGCCAGCCAGAGCGACGAGACCCATCCCGACGTGGTGAGCCATGTACGCACCGACGACGGCATATGTCTGCCCCGGTTGCGGACGGGTGTAGTCGAGCGCGTCGCGGAAGCCGTACGGGCCCAGCGCGCCGTGCTGCTCCAGCACCTCGAGGTTGGCCAGCGCGCGCTGGGGATCCACGAGCAGCGCGAGCGCCGAGGCGTAGGGCGCGATCACGAGGTCACGGCCGAGCCCGCGCTTGAGGGCGAGATCAGGGACGCCGAACCCCCGGTACTGATAGGTGAAGTGCCGGTCGCGCAGGTTGTAGGCAGACTCGCTCACACCCCAGGGCACACCGTGCTCCGCACCGTGGGTGATGTGCCGGCGGACGGCCCCGTTGTAGGTCTGGTCGAGGAGGGTAAACGGGAACGACTGCATGACCAGCGCCGGCATCAGATACTCGAACATGCTGCCGCTCCATGACACCAGCGCCGTCTCGCCGGCGGCGTGGGTGAGCGTGCGTCCGAGCTGGAACCAATGGTCCACCGGCACGTCCCCCTTGGCCACCGCGACGAAACTGGCCAGGCGCGCCTCGGAGGCGAGAAGGTCGTAGTACGACGGGTCGAGCCCGTGGGTGCCCTGCCGGTACCCGATGGCGAAGAGCTTCCGGCTCTCGTCGAAGAGAAACCGGAAGTCCATCTCCATCGCGTAGGCGTAGGCGCGCTCGGCGATTGCCTCGAGCCGGGCGCCGAGATCGGTCTCCGCCATCGGCACGGGATCGAGTGCGCCGTGCTCCTCGATCAGCCGTGTGCACCAGTCGATCCATTCGAGCACCGACGGCGCCTCGCTCCCGAGCGCTTCCCGCGCGTGGCGCAGCGGCCGGGCGATCGCTTCGTGGGAGGCCGGTGCGCCGAGGACCCCCGCGGCCGAGATGCCGGCCCGCGCCTCGCTCAGGCACGCGCGCGCCGCCGGAACGGCGTGGGCCAGTTGCGGCGAGTCCGCCGGTGCACCTGAAGCGAAGGCGCTCAGTCGCTCGGCGGCTATCACCAGGCCGGTCTCGATCGCGCGCCAGAGACGGGTGCCGGATGGGGGCTGCCCGCGGATCTCGAGACATGCCTGCCGCAGGGCGATCAGGTGGCCCGCGAGATTGCCGCTGTCCACCGTGCTGATGTAGGCGGGCTCGAGAACCGTGAGGTCGGTGAGGTCGTACCAGTTGTAGAAATGCCCCCGGAACCGCCGCATGCGCTCGAGCGTGCGGAAGACGAGCTCCAGCCTCGATGTCATGTCGCCGACGGTGATGAAGCCGAGATCACAGGCACTCACCGTTGCGAGGAGCTGGAGTCCCACGTTGGTCGGCGACGTCCGCATCGCCACGACCGGGTGGGGATCTTCCTGGAGATTGTCGGGGACGAGGAAGTTGCTCTCGGCGGTCACGAGGCGGTCGAAGTACCACCAGTGCAGCAGCGCATAGCGCAGCGCGTCGCTCCGACGCGCGGCCGCGAGGCGGCGCTCCCGCCGTACCGCAGGGGCGCTGAGCGCGTTGGCGATCGCGGGGGAGAAGATCCAGAGGGCGGCGAACGGCAGCACCGCGAGCGCGAGCGGCCAGGCGACGTGGTCTGGCCTGGGCGGCCACCACGTTGCCGCTACCATCCCGAGTATGCCGGCCGCCAGCGCCACCGCCGGCGCCATCGTGTTCCATGCGGTGCTCTTCGCGCCGGATATGCTCTCGGTCTGGGAGGCCGTCTGCCATTCGAGCAGGTATCGCCGCGTCACGAACAGACGCCAGAGCGTCCGGAGGATCGCGTCGGCGGAGACCCAGGCCTGGTGCGGAAGAAAGGTGATCGCGAGTGCCACCTGTTGGGCGCTCGTGACCGCGTCCTGTCCGACGGTGGCGTAGTAGGCCCGCCACGATCTGTCGAGCGGCGGGCGGAAGAGCGCGAGCAGCAGCGAGACGATCCAGGGGGCGGCGATGGCGAGCAGCGCCAGGAACGTCCACCTGAGCGGCGAGCCTGGGAGTATGGTCCACCCCGCCACCAGGAAGGCGAGCTGGCCAACCTCGACTGTACTGCGCCGGAGGTTGTCGATGATCCTCCACCGGGAGAGCAACGGCAGCCGGTTCCGCTCGGGGCCGTCGGGGCCGGGCACCCTCGGACGGAGCCAGTCCAGGAGCTGCCAGTCGCCGCGGATCCACCGGTGCTTGCGCCTGGTGAACGTCAGATAACGCGTGGGGTAGTCGTCGTAGACGGTGATGTCGGTGGCGAGCCCGGCGCGGGCGTAGCTCCCCTCGATGAGGTCGTGCGAGAGGAGGGTATTCTCGGGGAACCGGCCCGCCGTCGCGCGCTCGAAGGCGTCGACGTCGTAGATCCCCTTGCCGGTGAAGCTCCCCTCGCCGTACAAGTCCTGATAAACGTCTGAAACCGCCGTCGTGTATGGGTCCACTCCGGGCTGTCCGGATTGCAGCGCCGCGAAGTGCGAGCGG
>CAYYXP010000011.1:0-5290 GCA_964475685.1 uncultured Gemmatimonadaceae bacterium | reverse complement strand
GGAAGGGGAGGACTACGCCGCCAACTGCATCAGGGTCAACAATACGCTACTGGTCGCCGAGGGGTTCCCGGCGACCAGCGCGCTGCTCGGCGAGTGGGGCTATGACATCGTGCCGCTCGCCATGTCGGAGTTCCGCAAGATCGACGGCGGCCAGAGCTGCATGTCACTTCGGTGGTGATCCATGAGGCCTGGTGACAACCGGAATGTGCCCCAACAGGCCGCCGGCGTCGTCGCGCAGTTCACATAGACGTTGGAGGATCCCTCCTCTCCCTCGATCCTGCTCGCCCACCCCGCCGCACCGTAGCCCGTCAACGCACCGCCCGCGTCGCACCGATGGCGGCGTTCCGGATCACATCACGATACGACGGCGTCTCCAGCCCCCGCAAAATGTCCTCCCTGCTGCCCTCGGGATCTCGGTTGGCGAGGGCCGTGAGCGCGGCGGCCCGCACCTCGTAGCTCGGGTCACCCTCCCACGCCGTCCTGATGAGCGAAAGACTCCGATCGCCGGCGATGGCGCCGAGCGACTTCACCGCCGCCTTCCGGACCAGGGCCGACGTATCCTGCACAGCCGATTCGAGCGCCGTGAGTGAGGCCTGACCCGGAAAGTCGCCGAGGGCGGCGGCGGCAAGGGCCCGGACGGCTGGGTAATCCGCTCGGCGAGCGGCCACCGCGAGCGCGGATGCCGCGGCTGGGTCTTCTCGCCGGGCGCGAAGCTGCCCGATGGCCCAGGCCCGGTTCCACAGGTTGCGCTCCCGCGCGAGCTGCGCGGCGAGCCAAGCGGTGGGCTGCTCGAAGTCGAGGGTCTTGAGCACCGCGTTGTCTGCGTCGAACACAACCAAGGTGGGTGCGGTCTTGAGTCCGCCGATCGTGACCGTCTGCTCGCGGCGGTCAATCACCGTTCGGACGACGGTGTCGCGGGAGCCGGTCGCGACCCGGATGGCGAGTGGCGCCCGGAACGCCAGCGGGGTCTCGAACCGGAGCCCGGTGCTGTCGGCGGTGGCGGTATCGACCTGGGTCTGGCGCACCGACAGGGTGAGCACACCGGCTTCGAGGTCGTAAGCGGAGGTCACGCTGAACGCCGGGTGGCCGGCGCGGTAGATCCACTGCGACCAGAACCAGTCGAGGTCCTCGCCGGTGGCGTCGAGCACCGCCAGGCGGAGGTCGTCGCTGGTGGCGTTGCCGTAGGCATGCCGGGTGAGATAGCGGTTGATCGAGGCCCAGAACCGCTCGGCGCCCAGATGTGTCTTGAGCATCTGCAGAACGAGCGCACCCCGGGGATAGACGTTGTTCGAGTTCCAGGTGGCGAGCGGCATCCGCCGCCGCCGGTCGGCCGCCAGGTAGTCGTGGTACTCGGAGAGGAACCAGTCCTCTTCCGCCCTGGGGCCGAGTTTCTCGCCCCAGTACTGGCCCGGCATGAACTCCGCCACCCCCTCGTTGAGCCAGTAGTGAGTCCAGTCTTTGGCCGTGACGAGGTTGCCGAACCACTGGTGTGCCAGCTCGTGCGGGATCAGCGCCCACTGGTACCAGGGCCGGTCGCGATACGCCGCCGAGTCCGGCAGCCAGTCCACCAGCGTGGTGGCTGAGACGTTCTCCATCCCGCCGATGAAATCGGTCACGGTAGTCTGCGCGTACTTCTTCCATGGATAGGGGACACCAGTGAGCCGGGAGAAGACCTCCATCATGTCCGGAGTGACGCCGAAGAGGCGCCGGGCCAGGCCCTGGTCCTTCTCGTAGACGTAGTAGTCCACCGGCACGCCGCGCCAGCGGTCGGAGACCTTGGTGAGCGGTGCAACGACGAGAGAGATGAGATAGGTCGAAGCCGGCTGTCCCTGCGACCAACGAGTGGTGCGCATCCCTCCTGCGGTCGTCCGGTCGCTCAAGAGCCGGCCATTCGACACGACAGCGAACCGCTCAGGCTCCGTCGCGATGAGCTCCCAGGTGATCTTGTCGGCGGGACCGCCCCAGGTGGGCAGCCACCGTGGATTGCCGTCGGTCCCGCCGCCGCTGTACACCTGCTGCGGCCGGTGGGGATGGGCGGGGTCCTCCCTGAAGAAGTAGAGGCCCCGCCCCTGCGTAATGCGGCCATGGTAATCCACCGCGAACCGAACAGTGTCGCCGAGCCGGACATGCCTCCCGAGCCGGACAATGAGTGAGTCTCCGGGGCGGGCGTAGGCGAGTGCGGGGCACCGCGGGGGCCGGAGGCACACCGGCGTCACCGAGCGCCCCTCGAGGCGGCGGTCCATGTCGAGCACGACGGAATCGAGCCCCGGGCGGAGCGGCACCAGCGTCGTCGTGACCAGCCCGTCGAACGCGGCCGAGTCCCAATCGAAGTTCTTCACCTCGATGCGCTGGTGGATCAGGTCGTAGTCGTGGGAAGGTGTGGCGTAGCCGACGGTGACCCGTTCGGTATCGGACTGGGCGGAGAAGACGGAGAAGACGGAGAGGACGGAGAAGACGGAGAAGACGGAAGAAGCGGGACGGTTCACGGAGGGAATTGTCACGGAATCGGCCGGTGTGTCAAGTGGACCTCTGACGTTTCCGTCCTCTCCGTCCTGATCTAGAAAGGAAGCGCGAGCTGGGCGATCGGGGCGAACGTCTGGCGGTGATGCGGAGTCGGGCCGTGGAGCGAGAGCCCCACCTGATGCTCGGGCGTGCCGTAGCCGACATTCGTCTGCCACCCGTACACCGGATACCGGCCGGCCAGGCGCTGCATGAGACGATCCCGGATGGTCTTGGCCAGAATGGCGGCCGCGGCCACCGACTGGCAGAGCGCGTCTCCATCCACCAGCGCCTCGTGCGGGTAGCCGATCTCGGGCAGCGGCAAGCCGTCTATCAGGATGCAGTGGGGGCGGGCGGCCAGCTCCTGGCGTCTCAGCAGGGAGCGGATGGCTCGGCGCATGGCGAGCGCGGTGGCCACCCGGATGTTGAGCCGATCGATTTCATGGGCCGATGCGGCGCCGACACCGAAGCCGAGCGCCTGCTGGCGGATGCGGAGGGCCAGTCTGGCGCGCACCAGCGGAGGGAGGATCTTGCTGTCCCGGAGGCCGCGGATGGCGCGGCAGCCGGGGGGAAAGACGACGGCCGCGGCGACCACCGGTCCAGCCAGTGGGCCGCGGCCCGCTTCATCCACGCCGACGAGGAGCAGCTCCCCGGCCCAGGCCACCCGTTCCCGCCGAAGCGAAGGGCGCGGGGGCACCGTCTCAGCCCTCGCGCTTCTCCCGGATTCGCGCGGCCTTGCCGCTCAACGCGCGCAGGTAGTAGAGCTTGGCGCGGCGGACCCGGCCGCGGCGTACCAGCTCAATCGTCGCGATCGTGGGGCTGTGCAGGGGGAAGAGCCGCTCGACCCCGACGCCGGCCGAGATCTTCCGGACGGTGAAATTCTCGCTGATCCCGCCGCCCCGCTTGGCGATGACCAGGCCCTCGAACGCCTGCAAACGCTCCTTGTCGCCCTCGCGGACCCGCACCATCACCCGGATCGTGTCTCCCGGATCGAATGCAGGAATGTCCGTGCGCATGCCCTCACGGGCCACCGCTGCCAATCGTTCCATTGCCGGATCCTCCAGGTGAAAAATTGGTTTCGCCTTCGTCATCCCGAGCGCAGTCCCCGCTCGTGGCTCAGGGCGACTCCTGCTCGTGCTTGCCCCACAAATCCGGCCGCCGCTCCCGCGTGAGCCGTTCCGCCTCTGCCAGCCTCCACGCCGCGATCTCGGCGTGATTCCCCGACCGCAGCACCTCGGGCACCGCCAGCTCCCGATACTCCGGGGGGCGGGTGTAACTGGGCGGACTCAGCAGCCCTTCGTAGTGCGAGTCCGAGCTGGCCGACTCGTGATCGCCCAGCGCCCCGGGGAGGAGGCGGACCACCGCGTCGAGCACGCACATGGCCGCGGGCTCGCCCCCCGACATCACGAAATCTCCGACCGAGACTTCCTCGGTGGCCAGCGCATCGGCCACCCGCTGATCCACGTCCTTGTAGTGCCCGCACAGCAGAGTGAGACGCGACCCGAGCGAGTACCGCACCGCATCGTCGTGACCGAAGAGCCGGCCTCTCGCCGAGAGCAGCACCACCGGTCCCGCCGGCTTGAGGCTCTCGACCGCCTCGAAGAACGGCTCCGGCTTGAGCACCATCCCCGCACCGCCGCCATAGGCGTAGTCGTCCACCGTGGCGTGGCGATCGTGGGTGAACTCGCGCAGCTGCACCAGATTGAATTGCACCAGCCCGGCGGCCGCCGCCCGCCCCGGAATGCTCGCTGCCACGAAGGGCGCGATGACCTCGGGGAAGAGCGTGACGACGTCGATCGTCAGCATCTCACTCCACCAGCCCCTCGGGCGGCGTCACCACCAGCCGCCGCCCTTCCCGGTCCACCTCCCGTACAAACTCCTTCTTGTACGGCAGGAGAAACTCCCGCCTGGGCCCCTGCACTTCGATCATCAACCCCGCGCGTGTGTCGTACACCGCGGTGACCAGGCCCATCGGCGTCTCGTCCGGAAGCCGGACCGAGAACCCGGCCAGCTCGTGGACGTAGACCTCGTCCCCTTCCGGCGGCCTCAGCTCGGTTTCCGGCACCGCCACGAACAACCCCCGCCACGGCTCGAGTGCATCGCGGTGATCGGCGCCGGTGAACTTGATGAGCCACTCGCGATGGTACGAGCGGCTGCGCTCGATCGAGAGCGGACCGGCGGCGACTTTCCCATCGATCCCCACGAGCCAGACGGAGCGGCCGGCGGCGAAGACGGCGGCGGGCTCGTCGGTGAGTGGAAAGAGAGTGCAGTCGCCTTTCAGTCCGTGCGGCTTCCGAAGCCGGCCCACCACCAGGTGGCGGGCGTCGTCCATCAGACCGCGGTCGGCTTGAACACCCCGACCTGCTTGAGCAGCGACTGGACCGTCTCCGAGGGCGTTGCTCCCTTGGCGATCCACCGGAGTGCCTTCTCCGCGTCCACCTGGACCTTGTCGGCCGGCGTGGCGCCCTTGGGGTTGTAGGTGCCGATGATCTCGATGAACCGCCCGTCGCGCGGCGACTCCTGATCGGCCACCACGATTCGGTAGAGCGGGAGCTTCTTCCGGCCGACCCGGCGAAGGCGAATGCGAGTTGCCATGTGTGTTCCTGGTAGCTGCGGGTTACCCGGGGAAACCGCCGCGCCCGAAGGGCAGCTTCAGACCGGCGCCTCCGGTCTTCCCCGCGATCTTCATGAACTTCTGCATCTGCTTGAACTGCGCGAGCAAGGTGTTGACTTCCTGTACCGTGCGGCCGGAGCCCTTGGCGATCCGCAGCCGGCGTTGGCCGTTGATGAC
>CAYYXP010000010.1:0-9128 GCA_964475685.1 uncultured Gemmatimonadaceae bacterium | reverse complement strand
AGAAGGCCAGGGAGAACGGGCAGATCAGGAAGTTCACCGGCAACGATTACGCCGAGGACCTGGCGGCCGGCAACATCGCGGTGGCGTTCGCCTGGTCGGGCGACATCCAGGGGCTCCGGGCCGACAACCCCGATCTCCAGTGGATCGCGCCGACGGAGGGAGCCATGCTCTACTCCGACAACATGATGATTCCCAAGACCTCCGACCGGCAGACCGAAGCGATGGCGTGGATCAACTACGCCTACGATCCGGCACATTCGGCGCAGGTCGTGGCGGGCGCCCCCTACATCTCCGCTGTCAAGGGCGCGGGTGACGAGCTCGCCAAGATCGCGCCGGACCTCGCGACGAGCCCGCTGGTCAATCCGCCGCAGGAGCTACGGTCCCGCCTCCATGTTTTCCGCGGGCTGAGCGACGAGGAGGAGACCGAGTTCAATCGCCTCTTCCAGAACGCCATCGGGGCCTGACGCACCATGGCAGGTACCGGTACCGCAAGCGAGCGACAGAACCGCCTGGCGCCCTACCTCCTGGTGGCGCCGGGCATTCTGTGGCTCCTTTTCTTCTTCGTCGTCCCGATCGTCACCCTGTTCCAGACGTCGGTGGCCGGCCCGGAGGGGCCCTGGTGGGAGGCCTACCACCGGGCGCTGAGCAACTACGGCGGCCACTTCCTGCGCTCGCTCGAGTACGCGACAGCGGCCACGCTCATGGCGGTGGCGCTCGGGTACCCGCTGGCGTACGTGATCGCGTTCCGAGGCGGCAGGCTCAAGAACCTGCTGCTTGGCCTGGTCATCCTGCCGTTCTTCACGACCTTCCTGGTCCGCACCTTCGCCTGGAAGACGATTCTGGGCGACAGCGGTCCCGCCGTCTCGCTGCTCCAGCAACTCCACCTGATGCAGCCGGGCGGGCGGCTGCTCGATACCACGATGGCGGTGCTCGGCGGGCTGACCTACAACTTCGTCCCCTTCATGATCCTGCCGATCTACGTCAGCCTGGAGAAGATCGACCGCAGGCTGGTGGAAGCGGCCGAAGATCTCTACTGCTCACCCGGCCGGGCGTTCCTCAAGGTGGTGCTCCCGCTGTCGCTGCCGGGCGTGTTCGCCGGCAGCCTGCTGACCTTCATCCCCGCCACCGGTGACTTCATCAACGCCCAGCTGCTGGGGAGCCCGAACCAGCAGATGATCGGCACGGTCATCCAGAACCAGTTTCTCGAGGTGCGCGATTATCCGTTGGCCGCCTCGCTCTCCTTCGTGCTCATGATCGTCATCACGCTCGGAGTGCTCGCCTACGCGAGAGTCCTGGGCACCGAGGATCTCGCCTGATGCGGCGGTTCTTCCGCTGGTTCCTCGACGGCTACGCCGCGCTGGTGCTGGCGTACCTCTTCCTGCCGATCTTTGTGACGATGCTCTACAGCTTCAACAAGCCGGCGGGCAAGTTCAATTTCGTCTGGAAGGGGTTCTCGCTGGACGCATGGCGTGAGCCGTTCCAGTACCCGGCCCTGGTGGAGGCGATGAAGCTGAGCCTCCGGGTGGCCGCCATCTCGACGGCGGTGGCCACGCTGTTCGGCACCCTGATCGCGCTCGCCCTCTGTCGCTACAAGTTCAAGGGCAGCGGCGCCGTGGGGCTTCTGCTGGTGCTCCCGTTGACGACCCCCGAGGTGGTGCTGGGCTCGTCGCTGCTGTCGCTCTTTCTCGATCTCAGCGTGCCGACGGGGTTCATCACGATCGTGATCGCGCACATCATGTTCTCCGTGAGCTACGTGGCCCTCACGGTGCGGGCCCGGATCCGAGGCTTCGACTGGACGCTCGAGGAAGCGGCGATGGACCTCGGCGCCACTCCCGTCCGGGTGTTCTTCAAGGTGACGCTGCCGATCATCGCCCCCGGCATCGTCGCCGCGTCCATGCTGGCCTTCGCGCTTTCGCTCGACGACTTCATCATCACCCTCTTCAACGCCGGCAGCCGCATCACCTACCCGTTGTACGTCTACGGGGCCCGCCGCGCCGCGTTCCCCGCGCAGATCAACGTGCTGGCCACCGCGATCCTGCTCGGCAGCCTCATCCTCCTCGGCGTGACGGTGCTCTGGCAACACCGGGTGGAACGCGCCAACGCCGGGGCGGCGGGCACCCGCTGACCGGTACTACTTCCCCGGGACAACATACGGAGCCCATCGAGCGGGCCTGCTACTGGCTGGCGCGCCGCGCGCCACGCGACACGGCCCTGCTGGAGAATGCCCAGTACGCCGACGTGGTGGTGGTCGGCGCCGGTCTCACCGGAGTCTGGGCGGCCCTGTTCCTCAAGTCGCTCGACCCGTCGGTCGAAGTGGTCGTCGTCGAGCAGGGCGTGGCCGCGTACGGAGCGAGCGGCCGGAACGCGGGGATGCTCTCCGAGACGGTGGACCACAGCCACGGCCTCGCCATCCAGCACTTCGGGGAAGCGGAGGCCCGGCGTCTTGCGGACCTGGGCGAGCGCAACGTGGCGGAGATGCTGGCCTTTCTGGCCGACAGGAAAATCGCCTGCGACTACGAACCCACCGGACGGCTCATGGCGGCGCTCACGCCGGCGCATGTGGAGGAGGCGCGGCGCACAGTTACCACCGCGCAACGATTGGGGCTCACCTCGTTCCGCGAGCTCGATCGCGAGACGATTTGCGCCGAGGTGAATTCGCCGCTCTACCTGGGAGGGGTGTGGGTCACCGGCGGAGGCATTCTGGATCCGGTGAAACTGGTGGATGGCCTGCGAACGGAGGCGGAGCGACTCGGTGTGCGGGTGTACGAGCAGAGCCGCATTGAGGCCGTCGAGCCGGCGGGCGCGGGTGTCCGGCTCCGCTCGGCGCGAGGGTCGGTCGAGGCCCGGCGCGCCGTGCTCGCCACCAGCGCCTACACCCACCACCTCGTACCCGGGGTGGTTCACCGGTTCATCCCGCTCTACGACTACATCCTCGTGAGCGATCCATTGACCGCCGCTCAGCGCGAGGCGATCGGCTGGCGGCGGCGCCAGGGAGTGAGCGACGCCCGCACCTTCTTCAACTATTACCGGCTGACGGCGGACGATCGCATCCTGTGGGGAACCAGCGAGGCGGCATACTACGCAGGGAACCGGGTGGATGCGTCGTGCGATCACTCCCCCGAGCACTATCGCGCGCTGCGCGCGAGCTTCCGGCGCCACTTTCCCGCGCTGGCCGGCCTGGAGTTCCCCTACGCCTGGGGCGGCGCCATTTGCTCGACCACGAGGCTCACGCCGTTCTTCGGACGCGCCCTCGGAGGCCGGGTGGTGTATGGGCTCGGGTACACCGGGCACGGGCTCGGGACCACGCGTCTGGGCGGCCGGATCCTGGCCCACATGGCGCTCGACCGGCCGGGAGAGCTGCTCGACTTGACGCTCGCGAGGCAAGTACCGTTCCCCTACCCGCCGGAGCCGCTCCGATCCTGGGCGGTGGGGATGGTGACGCGCGGGCTGCGCCGGGTCGATGAAGGACAGCGACCCGGCCTCATGCTGCGAGCGCTGGACCGCATGGGGATCGGGTTCTCGAGCTGAGGGCGGAGCGCCGGAGGCGCGCCCAACAGCGACCGACGCTAGCGCTCCACCCGCGTGAGCGCCTCATCCAGCACGTCGAGCGCGAAGTCGACGTCGGCCGCGGTAATGCACATCGGCGGCTTGATGCGCAGGACGTTGCCGTCGATCCCGCCCTTGCCGATGAGCAGTCCCATCTCCCGCGCGACCTCCCACACGGCGAGCGTCTCCTGGGTCGCGGGTTCCTTGGTCTCCCGATCCCGCACCAGCTCCGCGCCGAGCATCAGCCCCTGGCCGCGCACGTCGCCGATCAGCCTGTGGCGGCTCATCAACTCCTGGAGGCCGGCCTTCAACCTGCCGCCGACGATGCGGGAGTTCTCCTGGAGGCCGTCTTCCTCGATGATGTCGAGCACCGCGAGGCCGGCCGCCATGGAGATCGGGTTCCCGCCGTAGGTGTTGAAGTGGATCCGCTGGGTCAGCGCCTCCGCGATCTCGCGGCGCGTGGTGACCGCCGCCAGCGGGAGCCCGTTCCCGATTCCCTTGGCCATGGTCACGATGTCCGGCACGACCCCGGAGCCCTCGAAGCCCCAGAAGTGGTCTCCGGTGCGGCCGAAGCCGGTCTGCACCTCGTCGGCGATGCAGAGGCCCCCGTACTCCCTCGTGATGGCGTACGCCTCGCGAAGGTAGTTCGGCGCGCCCATGGTGGTGCCGCCGACCCCCTGGATCGGCTCGGCGATGAACGCGGCGACCTTGCCCGGCGTCGAGAAGCGCACGAGGTCGCGGATGTCGGCCGCGCTCCGCGAGGCGATTTCCTCCGGCGTCCCCCGGAAGGGGCTGCGATAGGGGTCGGGATTGATGGCGTGGTGGACGCCCTGGTTGACCTGGGCCGGAAACTTCCAGGTGGCGTGGGAGGTGAGCCCCATCGAGCCGGGCGAGCCGCCGTGATAGCCGTTCCGCACCGCGATCACGTCGTTGTTGCCGGTGAACAGCCGCGCCATCATCACCGCGAGGTCGTTGGCCTCACTGCCGCTGTTGACGAAGTAGGTCACATCGAGACCGGGCGGCATCTTGCCGGCCAGGCGCCGCGCCATCAGGGGAAAGCTGGGGTGGAGATAGATCGTCGTCGTGTGCTGGATGAGGGCGAGCTGCTCCTGCACCCGTTCGATGAACCGGGGGTGCGAGTGGCCGCACGACACCGTGACGATGCCCGCAATGAAGTCGAGGTACCGGCGCCCGGTCTCGTCGTAGAGGTACTGCATGTGCCCCTCGACCACCATGAGCGGCTCGCGGTAGTAGAGGAACGTCGAGGGGTGGCAGAACTGGCGCCGCATCGCCAGCACTTCCTGCCGCGAGGGGCCGGTGTACGGACGGGGCGCATGGTCATGGGGAGGCATGACGAGGCGCGACGGAGCCATGGTTGTCATTTTGCCATCCAGTTGGTTCCCGCTTCGCGGTTCCACTTGGTCGTGATCTTCTTGGACTTGGTCCAGAACTCGATCGAGCCGCGGCCGGTGATGTCGCCTGCGCCGAACTTGGAGTCGTTCCAGCCGCCGAAGGGGAACGGCTCCCGCGGCACCGGTACGCCCACGTTGATTCCCACCATCCCGGCGCTGGCGCGCTCCATCGCCCGCCTGGCCAGCCCGCCGCTCTCGGTGAAAATGGAGGCAGCGTTGCCGTATGGAGAGGCGTTCTCGATCTCGAGGGCCTCGTCGAGATTGCCGGCGCGGACAATGGCCAGCACCGGGCCGAAGACTTCCTCACGCGCGATGCGCATGTCGGGCCGGACCTGATCGATCACCGTCGGCCCGACGAAGAAGCCCCCCTCCTTCCCCGGTACGACGGTGCCGCGGCCGTCCACCAGGATCTTCGCCCCGTCCTGCTCCGCCTCGCCGATGGCCTGCTCGATCCGCTCCTTCGCCTCGCGGGTGATCACCGGCCCGAAGTCGCGGCCGGCCACCATCCCGCGGGCCTGGGCCGCCAGCCGATCGATGATGTGTCCGGTGGAAGAGACAGCCACCATGACCGACGCCGCCATGCAGCGTTGCCCGGTGCAGCCGCTCATCGCCGCCAGCACGCCGGAGGCCGCCATTTCGGGGTCGGCGTCGGGCATGACGATGACGTGGTTCTTGGCGCCGCCAAGCGCCAGCACCCGCTTGAAGGCGGTGGTGCCCCGGCGGTAGACCTCCTTGGCGACGCGGGTCGAGCCCACAAATGTCACCGCCTCGATGCCCGGATGGTCGCAGATAGCCTCCACCGCCTCGCGCGCCCCGTGCACCACGTTGAGGATCCCGTCCGGCAGGCCCGCTTCGCGAAGCAGCTCGGCGATCCGGCCGGCGCTGAGCGGCACCTGCTCCGACGGCTTCATGATGAAGGCGTTGCCGAGCGCGATCGCATTGGGGATGGACCAGTGGGGCACCATCGAGGGGAAGTTGAACGGATTGATCGCCGCGACCACGCCGAGCGGGTGGCGCTCCAGCCGGCACTCGACGCCTCGGCTCACCTCGAGCACCTCGCCAACGGCGATCTGGGGCAGCGAGCAGGCAAACTCGGTGAGCTCGATCGCCTTCAGGATTTCCGCTTCCGCCTCGCTCCGCACCTTCCCATGCTCCTCGGTGACCAGCTCGCCGAGCTCGGTGAGGTGCCGCTCGAGAAGCGTCTTGTAACGGTAGAAGACCTGGACCCGTTCCTTGATCGGGGTCGCGGCCCATGCCGGAAACGCCCGGCGGGCCGCCTGGACCGCCTGGTCCACTTCGGCCGGGCCACCGAGCGGGACTCGGCTGATCGCCGTCCCCGTGGAAGGGTCCAGGACATCGAGAAAGCGGGGTCCGCCGCTCACGAACTGGCCGCCGATGAAGTGCCGGGCGTCGGGATGCTTGCGGCTGCCAGCCCGGTCGGCGGCGGGGGTGGCGAGAGGTTCCACGGACGTCACAAAGGCCCCGGGCGTAGGGGGATGGTTGAGATCTGGATGTCAGAGGGGAGTCTGCCCGCCGGTGAACAGATTGTCAATCCGGCTTTGCCGCCCCGGCGAGCGCGAGGAGGAGGCGCCATTGCGCCGGCGTCGCGGGAACCACCGAGAGGCGCGACATGCGCACCAGGCTGAGGTCGGCGAAGGCGGGGTCGGCCTTGATGGTGGCGAGCGACACCGGGGAGGGGAGGCGGTCGCCCGCCTGGATGTCCACCACCACGAGCCTGGAGTCCCTGGCCCCGGGATCGGGGTACGGCTCGCTCACGATGGTGGCGAGTCCCACGATCGCCTTTCCGTCACCCGAATGGTAGATCATGGCCTGGTCACCCCGGGCCATGGCGCGGATGTGTTTCAGGGCGAGCGCGTTGGTGATGCCGTCCCAAACGGTGCGGCGGTCCCGCACCAGGTGGTCGAAGGAGTATGTGTCGGTGTCGGTCTTGAGAATCCAGTAGTTCGGCATGGCTCGGCCTAACTCCCCGGCACGTCCCTTCGTTCGATCCCCGTCACGCCTTTCACCTTCCGCACCGCCTTCATCACCTTGCCGAGGTGGGGAAGGTTGTCCACCTCGACGAAGATCGTGCCGAAGACGGTCCCGTCCTTGGTGTTCAGGTCGGCGCCCTTGATGTTGGTGCCGGTCTGGCTCACCGCCTCCATGATGTCAGCGTAGAGCCCGCGCCGGTCCTCCCCGGTCACGGCCAGCCGAACGGCGAAGGCCTCCCCTGCCGTTTCCTGCCAGTCGATATCCACCCGCCGCTCGTCGTGCGCGAGGGTGAGCAAGTTCGGACAGTCGGCGCGATGGATCGAGATTCCCCTGCCCTGCGTGACATAGCCCACCACCGAATCACCCGGCACCGGCTGGCAACACTGCGCGTACCGCACCATCAGACCGTCCACGCCCTGGATCTTGATGCCGCGGCCGAGCCGGATGCGATCGATGACGCGGCCGAATACCGTCGGCTTCGGCTCCTGGATCTCCTCGCTGGGCAGATCGGGGTAGAGGGCGCGCATGACCTGTCCGATCGGCACGTCCCCGCGCCCGACCGCGATCTCGAGCCCGCGTCCGTCGGCCAGCGAGAGGGCCTCCGCTGCCCGGGCCAGCCGGGCGTCGTCGGGCGAGTCGAGCCGGCGCCGTTTCACCTCCCGCGCCAGGATCTCCTTGCCGAGGGTGACACTGACCGTCTCTTCCTCGTGATTGACCCACTGCTTGATCTTCTGCCGCGCGCGCGCGGTACGGACGTGGCTCAGCCAGTCGCGGCTCGGCTTGGCGCCGGAACCCGTGAGAATTTCGACGGTGTCGCCGCTCTTGAGCTCACGATGCAGCGGCGCGATGCGTCCGTTGATCTTGGCGCCCTGGCACTTGAGACCCACCTCGGTGTGCACGTGGAAGGCGAAGTCGATCGCCGTGGAGCCCTTGGGGAGGCGCTTGACATCGCCCTGCGGCGTGAAGATGAAGATCTCGTCCTGGTAGAGGTCGACCTTCAGGAACTCGAGGAACTCCTCCGGGCTGTGGGTGTCCTGCTGCAGCTCGAGCAGCTGGCGGAACCAGCCGAGGTGCTGGTCGAGCTCGTCGAGCTTGCCGTCGCGCTTGTAGAGCCAGTGGGCGGCAATGCCGAACTCGGCGGTGCGGTGCATGTCCTGGGTGCGGATCTGCACCTCGAAGAGCTGGCCGCCGGGGCCGAAGATCGTGGTGTGGAGCGACTGGTACGCGTTCGACTTGGGCGACGCGATATAGTCCTTGATCCGCTCCTGGACGGGGGTCCAGTTGTGGTGGATGATGCCGAGCACGTGGTAGCACTCCGGCACCGTCTTCACGATGACCCGGATGGCCATCAGGTCGTAGATCTCGTCGAAGCCCTTGTTGCGCTTGCGCATCTTCTGGTAGATGGACCAGAGATGCTTGGGGCGTCCGGTCACCTCGAAGAACTCGATGCCGGCGCGCTTGAGCTCGGAGTCGAGCGGCGTACGCAGCTTGAGAATGGTCTGTTCCCTCTGGGCCCGCTTGGAGACCACCTGGGTCACCAGGTCGCGATACTCGTCGGGCTCGAGGAACTTGAAGGCCAGGTCTTCCAGCTCCGCCTTCATCCCCGCCATGCCGAAGCGGTGGGCCAGCGGCCCGTAAATCTCGCGCGTCTCCATCGCGATACGGCTCCGGCGATCGGGCGACAGGTGCTCGAGGGTCCGCATGTTGTGGAGCCGGTCGGCGAGCTTGATGATGATGACGCGCGCGTCCTTGGCGATCGAGAGCAGGAGCTTCCGGTAGTTCTCGACCTGCTCTTCGGCGCTGGAGCGGAAGGTGAGGGTCGAGATCTTGGTGAGCCCGTCCACGATGCCGGCGATTTCGGTGCCGAACTCCTTGGCGATGTCCTCGGTGCGGACATCGGAATCCTCGACCACGTCGTGCAACAGCGCTGCGGCGATGGTCGTGCTGTCGAGCAGCTGCTCGGCGAGGATGAGCGCCACCGCGATGGTGTGGGACACAAAGTCCTCGCCCGACATCCTCTTCTGGCCCCGGTGGGCCGACGCGCTGAAGCGGAGCGCCCGCTCGATCAGGTCGAGATCGAGCCGGTCGGCGTGCCGCTCGAGCACGGCGCGCAGGTCGGGGGCGAGGTCGGGCAGCGTACCGGTCACGGCACTCCCGGTGTGGAGCGTCACACAAGAC
>CAYYXP010000009.1:0-10676 GCA_964475685.1 uncultured Gemmatimonadaceae bacterium | reverse complement strand
CCCACCAGCCGAAATACGGCTTCCGATACCGCTGATAGAGGAAGGCGCAGAGGACCGCGAGCGCAGCGGTGAGCACCGCCTGGAGCACTGCCGCGTGCAGCTCTTCCGTGGCGGTGGCCGGCACAGGGGCTTGCATGGGCGAAACAAACGCCAAAGAAACGGACCGCGCAACCACGCCCGCCGTGCTCGTCGAGCTCACCGGTGCGGACGCCGTGCCCGGCGGGTGGGGCCCGGGGGGCCTGAGCCGGGTCCGGTTTGCCGATCCGGAATTCGGCCCGTAGCTTGGGGGGTCTCCCGCTAAATGACGCGGCATCATGGCGACCCCATGGCAGATGTCCTTCCCCCGGTCCTGAGCCGCCTGCTTGCACCCGAAGACCCATCGGCAGAGGATGACCGGTGGGCCGGGTTCGTTCAGACCTACTCCAAGCTGATGCTCCATGTAGCCCGCTCGCTCGGGGGCGACCACGACGCTGCCATGGACCGGTACGCGTACATCCTGGAGCAACTGCGCCGCGACGACTACCGCAGGCTGCGCACGTTCATGGCCGATGGGCGGAGCGAGTTCTCCACCTGGCTCGTCGTCGTCGCCCAACGACTCTGTCTCGACCATCATCGCCAGCGATACGGCAGGCCTCGGGCACCGGATCGCGACGGCCCGGTGCGCGAGGGGGAGAGGCGTGCCCGCCGCCGACTCATCGACCTGGTGTCGGTGGAGATGGACCTCGATCTCCTGAAGGACGGACACGCACGCAACCCCGAACACGAGCTCCGCTCGTCGGAAGCGCACGACGCCCTCGAATCCGCCCTGGCCCGCCTTCCCCCGCCGGACCGGCTGCTGGTGCGTCTGCGCTTCGAGGACGATCTCCCCATGCCAGAGGTGGCCCGGGCCATGGGCTTCCCGACCCGGTTCCACGCCTATCGCCGGCTGACCGGCGTGCTGGCGGCGCTTCGGCGCGAGCTGGAGGCGGGTGGTGTGCGCGAGCCGGCCCCGTGATTCACTCGTCTCGGCGGATGCAGGATCTCGCACGAGTGCGCGAAGTGTCCGTTTCACCAGAATGGAATGAAAGAAACGACCGTGACGTTCCCTGATGCCCCTGCCGAAGACCTGCAGCATCCCAGCGCCGAAGCTCTCGCCGCGTACCTGAGCGGCTCGCTCCCGGCGCCCGAGCGGCTCGAGCTGGATGCGCATCTTTCGGCCTGCTGGTCCTGCCGCCAGGAGATGATCGGCGGCCGGCGGCTGCTGCGCTCCTACCCCCGTGACCGGCGCTGGCTGGCTGTCCCGGTCGCGGCGGCCGCCGTCCTGGCACTCCTGCTTCTTCGGCCCGGACCAGCGGGGCGGCCCGGGGAGGAGCCACTCCGCGCGGATAGCAGCCTCGGCCAGGAGCCGGCCAGGGCGCTGGCCGTGGTGTCCCCCGCGGAGGGAGACACCACCGGTGTGGGCGGAACCGTGTTCGTCTGGCGCTCCGCGACGGGTGAACCGCTGTACCGGGTGACGATCGCCGATCGCACGGGACGCACCCTGTGGACCGGGGACACGTCCGACACTACGCTCGCGCCGCCAGCGGCCCTCCGGCTGGACCGCGGGAGCAAGTACTTCTGGTACGTGGATGCGCTGGACAGCGAGGGCCGCTCGGTCACCACCGGCACCCGAAGCTTTCACACCGCTCCCTAATGCGCCTACTGTCCGCTGCATTGCTCGCACTCGCGCTCGTGCTTCTGGGGACGAGTTGCACGGAGCGAGCCCCCCCCGGGGGAGATCGCCTGAAGGAGGCGGCCATAGGGCCGGATCCACCCGGCGCCACGCCCGACCTGGACGCGATCATCGCAACGGCTGAGTCGGTGTACCTGCGCGGTGAGTTCGACAGCGCCAGCGCCCTGTGGCGGCACACCCTCCCCACCCTGCAGGCTGGCCGGGACTCCGCCCGCGAAGCCCGGGTCCTGACCTGGCTCGGTCTCGCGGCCTACCGGACCGGCGCCTACCGCCGGGCCAGGGAGCTTGGCGATATGGCCCTGGCCCTCAAGCTCCGGCTCGCGAACCCCGGTGAGCTCGCCCGCTCCTACAATGCCCTCGGACTTCTTGCCTGGAACGAGGGCCGGCTGGATGACGCGGCGTCGCTGTTCGCGCGGGCTTCCGAGGCTTCCCGGACAGCGGATGACCCGGCCGGACTCGCCAAGGCGGCCAACAACCTCGCCCTGGTACACACCGAGCTGGGCCGCTTCACCGATGCCCGTCGCGGGTTCCTGGAGGCCCGGTCGGCCGGCGAGCGACTGGGCGATGCCCGGATCGAGGGCGGCTCGCTCACCAACCTCGGCATGCTGGACGTGCAGCTCGGCGATCCCGGCGCCGCGATCGAACACCTGCTCAGGGCTCGCGAGCGATACCGCTCCATCGGCTACGTCACCGGAGAGCAGAACGCGCTTGGTCAGCTGGGCACGGCGTACCAGGTGCTGGGCGAGCTGGGCCCGGCCATGGCGGTTTTCGACAGTTCCCTCGCGCTCGCGCGGGGGCAGGGACTCCGGCAGGAGGAGGCCAGCAGCCTGGAGCTGATCGCGGATCTGCACCGGCAGGCGGGGGACTACCCCCGTGCCCTCCGCCTGTACGACCAGGCGAACCGGATCAACGATGAGCTTGGCCTGGAGGTGGAGAAGGGCGCCAACCGGCGCAATGCCGCCGAGGTGCAGGTGGCGATGGGGCGGACCGACCTCGCCGGTCGCCACCTCGCCGAGGCGTTACGGATCCACCAGGTCACCGGCGCTCGACTGCAGGAGCTGCGGGACCGGCTGATGCTGGCGGAGCTCGCCTCGCGGAGTGAAGACATGCCGCGGGCGCGGGCGGAGCTCCGGCAGGCCGACGCCATCGCGGCGAGGCTCGATGCCCGCACGGCAAGGGTGGAGGTCGCGCTGGCCCGCGCGGGTGTGCTCGAGCGAGCGCGCGATCCGGTCGGCGTCCTTCGAGCCCTGCGGTCCGCTCATCGCGACCTCCTCGAGGGAGGTTACGACACCGAATGGCGGGCCGCGGCCCATCGGGCGCGGGCACACGCACGATTGCTGGACTTGGACTCGGCGGCGAGCGCCGGCCGCGAGGCGGTTGCCGCGGTGGAACGGGTGCGTGCCTCCTTCAGGTCCGGGGTGTTGGGGAGCGCCTTCGCGGCCGAGCGGGCGGCTCCCTACGCCGATTTGGTGGAGGTGCTGCTGCGGGGCGGTCGAGTCGAGGAGGCGCTGGGGGTGGCGGACGCCAGTCGGAACCGCGCGCTGCTCGAGCGGCTGGCTGCCACCACCGATCCCGCCGCCCCGGCCCGGCCGACCGTCAGCGCGCTGGCGGAGGGCGAGGCCCAGCTGCGCGCGATCGACACGTTGATATCGCGATTGGACGTCCTGGAAGAGATCTCCCCGGCGGAGCGAGACCAATCGAGTCGCGACCGGGCGCAGGCCCTCTCCAGGCAGCTCGCCGAAGCGCGAGAAGCCTACGAAGCGTTGTTGGTAAGGACAGCCGAACGGGATGCTGCCGGAACCGCTTTGCTGGGTGGCCGTCGGGTGACGGCGGACGAGGTCCGCGCGGCGCTGCAGCCGGGCGAGACGTTGGTCGAGTACTTCGCCGGCCCCGAGCGCCTGGTGGTCTTCGTGGTGACCCGGCAGGCGATCCACAGCCTCACCGTCGATGTGGGCCGGGAAGAACTCGCCAGCCAGGTGCGGGTTGCCCGTGACCTGCTGGGGCGGATGGGCGCGTCAGCCGGCGTGGAGGCGGGCGATGTCCTCACCGCACTGCACGAGCGGCTCATCGCCCCGCTCGAGCGGGCGGGATTTCTCGCCGGGAGTCGCCGGCTCGTGCTCGTGCCGCACGCGGCGCTGATCTATCTCCCGTTCGCCGCTCTGCGGCCCTCGGGAACCGGGCGATATCTGGTCGAGGACTACGCTCTGCTTCACCTCCCCTCCAGCGCGGCCCTGGGAGCGGTGCGAGGGGTGGGTGACCGCCGCCCCGGCCCACCTGGCCGCGCCTTCGGATTCGCGCCCTTCCCCAGAGAGCTTCCGGCTGCGGCGGACGAGGTCCGGATGTTCCGACGGGCCGTCCCGGGCGCAGAGACCCGGCACGGCGGCCGTGCCACGGAGCTTCATCTGCGCCAGGCGCTCGGGGCCGGCGGGGTGGTCCATGTGGCGACTCACGGTGTCATGAACCCGCGCAATCCGATGTTTTCCCGTTTGGCACTCGCTCCCGGAAACGGCGGATCCGGCGACGATGGCCGGCTCGAAGTGCACGAGCTGCTCGGGCTGCAGATATCTGCACCCCTGGTCTTTCTGTCGGGCTGCGAGACCGGAGTCGGCGCCGCCTGGTCCACCGGCTTCACACGGGGGGAGGACTACGCCACGCTGGCGCAGGCGTTTCTGTATGCGGGGGCGCGGAACGTACTTGCCACGCTGTGGCCCATCGGCGACCGGGGAGCGGCGGTCTTTGCCCGGCGGTTCTATGCCCACCTCGAAGAGTTGGCCCCTCCCGAGGCCCTGGCCGCCGCCCAACGGGATCTCTTGCGCGACCCGGATTTCGGGCGCCCATTCCACTGGGCAGCCTACCACCTCTCGGGTGAGGGAGGGTTCCGGTGAATGCTTTCCCGGTCGACTTCCGGTTTCGGGCACCTTGACGGCCACCGGCCCACTTCCGCGTCACCGTCCCAGGGCGCACGTTTGGCCGATCCAGTCCGTATCACAGGACGAGTAGTCTCTACAGGACAGGCGCGTTCATCGAAGGCCGCGGGGGCAAGGCGGTGGGCCTTGGGCCTCCCGTCGCTTCTGGTTTGAGCGACCCCGGGAGCACGCACCGGGATTTCAGTTTCGCTCGCAAACCGAGCGGACTCGCAAGGCCACTGTTCCTCGCCTGCACGCTTCTCAGAGTCGGGGGGACGTCCCATGAATTCGAGCCGACCTTCGGCGAACCGCCGCCTGCGCTCAAGCGTGATGGCGGGTTTCATCGTGCTCCTCAGCTGCACCGACCATCCCACGACGTCGCCTGACGAGGAGTCGAGCCCGATTGTGGCGGCCGCCGGCGGGACGGGGATCACGGTGAGGTCAACGGTACCCTCCAGCTCACCGAGAGACACGACCCTCGACGTCCTCGTTCGCGGATCGGGATTCGAGCGGGAGTCCCAGGTGGTGTGGGCCTTGGACGGGGATACCACCTTTCAGACGACGAAGGTCAGGACCAACGCCACGACGTTCGTAACTTCGAGAGAGCTGATCGCCAATGTCACCATCGAGGCTAATGCGACACTCGCGCTCTATGACGTGGAGGTCCTGGCCAGAGGTGGGAAAAAAGGGATCGGGATCGAGATCTTCGAGGTCACCAACAACATCACCACGCTCCCGAGCCTTGGAGGTTCATACTCGTCCGCGTCCGCGCTCAATGAGTCGGCGATCATCGTCGGCTCCTCCTTCGACGAGCGGGGAGAGCAGCACGCCGTGCGGTGGCGGAGGGAGCGGGGCATCTGGCGGGTCGAGAAGCTTCCCGGTGGCGTGCATGCCGGGGAGATCAACAATCGAGGAACGATCGCCGGGATCAATGCCGCGATACACTTGGTGCTCTGGCCTCTCCGGGGTGGGGTCGTGGATCTCGGCCCTGGAGTCCCGCTCGATATCAGCGAGGAGGAGACCGTCGTGGGCTGGGTGCGCGACCAAGGCTCGGAGCCGATAGGCACGCAGGCAGCAGTTTGGACCCGGCGCTCGCCGTCCACGTGGAGCGCTGCCGAGATTCTTCCAGGCCTTGCGGCAGGGGCCTCCGCCGAGGCGATCGCGATAAACGACGCGGGCACAAAAGTCGTCGGGCACGCATGGGATGCCGATGGACTCGAGCAGTCGGTCCGCTGGGACCTGCGCAGCGGGAGATGGCAGGTCCCCGCGATCATTCAGAATAGCGCGTTCAGTGGTGTGACCGAGATCAATAACAATGGCGAGTTTGCCGGAAGCGGGTTCGCGTGCGATTTCGGACAACCGGGGTGCTTCGGCCAGGCAATGTTCTGGTCCACGGGCGAGACCAGGACTGTGCTCGACGCCTTCGTAGGCGGTACTCATACGGCAGCGTTAAACGATGCCGGGGACATAGTGGGATTTGCCGAGGCGTACGAGCCGGAATTCACCCGGTTCGCGTTCCGATGGTCTCCTCGGACCGGTACGTTCGAAGATATCGGTCTGCTTCTGGGTGATTTGTTTGCCGAAGCGAGCGACATCAATAATCAGAAACAGGTCGTCGGCTACAGCGACGGAATGCGTGGATCGGAGTTCCTGACTCGGGCGGTGCTGTGGACTCTGCGACAGTGAGCTGGTTCCCGCCTGACGCACCATTCCGCGCTCCCTTCCATTCCAGGGAACCGCAGGCAGGACGCAACTACTCGGTGGTGGGGCTGGGTCGCCTGATCGGAACCGCCTCGTCAAACGGCCGCAGTCTCAACGAGCCGGCAGCCGACGGCTCTGGCGGCCTGACCCTCGAGGTAGTGGGTGTCAGCAGCGCTCAGAGTGGCGCACAGAAGGCAGCCCTCTGGACGGTCCAGCTGCCGTAGAAGCCCCCCGTTGTCCCAGTGGTTCTTCGGTGGAGGTGCCCGTTGAGGTGCCTCCACCGTCGCTTTTGCGTCGGTCGCCGTGGCCGCCCCTACCTACAAGTGAAACGCCCTCCTGATCACGTCCCGTCCGCACAGCGGTCCAGGCCCGTCCGTTGAACGAGAGTAACCACCACATCGCAGTCAGACCAAGTCGAGAATCCCGGGGGTACCGCATGCGCCGCTTCAGTGTGCTCGTGGCTGCAGCACGGGCAACGCCCGTCGCCCTGCTGCTCCTCGCAGCGGTAGCCTGCTCGGACGAGTCCTCAACACTCGGCCCTCGCGTCGCCCACCCCTCGTTCGGGAAGCAGGCTGCGGGCGGCGTGAGCGTCACTCGGCTTCCAACGCTCGGCGGACAGGCGCAGATCTTTTCCATCAACGATGCGGGAGTAGGTGTCGGCTACAGTGGGCTCGCGAGTGGCCCCGCCTATATCTTCGCCGTTCGCTGGGCCCAGTCCAATGGGGCATGGACTGTCACGCAGTTCGGCGGGCCCGGAACGAGACCTTCGGCCATCAACGAAATGGGTACAATCGTCGGCGATTCGGGACGAGCCGCGGTGGCGTGGCTCGCGGGAGGGCCCCTCGAGGTTCTCGGTCCTGGCGAGGCGAACGGAGTCAGCGACGCCAACGTCGTCGTGGGGATCCGCCACGACATTGGCTTGCAGGCGCCGGCCGCGTGGCGTCGGATCGCGGGCAGTTGGACGGTCACGAGTCTGGACCTCGTCCCCGGCACCGATCGCAATCCCTACTGCATTGGTGAGGCGACGGCCATCAGCGGTTCCGGCGTCGTCGTGGGCTTCCTCTATGACAGCGAGTGCGTGCAGCAGTACGCGGTGAAATGGATGCCGAAGCCGAACCCCGCCGAGGGGTGGGAGCCGGCCGAGATTCTGGAGAACGCGGGCGGGATGGCGAAGAGCATCGCCTATGGCATCGTCGGCAACACGATCGTCGGAGAAGCGTGGCCGTGTGCGGTGCTGGAGGGATGTCCGCGGCGTGCCTACCGATGGTCGCTCATGGCCGGATCGCCGGACACGGGCCCTCTCAGCTCGCTCGATGCCCGGGCGAACGGCTTGAACGCACTCGGAGTGTCGGTCGGGTCTTACCTCGACCCGAAAAGAATGCGGGCCGTCATGTGGTCGCCCGCGGGCGTGTACGCGACGCTGCCGGATGTCAGCGGCTTCAATACGCACTGGGTATGGGACGTCAATAACCCGACGGCAACCCGCACGGCACGCCTGGCCGTCGGCGGGGCGACCTCGGATCGCGGCGGAGTGGTGGCGCTCGTGTGGGCGATACCGTGAGCCAGCCAAAGGAGAATTCGATGACTCGCACGATTCACAGGACCATCGTGGCGGCGGCGGCGGCGTTCGCTTCCATCAGCTGCACCGCCAACGACGACACACCGCCAACGGGCCCGTCCGCTTCCGGCCCGGCACTGCAGAAGCCAGTTGCCCCGACACCGTCGATAGCGATCGTCAAGCTGCCGACGCTCGGATCGCGATCGGTCGCTCACGCTATCAACGATGCGCAAGAGATAGCGGGGACGAGCGGGTCGTTCCCGGCACGTTGGACCCGTACGGGATCGGGCTGGGCAGTACAGAAGTTGGGAGCGGGTACTGGCAGCGCCGAGGACATCAATGAGGCTGGAACCGCCGTCGGCTCCTCGAACGGACTCATCATGCTCTGGCGCAGAGATGGCTCATCAGCGCTGGTCGGTCAGGGTTGGCCGGTCGCACTGAACGAGTCGGAAATCGTGGTGGGAGTCGAGAGGCCTTCGGGGCACGCGACGGCATGGGTTCGTGTCGGGGAAGCCTGGATTGCTCACTATCTGCCTCGTCTCGCCGGAGTGACTGAGGGCGTCAATGAGCCGAGCGGCATCAACGACGATGGCGTAATCGTTGGCTATTCGTACGACGAGACGGGGACGCAGCACGCCGTGAAATGGCGACCGTCCACGGCGGCTCCCGGGGAATGGGATGCCGCAGTGCCGCTGGATGCTCACGCCGCCGCGACCAACAGTGCGGCGACCGGAATCGAAGGCTCGGACGTCGTAGGGCTTGTCTTTCGCTGCACCACGCCGACCGTCTTTGCGACTTGTACGACCAGGGACCCATACCATTGGGCGCTCAACGGGCTGTCGGCGTTCCAATCCTTGGGAACGGAGGACGCGTGGCCCGAAGGGCTCAACTCCAGCCGGTTCATTGTCGGCGTCTACTTCACGAGCTCCCGCGCCGCGTGGACGTCACACGGATTCGTCTGGTCCCCCGGCGCGCCCACCATTCAGAACCTCGGCACGCTTAAAGGGTATAGCGACGGATGGGCGGAAGACGTTAACAACAGCAGCGCGACGCGGGCATCGAAACAGATAGTTGGCAGCGTGTCGAATAAGAGCGGACAGACTGCTGCGGTTGTCTGGATCGTTCCTTAAGGGGCGAAGATCTCCAACCAGCCCAGCGCCGTGCGCAGTGGCGCCTCTGAGCCTGGCCGCCCGGCGATCTCCCGCGGGTTTGGGGATGACATCCGCGCGAACGGGTTGGCCATCGTCCGGGTAAGCGGATCGGCCTCCCCGAATGAGGGACAAGCCGTCATCTGGGGAGGCCCAGGCTGGAATACGATCGGGACTCTCGGCCCCGGCCTCCCCTCGGCAGTCAGGGACTCTTGCGCGACGGGGGCTTCTGCCGTCCATTCTACTTGCTGCCTACCTCCTCTCCGGCGAAGAAGGGGTTCCCGCAGGGCCTTCCGATTGACCTGCGGGTTCCCAGTCAGCGGCTCGACCGGGCCTCGATGTGCAGGAGGCGTCCTCATGTCCCGGATCCACCCTGGTGCAGTGCCGCCAGATCAATGTGAGTGCGCTGGTGGGCCTCCTCTCGCTCAGGAAGTGCCTCACGCCTCTCATTGCAGGTGCCCGGAGGTGCCGTCCATGAGCGCCCGCGGCTTCCCGGTCTCCACCCTGCAGTGGTGGGCGCATGGCCTGCCGCTCCTCATGGCGTTGATCTTGGCCTGTAGCGATCCGTCGACTCCCGGTCCCGGTGACGCGGATCTGGCCCGATCGCCGACCGGACCCTCCGTGAAGGGGACCGATCCGACCAGCGCTCCCCGGAACACGACCCTGACCGTGAGGGTGCTCGGGTCCGGTTTCGCCTCGGGCGCCCGGGCGGTCTGGGCCCTCAACGGCGATACCACGTTCGCCACCACGCATATTAAGACCAACAGCACCACCTTCGTCAGCTCGACCGAGCTGCGGGCCAACATTACCGTCGGGTCCGATGCCCAGGTCGATCTGTACGACGTCGTTGTGGTTCTGGCTCTCGGCGGCAAGAAGGGCATCGGCATCGAGTTGTTCGCGGTCACCGTCGAGATCGTGGATCTAGGCGTCCTTGACGGGGGCTGGACCGAGGCGGTCGCCGTCAACGACGGGGGCCAGATTGTCGGGAATGCCGGCACCTCGTCTGGCGTCGGAGCTTTTCTGTGGGAAAACGGGTCTATGCGCGCGATCGAAGACCCGCCGGGGCTCCCCACGACGTACGCCTACGACATCAACGAGTCGGGCCAAGTGGTGGGCTACGCATCGGATTTCGCCGGAGTCCAGCGGGGATTCGTCTGGACGGCTCCGGGCGGCATGGTGGTGCTCAACACGCTCGGTGGGTGTTGCAGCCGGGCATACGGCATCAACGATCGGGGAGTCATCGTCGGCCACAGCACCGTGGGGAACGGCTCCGCCGAACACGCGGTCATATGGGAGGGAGGCGTCATCCGCGACATTCACACCCAGCCGGCGGGCTCCAGCTACGCCTGGGGCATCAACGAACTGGGGCAAGTCGTCGGCCGGTTCGAGCCGGGGCCACGGGCGTTCCTCTGGACTCCTGAGGGAGGCATGCAGCTCCTGGAGGGGCTCGGCGGTCCCACGGGGTCCGCGCGGGCGATCAACGATGCGAGCCGGATCGTTGGCCAGAGCGGGACGTCAACCGATCCGAAATACTGGCACGCCGTCCTGTGGGAGAACGGGCTCATCCGAGATCTCGGCACCCTCGGCGGCCCCGGCAGCTACGCCAACGGGATCAGCAACAGCGGCCAAGTGGTCGGCCGCGCCGACGTCCG
>CAYYXP010000008.1:0-27413 GCA_964475685.1 uncultured Gemmatimonadaceae bacterium | reverse complement strand
CCGCCTCGGAGGCGTACGGCACGGACTGCCGCGCCGGCTTGGGTTCGTCGCCCATCTCGACGGCGTCGAGGGGATGACGGAGTCCGCCGAGCTCTTCGTCGGCCGTCAGGGTTATGCCGGGCTCAATGCCATCGGCGGGGGGCGCACCAACGTCGCGCTGGTCGTCCCCGCGGCCAGGGCGGCGGCCGCCCGGGGTCGCGCCGAGTCTTTCTTCCTGGAAACGCTCCGCGACTTCGCCCCGGTGCATGAGCGCATCCAGCATGCCTCGCTCGCCCGCCGGGTCATGGTCACCGGGCCGTTCGCGGCGTCGGCCGGACGGGTGACCGCCGACGGCGCCGCGCTGGTGGGCGATGCCGCGGACTTCTTCGATCCCTTCACCGGCGAAGGGATCTACAGCGCACTCAGGGGCGCCGAGCTGCTCGCCGATGCCGCGGTTGAGGCGCTCGCGGCGAGAGGGTCCGTGCGGGCATCCGCGCTTGCGCCGTACCGCCGCTCGCGCCGCCGCGCCTTCGCCGGCAAGTGGGCCGTCGAGCGGCTGATTGGTTACGGCATGTGGTGGCCCGGCCTTTTCGACCGCGCCGTGGGCCGGCTGGGGAGCCGCGGCGCTATGGCCCACACCCTCATCGGTGTCACCGGTGACTTCGTTCCAGCCGGCGAGGTGCTCAACCCCCGGTTCCTGGCGAGGATGCTGCTGTGAGCGGGGGCGAAGTGGACCCCGCCACCTTCCGCGACCTCCTCGGCCGCTTCGCCACCGGGGTCACCGTGCTCACGCTGGAGGGCCCCGACGGGCGCCCCGCCGGGATGACGGCGAACAGCCTCGCCGCGGTCTCGCTGCAGCCGCCCCTTCTCTCCGTCTGCGTGGACCGCGAGGGCGATCTCCACGATCTGATCGTCGCCGCCCCCGGATTCGTGGTGAACGTGCTCGAGAGCCGGCAGGAGGCGCTGGCCCGCCGGTTCGCGGAGCCGCACCCCGATCGCTTTTCCGGCGTGGGATACCACACCGGCGCCGGCGGCACGGTGCTGCTCGACGGCGCGCTGGCCCACATCGAATGCCGGCGTCATGCCGTTCATGATGGCGGGGACCACAGCATCATCGTCGGCCTCGTCATCGGCGGCGCCCCCGGCAAGGGCCGTCCGCTCCTCTACTACCGCGGCGGTTACGCCGCGCCCGGCTGACGGCGTGGAACCGCTGACCATTGCCCCGACCGGCACCGAGCTGCTCGACGACCCCGCCGCGGACCCGGTGCTGGCCGCGGAGTCGCTGGGGAACCTCGCCCGGTCCAACCGGTGGTTCGGCGGCGCCGCGGCGGTGCGCTACGGGCTGCGCCGGGCCCTGGGTACCGTCGCCCGCGGCACCACGCTCTCCCTGCTCGACCTCGGCACCGGCGCCGGCGACCTCCCCGATGCGGCGCGCCGCTGGGCGGAGCAAAGGGGAGTACGACTGGTGCCGATCGGGCTCGAGCGTAGCCGGGTGGCGGCCGGCCTCGCCCATGGCGCCGGAATCCCATGCGCGGTCGCCGACGCCGGGTTCCCGCCCGTCAGGGAGAAGTCGGTGGACGTCGTGCTCCTGAGCCAGGTGGCGCACCACCTCGAGGCCGGGTCGGTGGTGCGCCTCCTCCGCACCTGCGATCGGCTGGCCCGGCGCGCCGTGATCGTGGCCGACCTGCGTCGCGCGCGGCTCGGGAGGGCGGCGTTCTGGATCGGCGCCCACGTCCTCGGGTTCGACCCGGTGACGGTGGCGGACGGCATGACCTCGATCAGGCGCGGGTACACCGCGGCGGAGCTGCGCGCATTGCTCGCGGCGGCCGGCGTGCGGGGAACGGTGAACCGGCGGCCGGGATATCGCCTCGTCGCCGTGTGGCGTCCCGCGAGCGGCTGATGCGTACGGTAGACCGATTGCGGATGCGGGCGCCGGTGGCGCGGGTCTTCGAGGCGGCGCGGAGCGTCGAGCGGTGGCCCGAGTGGCTGGGGCACTACCGCTGGGTCCGCATGCTCGAGCGTCGCGGCGACGCCGGAGTGGTCGAGATGGCGGCGTGGCGGCCGTTCGGCCCGCTCCGCTATCCGACCTGGTGGGTCTCGGAGATGTGGATCGACCACGCGGCACCCGCGGTGCATTACCGTCACGTGCGCGGCACCACCACCGGCATGGACGTCGTGTGGAGCTTCCAGGCTGTTGGGGAGGAGACGGACGTGACGATCGTGCACCAGTGGAGCGGCCCCCGGTGGCCGCTGATCGGGAAGCTGGCGGCGGAGGCGGTGATCGGCCCCGTGTTCGTTCACGGGATTGCGTCGCGCACGCTGGCGGGGATCCGCCGGGAAGTGGAGCGCACCCATGCCTGAGCCTCGCAGGGTGGTCATCACCGGCATCGGCGCGGTCACGCCGATCGGGCTCGGGGTCGAGGGGCTGTGGACCGGCCTGCGGGGAACACGTTCGGCGGTCCGCTGCATCACCCGCTTCGATCCCACCCCCTTCAAGTCGCGCATCGCGGGCGAGGTGGACGATTTCGTCGCCAGCGATCACATCGAGGAACGCCGCGTCCGCCGGCTCGACCGCTATTCCCAGTTCACCATCGCCGCCACCCGCATGGCGCTGGAGGACTCGACGCTCGATCTCCGCCGGGAAGACCCCGACCGCATCGGCGCCATGATGGGCACCGCGCTCGGCGGGGTCGCTCACGGCGAACGCCAGTACCAGAACTTCCTCACCGGCGGCCCCCGCGCCGTCGATCCCGCGCTGGCGCTCACCGTCTTCGCCGGCGCCGCGAGCTGCAACATCGCCATCGAGTTCGGCTGCACCGGCCCGAACTCCACCAACGGCATGAGCTGCGCCTCGGGGGCGATCGCCATCGGCGATGCTTTCCGCACCATTGCTCGCGGAGAGGCGGATGCCATGATCGCCGGCGGCTCCGAGGCGCCGCTGGCGCCGCTCTGCTTCGGGGCCTTCTCCATCATCCGCGCGATGTCCACCCGCAACGACGACCCCGCCCACGCCAGCCGTCCCTTCGACGCCGGGCGCGATGGCTTCGTGATGGCCGAGGGGGCGGCGGTGCTGATCCTGGAGGAGCGGGGCCGGGCGCTGGCCCGGGGGGCGCCGGTGTACGCCGAGGTCTGCGGATTCGGGCTCACCAACGACGCGCACCACATGACCGCGCCGAGGCCCGATGGCCGCCAGGCGGCGCGCGCCATCCGCATCGCCCTCTCCGAGGCACACGTCGAGCCCCGGGAGATCGGCTACATCAACGCGCACGGCTCGTCCACCCCGCTCAACGATCCCACGGAGACCGGCTCGATCAAGCAGGTGTTCGGAGACGACGCGGGACGGTTGGCGCTGAGCGGGACCAAGGGCTACTTCGGCCACGCCCTCGGCGCGAGCGGCGCCATCGAGGCGGCCATTTGCGCCCTCGCCGCGCGCCGCGGGTGGGTCCCGCCGACGGTGAACCTCGAGGATCTCGACCCCGCCTGCGACCTGGCGCATGTGACGGGGGAAGGGCGGGAAATGGAACCCGAGTACCTGCTCAGCAACTCGTTCGGCTTCGGCGGCATCAATGCCGCGCTGGTCTTCCGGCGGGCAGGGTGACCATCTAGATTGGCGGCCGTCCTCGCACCCCCACGGAGATCAACTGATGCCTTCCCTGTTACGACGCTCGATCGCCGAGGCCCTCGGCACCTTCGCCCTCGTGTTCATCGGTACCGCCTCGGTCGCCAGCATGCACTTTCCGAGCGCCCAGTACGGCGTTCTCGGGATCGCGATCGCGCACGCAGTCGTTTTGTCGGTCATGGTGACCGCCACCATGGCCATTTCCGGCGGCCACCTGAATCCCGCGGTGACTCTCGGCCTCCTTGCCGCGCGGCGGACGAATGTCGCCTCGGCCAGCGCGTATATCCTTGCCCAACTCAGCGGGGCGGTGCTCGCGGCGTTGCTGCTCAAGGCGCTCTACCCCGTTGCGACGACGCGAGCGGTTTCCCTTGGCACTCCCAGCATCGCCGGGACGATCACGCTCCAGCAGGCCATCGGGTGGGAGTTCGTGCTCACCTTCTTCCTGGTCTCGGCGGTGTTCGGCACCATCCTCAACCCCGACGCGCCCAAGGTCGGCGGCTTCGGGGTCGGGCTGGTGTTGCTGTTCGCCATTCTCGTGGGGGGGCCGCTCACCGGGGCCGCCATGAACCCCGCGCGCGCGTTCGGGCCGGCGCTGGTGTCGGGGCAGTGGGTGGGGCACATCGTGTATTGGGTGGGTCCGATACTCGGCTCGCTCGCGGCGGCCCTCCTGTGGGAACACGTGCTGCTGCCGAAGCGGCAACCGGCTGGAGGGTAGCGGCTGGAGGCTCGTCTGCATGGCGGGCCGCGCTGCTCTTGTCGGGGTGGGGGCCGGCTTACAGCCTCCGCCACAGCGAGACCAGGTACCCCACCAGGATCACCGGCGTCACCACGTACGCCGCGATCATGTAGCCGCCGTTCTGCGGAACCTCAGCCAGCATCGCCCGCCTCCTCTGCCGCCTCTTCCACCATCGCCAGCCCGTACCGCAGCGACACCAGCCCCACATAGAGGACGGTGAACACCAGCGCCGAGACGAAGAGCGTCCGAAGCATCTCCGGCGGCAGCGAGGGTGAGCTCGGCTTGAGCACCACCGGCTGCGGGTGCAGGGTACGGAAGAGATAGACGCTCAGGTGAATGAACGGCACCAGCAGCAGCCCGAGGATGCCCACCACCGCGCTGAATCGCGCCCGCTCGCCGGGGTCGTGCAGCGCCGCCCGCAGCGCCAGATACCCGATGAAGAGAAAGAAGACGAAGAGCGTCAGCGTGAGCCGTGCGTCCCAGGTCCACCAGGTGCCCCAGATCGGCTTGGCCCAGATGGGGCCCGTCGTCAGCATCACCGCGCCGAACGCGACCCCCACTTCCGCCGAGGCGGCCGCGAACCGGTCGAGCCGGGGGTCCTTGAGCCAGAGGAAGAGCGCGCTGGCGATGCCGACCAGGGAGAAGGCGAGAAGCGCGCACCAGGCCGCCGGCACGTGGACGTAGAAGATCTTCTGGGCCAGACCCTGGCGCGCCTCCACCGGCGTGAAGCCCAGGGCGAGCACGTAGACGCCGATGAGCCCGAGCAGCGCGACCAGGCTGGTGCCGAGGCCCCGGCGCGCCACGGCCCGGCCGGCTGTTTCACCCACCGTCATTCGTCCACCACCGCGGTGAAGGCCATGGTACAGAGAGTCACGAATACCACGTCATAGAGGGCGAGAAATCTGAGCCATCCGATCATCTCGCTCAAGGGACGTCCCGCCAGGAGCCGCGCGGTCACCTGCACGGCGCCGATGAGCGGCGGGACCATGAAGGGGAGAAGGAGCACCGGCAGCATCAGCTCCGCGAACCGGGTGCGCACCGCCATCGCGCTGAAGATGGTCCCCACCGACACGAAGCCTACCGTCGCCAGCACCGTCACGCCGACAATCCCCGGCAGCGCCGCGCCAAGATCGACGTTGAAGAACAGGACGAAGAGCGGAAGGGTGACCGCTTCCACCGTGCCGACGAACGCGAGGTTGGCGAGCAGCTTTCCCCCGAACAGCGCTCCGCGCGGCACCGGCGCGAGGAGCAGTCCGTCGAGCGCGCCGTGCTCCCGCTCGATGGTGAAGGCCCGGTTGAGCGCCACCATCGCCGCGAGCGCGAAGGTCACCCAGAGCACGCTCGGCGCCAGGTCCGTGGCGGAGATCGCGGTGGGGTCGCGCGCGAAGTTGAACACCACGAGCACCAGCGCGGCGAACACCACCGCGGAGAGCAGCGCCGTCCGGCTCCGGAGCTCCGCGCGGATGTCCTTCCCCGCGATCGCCAGCGCCAGCCTGAGCGACTCAGGCATCGGCCATCGCCCGGTATCGGGGGATGAACTCTTCGGCGGCTCCGGTCACCGGTTCGTCGCACCTCCAGCGTCCGCCCACCAGCACGGCGACTCGCGTGGCCAGGTCCCACACCTCGGCGAGATGGTGGGTCACGACCACCATCGCTCCTCCGCCGGCGAGAACGGCTCGCAGCAGCTCGCGCAGGCGCGACGACGACGGCTCGTCCAGCGCGGTGAACGGCTCATCGAGCAGCAGCACCTCGGGACGGTGCAGCAGCGCCCGCGCGATCGCCGCCCGCTGCAGAAGGCCCCGGCTCAGGCGGCCGGGGGTGTCGCTCCCGCGCGCGGAGAGACCCGCGGCGTCGAGAGCCTCGCGGGCGCGCTCGGCCGGGCGCGCGAGACCGTAGAGCCGAGCCGTGAACGTGAGGTTCTCCAGGAGAGTGAGGTCGTCGTAGAGGAGTGATTGATGGGAGAGGAACCCGATGGCGCGGCGCGCAGAGTGGTCGCCGTACAGCGGACGGCCCAGGATGCTCACCTCGCCGGTGGTGGGCCTGAGGAGTCCCGCGAGCAGCCGGAGCAGGGTGGTCTTCCCGGCGCCGTTGGGCCCGGCGACCGCCAGCGCCTCCCCCCGGTCGAGCGTGAGATCGAGGTCGCGGAGGACGGTCACCCGCCCGAAGGACCGCCGGAGACCGCGGGCGGCGAGGGCCGCGGGAGGAGGATGAGCCGGCACGAGCGTACACTAATCGCTCGCGAAGGAGCCGTCCATCCCGGAATGTTGCTACGGCGCTTACCGGCGCGCGAGGTCAGCTCTCGTCGGATTCGACCAGGAAGAGATCGTACAGCTTGGTGAGAGTGAGGAGGAAACGAACCTCCTCACTGGGATTGCGGAGCACGACGGTCTGGCGGCGCAGGGCGGCCATCCGCTGGATCAGCATGAGGGCGCCGAGTCCGGCGGAATCGACCTGCCGCGTGTGGGTCAGATCGACCACCAGCCGCCCGGCGCCTTCGGGCATTCCCTCGAGCAGCTCGACCGCCGCCCGTCGAATCTCGACGCGCGTCTCCAGTCCAAGTGTCTCGGGCGCGACCAAGCCGCGTTCCACGTCCTGCGGGGACATCCCATCCTCCTTCGGCACCGAGCTATCTCTCGCAGCCGGCCGGGGCTGCGCGAGACCTCAAGTTTTGCGGCCCCGGATCACTCCGGGTGTGCTCTTGTCGGGCGTATGGACTCATCGCCAGGGGCGCTACGTGACTCCGCCCCCCCCGGAAAGGCGAGAGTGGTGCCAGCCTTTCCAGGGTGATGTGAACGAATGAGTTAGAGGTGTCGTATCACAGCTTGGTGCAACGCTTTGCCGAGGCGCTACGCGGCATTTTACCGCAAAAGGGACCCGGGGGTAAGAGTGGCGGGCTCGCGACAACTACAGTTGGATCTGTGCACCGAGTTCCAGCACCCTGTTGGGGGGCAGATTGAAGAAAGCGGTGGCCGACTGGGCGTTCCGGGCCATGATGATGAAGAGGACCTTCCGCCACCGGGGCATGGAGGAGGGGCCATCCGGAATCAGCGTCTCCCGCCCAAGATAGAAGCTGGTCTCCCGCGGCCGGGCCCGGAGTCCCTTCGCTTCCAGCGCCTCGAGAACGGCGGGGACGTCCGGGCTCTCGGTAAACCCGAAGTGGCCCACCGCCTGGAAGAACCCCTCGCCCAGCGCCCGCAGCTCCACCCGATCCTCCTGCCGGACTTTCGGGATCTCCTCTCCTTCAATGGACATCAGGACCACGGTCTCGTGAAGCACCTTGTTGTGCTTGAGATGGTGGAGGAGGACGACCGGGGCGCCCGACGGATCGGATGTCATGAACACCGCGGTCCCGGGCACTCGTACCGGCTGCTGGCGCGCGATGTCCTGAAGGAAGAGATCGATCGGCAGGGAGTTTTCCCGCATGATGTGCGCGAGCGCCACCCGGCCCCGCTTCCAGGTGACCATCAGGGTGTAGACGATGAGGGCGACCAGCAGGGGGAACCAGCCGCCGCTCCCGATCTTCACCAGGTTGGCGCCGAGGAACGCCAGGTCCACCGCAAGGAAAAGCCCTCCGATCGCCACGACCCGCCACGCCGGCCATCCCCACACGTCGCGCGCGACCCGGCAGAACAGCACCGTCGTGATCGCCATCGTCCCCGTAACGGCGATCCCGTAAGCCGAAGCCAGATTGCTGGTCGACTGGAACCCGAGCACGAGGAGCACGCACCCCACGCCGAGGATGCGGTTCACCTGGGGAAGGTAGATCTGGCCGATGGCCGTGCTCGAGGTGTGCCGGATCGTCATCCGCGGGCTGTAGCCGAGCTGCATTGCCTGGCGGGTGAGTGAGAAGGCGCCGGAGATGAGGGCCTGCGAAGCGACGATGGCGGCCGCCGTCGCGACACCGACCATCGGGTACAGCGCCCACGACGGGACCAGGGCGAAGAAGGGGTTACTCGTCGCCGCCGGGTTGGCGAGCACCAGTGCCCCCTGGCCGAAATAGTTGAGCGTCAGCGCCGGCAGCACCACTGCGAACCAGGTGAGCCGGATCGGCCGCTTGCCGAAGTGCCCCATGTCGGCGTAGAGCGCCTCGCCGCCGGTCACCACCAGCACCACCGCTCCCAGGATGAGGAAGCCGCGAAGCCCGTCGCGCGCGAGGAACTCGACCGCCCACCACGGATTCACCGCGCGGAGGACGCCGGGATGGCGCGCGATACCGCCCACGCCCAGCAGCGCGATCGACGCGAACCAGACGATCATGACCCGTCCGAACACCGCGCCGATCCGCGCGGTCCCGCGGCGCTGAAAGGTGAAGAGCCCCACCAGGATCAGCGCCGAGATGGCCGGTACGCTCCAGTCGGCCAGGTGGGGCGCCGCCACCCGAAGGCCCTCGACCGCGCCGAGCACCGAGATGGCCGGCGTGATGACCCCGTCGCCGTAGAGCAGCGCCGCGCCGAAGAGCCCCAGCGCCAGGAGGAGCCGCCGCTTCCCCGGTTGCGCGCGTTGCGGGTGCAGCAGCGCGAGCAGCGCCATGATGCCGCCCTCGCCGCGGTTGTCGGCCCGCATGATAAACGTGAGGTACTTGAGGGTGACGACGAAGTTGAGCGACCAGAAGACAAGCGAGAGGACGCCGAGGACGTTTTCGACCGACGGCGTCAAGCCGTACTCCGGAGCGAAGCATTCCTTGAAGGCGTAGAGCGGGCTGGTGCCGATGTCGCCGTACACCACCCCCAGCGTGGCCAGCGAGAGGGCGAGGAGCTCGCGCCCGCGCGCGGGCGCGGCGTGGGGATCGTCGCCCTCGAGCGAGGCAGGCTGGGCAATCATCGGGTCAGAACTGGATCTGGGCGCCCAGCTCGACGACCCGGTTCGGCGGCAAGCCGAAGAACGCGGTGGCCGACTGGGCATTGCGCATCATGAAGATGAAGAGCCGCTTGCGCCATCGCGCCATCCGGCCCGCCCCGGGAGCGCCGCCCGGTCGTCCGGCGCTCGCGATGAGCGTCTCACGGCCGAGGTAGAAAGTGGTGCTGTTGAGCCGGGTGGGGACCGGCTTGCTCCCCGGGTTCTCCTCGCCGAGCGATTTCAGGATCGCGGGGACGTCCGGCGTTTCCATGAACCCGTACTGTGCCGTAACCTGGTAGAACCCCTCGCCGAGTTCCCGGCACCGCACCCGATCCTCGGCGTCCACCTGCGGGATCTCTTCCGTCATGACCGAGAGCAGCATCACACGTTCATGCAGCACCTGATTGTGCTTCAGATGGTGGAGCAGCACCGGGGGCGCCCCCGACGTGTCCGAGGTGAGAAACACCGCCGTCCCCGGCACCCGGTGCGGCTTCGCCCGGGCGATGTCCTGGAGGAAGAGATCCATCGGGAGCGTGTTCTCCCGGACGATTGCGGAGAGCCTCACCCTTCCGTTCTTCCAGGTGGACATCATGACGTAGACCAGGCCGGCCACCACCAGTGGGAACCAGCCGCCATCCGGCACCTTGAGCAGGTTGGCTCCCACAAACGCGAGATCTACCACGAGAAAGACGGCGGTCAGCACTCCGACTCGCCACCGGCTCCACCCCCACCGCTTCCTCGCCACCACCGCGAAGAGAATGGTGGTGATCGTCATGGTGATCGAGAGAGCCACGCCGTAGGTAGCGGCAAGGTTGCCGGCGGACCGGAACGACACCACCAGCCCCAGGCATGCCACCATGAGAAGGGTGTTGACCTGGGGGACGTAGATCTGTCCAATCTCCGTGCTCGAGGTGTGAATGATGTTGACTCTCGGGCTGTACCCAAGCTGCACGGCCTGCCGCGTGAGGGAAAACGCTCCCGAGATCAGCGCCTGCGACGCCACCACCGCCGCGGCCGTGGCCAGCACGACCATCGGGTAGAGCGCCCGCTCGGGGACGAGCGCATAGAACGGGTTCCGGGCCGCGGCCGGATCGTGCAGAAGGTACGCTCCCTGCCCGAAATAGTTGAGCATCAGCGCCGGCAGGACCATCCCGAACCAGGCGAGACGAATAGGCCGGCGGCCGAAATGCCCCATGTCGGCGTACAGCGCCTCGCCGCCCGTTACCACGAGGATGATGGCCCCCAGCACCTTGAGCCCGGTCAGGCCTTCGCGACTGAGGAAATCGGCGGCATGCCAGGGGTTGAGCGCGCGCAGGACGTGCGGCTCCCGCATGATACCGTGGGCGCCCAGCAGGGCGATGGCGACGAACCAGGCGGCCGTCACCGGTCCGAAGAGGGCACCGACCCGGGCGGTGCCACGGCGCTGCAAGGCGAAGAGGCCGAGGATGATCGCGAAGGCGGCGGGCATGACCAGGTGCTCCAGCGCCGGGGTCGCGATACTCAGCCCTTCGACGGCGCCGAGCACGGAGATCGCCGGGGTGATGATCCCGTCGCCGTACAGCAGCGCCGCGCCGAACAGCCCCACCGTCACCAGCAGGGAGCCGGCCACTGTCGCTTCCCCACCGGGGCGCACGAGCGCCAGCAGCGCGAGGATGCCACCCTCGCCCCGGTTGTCGGCCCGCATGACCATCGCGAGGTACTTGAAGGTGACGACGAAGTTGAGCGCCCAGAAGATGAGCGAGAGGATGCCGAGCACGTTTTCCTCTGTCACCGGAAAGCCGTGCCGGCCCGTGAAGCACTCCTTGAGGGCGTAGAGCGGGCTGGTGCCGATGTCGCCGTAGACGACGCCGAGCGCACCCAGGGAAAGGATTGCCAGCGCCCGGCCCGAGGGCGGCGCCTGCCCCGGGCGAGGCACGCTAGACGGCCTGCCGCCGTGCCAAGGCGCGAAGCTCCAGCAGCGCAACGACGAAAACCGCGATGATGATCGTCGCGGAGGTGACGCACCAGCGGCAGATCGCGTGGATGACGAACAACTCCAGGTAGGTCAGGTAGACTGTGAAGCCGACCCCGATGCCGGCCAGCCCGGCGAGCAGCGCCGCCGGCCACAGGCGCGACACCAGCGCCGGCTGCAGCGACGCGAGGCTCACCAGCACCAGCGCCGAGTAGCCGATGACGCCGATCAGCGCCACCTCGACCCCGGCGAAGCGGCTCCAGGCGCTCGCCTGGACCGTCTCGCAGGCGCCGGTGCCGCAGGCCAGCGTGCCGATGCGGCCGATCTTGTACAGATAGAGGTAGGCGGAGACGAAGAGGCCCAGGAGACTGAGGAGCGCCGCGCCCATGCGGAGGTTCATTTCGAGGTGCGCGGCGCGAGCGAATCGACGAGGTGGATGATCGCGTCGGAATCGAACCGTCCCTGGTAGAGCCGGCCCTCGACCATCAGCGTGGGCGTCGCGGCTACTCCGAGGCGGGTGCCCTCCTCCTGACTGGCCTGGATGCGGCCGGCAAACCGGCCGCTCGACATGCAGCCGTCATAGCGGCCGAGGTCGAGACCGATGGCCTTGGCATAATCCCGGAACATGCCGGCCGCGTCGCGGGCAGCGGACCACTCCGCCTGCCCCTCGTAGATCCGCTGGTGCTGGTCCCAGTAGCGGCCCTGCTCATCGGCGCACGCCGCCGAATGGGCCGCCACCCGAGCAAACGGATGCTGCTGGAGCGGAAAGTCCCGATAACGCCAGCGCAGGCGCCCGCTCTTGATGAGGCGCTCGTCGATGGCCGGCATCTGAAGAGTGGCGAACGTCTGACAGAAGGGGCACTGGTAGTCGGCGAACTCGGTGATCTCCAGCGGCGCCGCCGGGTCCCCCTTCACATAGCCGCGAAATCCCGCCGTGTCCGACGGCTGGATGGTGACGTTGACCGGGATGCTCACCGTCGCCGGCCTCTTGAGGAGGTACACGAGCACGGCCAACCCGACGAGCGCCAGGATCACGAAAGCCGCGTAGAACCGCTTCAGTCCGCCGGGCGACGTCGCCATGGCTGGTCATCCTCCGAATCGTCGGGAAAGAGGCCGTCCGGCCGTTGTGCCTCCTCGACGATCCGCCGGCTCTCGGCAATGTCGGGAGTGTCGTAGGTGGATCGGACTTCGTAGTGGAAAAGCTCGCTCCGGATGTCGCCCAGCCGCCGGAGGAGTTCCGGCGTCCCGCCCAGCAGGTGGCCGGACCCGTCCAGCTCCTGGATGCGCTCCGCGAGGGCGCGCAACAGCCCCGCCAGGTGATCCGCCCGCGCATCATCATAGAGTTCGTCGTGGTCCACCATGGCATCCCTCGAGGGCGGCGGGTGGCCCTCGGACAAGTTCATGTGTTTGCAGTCGATGAATGTAATCAATGGGCTGAAAGGCCGGAAAAACCCAGGGTTTGCACCAAATGGTGCAACCGGATATATTTTCGCCCCAAACTACGGCCAAACAGTCACTAACGGGAAGGGAAATGAACGACAAGAAACCCCAGCAGGACACCGACGACGTCGCGTTTGCCCAGGCCAGGGACGAGCTGTTCAGCCACGTACTACGGTGCGGCGTCATCGATGCCCTTCCCGAGCACCAGAAGGACTGGTTCGACGACACCATGCTGTACCTCGCCGACCGGTACGACACACTGAGCGATGAGGAGCTGGCCCAGCTCCGGACGCTCGGCGAGCGGTTCTGCCGGCCGGTGCAGCGCAAGGCCGAGGCGGTCGGCAGCACCACCTAGTAGGGCCATCCCGCCGGGAGCCACCGGCGGCGGATCCCCGCCGCGAGGCGTGCCCCACCACCGATCCCCGCTTCGACGAACCACCCCAACGGCGCCCCCGGCCGGCTCTCGAGCCCCAGAGTCAGGACCAGATACCCGTCGTCCAGCGGCCCGCCCACGACGGCGACTCCCCCGGCGGCGTACGGTGCCACGCCGGTCCGGCGGGTGGGGTTGAGCAGGAAGTGCAGGAGCAGCTCCCCCCGCACCGTCGCATCCCCATCCGCCGCCCCCACTCCCGCCGCGAGCGACACCCGTGTCCGCAGGGACGTCCGGATCGCTCCATACCCGCCCCCGAACATCGAGCCCGGGTCGGCGGCCAGCGCCGTTGCCTGGACTCCGAGCTCCATGACTCGCTGGGCGGCCACCGGCGGCGGGGCGGCGAGCGCCGCCGCCGCGACGAGGCTACCCCAGCGTGAGTCCATGGGTGATTCTGATGTCAGGAGCCAGCGAGTGGAGGACCGAGCAGTACTTGGTGACCGACAGGTCGATGGCCCGCGATGCCTTGGCCTGGTCGAGGCCCTCGCCGCGCAGGTGAAAGTCGATGTGAATGGCGGTGTAGCGGCGGGGTTCCTCCTGCCTCCGCTCGCCGGCCACCTCGATGCGGAACTCGAGAAGCTTGACCCGCATCTTCTCGAGAATCGACACCACATCCGCTCCGGTGCAGCTCGCCGCCGCGAGGAGGAGCGTGAGCATGGGGCCGGGAGCGGCGGCGTTGTCGCCGTCAATCACCGCCTGGGCGCCGCCGGCCTCTCCCCCCCTGAAGACCAGCCCCCCGGACCAGCTGAGCGACGCCCGCTTGGTCTCCTTCGTCAATCGCCTTCGCCTCCGCCGACCCGCTGCTCCGCGCGCGGCGCGACGTGGTAGTAGTCCCAGATCGCGTAGATGGCGATCGCTGTCGTGGCCCAGGCGAGCTCCCTGAGGTGGGTCCAATCCAGCAGGAAGGCCAGCAGCGTCAGCACCTGCGCCACGGTGACCGCCTTGCCCCCGGCCCGGGCCGGGATCGCCCGGGGACGGCGGGAGAAGATGGTCGCGAGGAAGGCCACCGTGGCAACGATATCGCGGAGGAGGACGCCCGCGATTTCGTAGGGCTCCAGCCGCCCGCTGACCGCGACCACGCCGAACGCCGCGGCCATGAAGAGCTTGTCGGCCACCGGATCGATCACGGTGCCGAACCGCGAGCTGCCGAAGCGGCGGGCCAGCTGGCCGTCCAGCAGATCGGAGGCGGCGGCGGCGGCCAGCACCACGATTCGCCAGGTGGTGGAGGCGAAGGGAAAGATGATCGCCAGGGGGATCCTGACCGCGCTCAGGAGATCGGCGACGGACACCCTCATGCCTTCACCGCGCCGGTGCCGCGCACCACGCCTTCCACTCTGCGTGCTCGATCGAGGTGTGTCGCCGCGACCCTCAGGACATCATCCGCTGTCACCGCGCGGAACTGGGCCGCGGGATCGTCCATTTCCTGCAACCCGGTTCCGGCGATCCACGCTTCGAGTATTTCGGCGGCGACGGCGCCGCCGCTCTGGCGGCTCACCTCCGCCTGGCCCGACAGATAGTTGATCGCCTGCCCCAGTTCCGCCTCGCCCACCGGCTCCCGGGCGAATCGTTCGAGCTCCCTCAACATTTCTTCGCGCGCCTCCTCCTCCCGCTCGGGTGAGGTCGCGATGTAGGCGAGGAGCGCTCCGGCCCGGGCCTTCTCCCACGCCGTCGCCATCACGGTGTAGGCCAGCGATCGCCGGTCGCGGAGCGCCTCGAAGAGCCGGCCGCCGAGCCCGCTGGCCACAGCGGCCCACACCTGCGCGGCCACCCGATCGCCGTCCCGCCGCGACGGCCCCGGGAACGCCATGGCCAGCGCCGCCTGTGCCTTCTCCCGTTCCACCACCCGGCTTGAAACGCCTCGGCCGTTCCCGCCCACCCAGGCCACTTCGGGAAGCGCCCCCGCGGAAACGCGCTGCTCATATCGGCCGAACGCACCGGCCAGAACCTCCGAGACCCGTTCCGGATCAATCTCCCCCACCGCCACCACGACGGGGCGCACCTCCCGGAATGCCCGCCGGTGCCACGCACGGACGTCGCTGCCGGAGATGTTCGGGAGAGTTCCGGGAAGACCGGAGACCGGAAGCCCGTAGCCCTGCTCACCAAAGCCTTCGGCGAAGGCGAGCTGGAAGGGATAGCGGAACATGTCGTCGGCAACCCGCGCCGCTTCCGATTCCATGATGCCACGTTCCAACGCTACGGCGTCGTCGTCGAGATGGGGATCGGCAAAGACGGCGTCGAGCAGCGCCGCCGCTTCCGGCAGTCGCTCGGCGAGTACCGTCGTTCCGAACCCGAGCCAATCCGATGTGGCGTTGGCCGTGACGGTTCCCCCCAGGTCCTCGAACGCGAAGGCGAGCCCGCCGGCATCGATCCCCGCCGCGCCGCGGACCGAGGCGCGGGCGGTCAGCGCGCCGATGCCGGCCTGCGAGGGCGGGTCGAGATGGCGCCGGGGGGCGTACACCCCAAGGGTCACGAGCGGCACGCCGGATTTCTTCCACACCAGCAGGTCCACTCCGGGAAGGGCGGTGTGCCACACCCCCGATTCGCGACGGCCCGGTGCGCGGACGGCCGGCCGGGGAACGGGGCGGGACGCAGACAGCGGCGCCGCAGGACGGAGCGGGGTCACCGCGAAGACCGTGGCAAGGGTCTCGGCCGTCAGGTCGCTCCCGCCTTCGCGCGGCAGATAGAGCGTTCCGGACACCGAGTCGGGTTGGAGATAGCGCGCAGCAACGGCGCGAACATCCTCCGGGCGGACCGTCCCGAGGGCCGCATACTCCCGGTCGAGAAGGTCGTACCCGTCGAGCGCCTCCGCGGCGGCTAGCGCGGCCGCCCGGCCCCCCATCGCTTCCATGCGCCGCGCCCACCTCGCCCGCGTCAGTGTGCGCGCCCGCTCGAGGTCCTCCGCCGACGGTCCCAGCAGGGCGAGCCGGGTCACCTCTTCGGCGATGCCGGCGAGCGCGGCGTCCACCTTGTCCGGCGCAAGCTCCGCGGAGATGCTGAGCAGGCCAAGCTCGGTGGGAGCGTAGTTGTGCGCCGCGACCCAGCTCACCAGCCCCGGTTCGCGCAGCCGCCGGTACAGCCAGCTTCCCCGGCCCGCCGCGAGCACGGCGCCCGCGAGATCCAGCGCCGGCGAGTCGGGGTCGAGCGCCGGCGCGGTACGCCACCCGACGGCGAGCTCCGCCCGGGCCACGTCGCCGCGGAGGGTGCGCGCGCGGACCTCGCGCCGTGGCGGCTCCTCCGGCGACCGGTCCGCCGCCCCCGGCGCTGCCGGCCAGTCGGCGTACGCCGCGCGGGCAAGGTCCAGGGCGCGGTCCGGATCCACCGCCCCGACGATGGCCACGATGGTTCGCTCCGGCACATAGCGCGATGTGTAATAGTCGTGGAGATCGCGCCGGGTGTACCCGGCCAGCTGGTCCTCGTGTCCGATCCGCCACCGCCGCATGCGGTGCCGGTCGTACATCACTTCGTGCAGCGTTTCCTGGGTGAGCGAGGATGGGTTGTCGAGCTTGCGCCTGGCTTCCTGGATGATCACCTGCAGCTCGCGGGCGAGCTCCTCCGCGTCGATCGCGCAATGGCGAAGCGCGTCCGACTGGATGTCGAGCGCCGCCGCGAGGCCCGAGGCCGGCAGCACCGTGAAGTAGCTGGTGTGATCGTACGAGGTGCTGGCGTTGAGATACCCGCCGGCGTTCCTGGTCTCCCGCGCGATCGCCCCCACGCCCCGGCGCGCGGTGCCCTTGAAGAACATGTGCTCGAGGACGTGGGAGACGCCGACCCAGCGGTCGGGTTCGTCGAAGAAGCCCGCCTTGACGTGCGTCACCACCGCCACCGCGGGCGCGGAGCGGTCTTCCTGGACCAGGAGCGTCAGCCCGTTGGAAAGGACCTCACGGCGGACCGTGGAGGTCCAGGCCCACTCGGAAGGGAGAGGGGAGAAGGAAGAGGTGGTCATGCATGAATCCTACCGCCGTTTGCCCTTCTTTGTCCTTCGCTCCCTCTCGCCGCCGTTCGTTGCCCCGCTCACTGCACGATCCGCAACACTCCCGCTTCCGCGCTGCCGCGGATGAACGCCTCCGGGTCGGTCGTGGGGATCACGACGCCGGTCTCGGTCTGGCCGCGGCGCACGTGGCTGGCCATGAAGTCGCTGAGCGAGCCCCGGACCCACTCGCGGTCCGCAGCCTTCATCTGCAGCAGGATCTCGTCCCAGGTGCCCCGGAGCGCATGGCCCGCGAGGGTCACGACGAGGTGCGATTCGCCCTGCCCCGGCTTCTTCTGCATGGCGTGCAGCTCGCTCTGGAGCGTCCCGAAGAGCTCGAGCTGGTGGGGGTCCCGCACCGATCCGTCGGCGTGCTGCGCCTCGACCTCCGCCAGGAGCATGTCGATGGCGTCCGGATCGCCGGAGACCTCCCCGAGCCGCGCCAGCCACGGCGCGATCTCGGGGTCTTCGTCGGGCAGACGGTAGACGGACTTCTTGAGCTCGATGTGGCGCCAGATGCCGAGCTCGTCGAAGTGGTCCTCGGGCAGGGTGCGCTCGAGCTGGTGGAGCGCCGCCTCGGTTTCCCCCCGGTCGTAGAGCAGATTGGCGAGGTAGATCCGCGCCTCGGTGTGCGAGGTGTCGATCTCGAGTGCGCGGCGCAGCCAGTAGAGCGATCCGGCGTCGTTGCCCAGGCGATGCGCCGCGTAACCGAGGCAGGCGGCCGCGTCCGCCGACTCGGGATGGGCCGCGGCGGCGAGCTCGAAGAAGCGGTGCGCCGGCGCGGTCAGGCCCTCGCGGAAGAGCGCGCGTCCCACCTGCAGCATCAACTCGTGGTCGTCCTCGAACCCGAGCCGGAGGATTCGCTCGAAGCCCCGGAGCGCCGCGGCCCGGGCCCCCAGCTTGAGCAGGGTCTCCCCATGGCCGGCCAGGCCGTCCTCGTGGTCCGGGTCGAGGGACAGGGCATGCTCGAAGCTGCGCCGGGCCCAGGCGTATTCCTCCCGGGCGAGATGGGCATAGGCGCGGCCGATGTGCAGTTCGATGGCGTGGGGGTAGAGGGTGATGCCTTCCTTGAGAATGCTCAGAGCTTCATCGTAGCGGCCTTCGTTGTAGAGGTGATGGGCTTGTTCGTCGAAGTCGTCGGAGCTGAGAAAGGCATCCGACATCAGCGTTCCTCCGGCGGGCAGGTTGATACAAGGTAGGAACTTCCATTGTCGCGAGCAAGATTGTCGGAGCCTCCGCGGACCGGGACCCAGGGAGATGCTGCCGCTGGTGGCGGGAGGCAGGGTTGGCGTAGCTTTCCGGCGTGACCTTCCAGCGCAAGCTCCTGCTCGGCTTCTCCCTGATGGCCCTCCCCGCGCTGCTCGTCGGCGCCGAGGCAATCCGCAGCAACGTGCTGGAGCGCCGCGCCCTCCAGGCGCTCGGCGAGAGCATGTCGCGCACCCGGACCTACTCCGAGCTGGAAACCGCGATGTTCGACCAGGGCGAGATCATCTGGCGATACCTCAGCGGCCTCGAGCCCACCGCACGCAACGAATTCAGGCTCACCGGCGAAGTCGTCAGCTACTGGCAGGAGCGGTGGCGCGCGGAGTTGCGGCCGGAGGAGATCGCGCTCGCCGACGGCGTCGCCGGCATCCAGCGGCAGATCGTGGCCGTCGCCGACACCGTTTTCAACCTCGCCGACGCCGGCCACCGCGACTCCGCCTACCGCCTGGCCCAGGTCGCGCTCCGGGGCCGTCTCCAGCCCGCGCTCACCCAGATGAACCGGGAGATCTACCGGCGGGCGCGCGAGTCGAGCGTGCGCGGGGCCTACGGCCGCCTCGAGGAGATACTCGCCGCGGAGGGCCGCAGCCTCATCGCGATCATTCTCCTCGCCCTGGTGGCCGGCCTCGTGGGCTCGTGGCTCATTTCGCGCAGCCTCGCCCGGCCGCTCAGGCGGCTCACCCGCGACATGGCGGTGGTGGGCACCGGCAAGCTGGAGCATCCGATCGACGTCGGTTCCCGCGACGAGATCGGCGAGCTGGCCCGGGCGTTCGCCAACATGACCCGGCACCTCAACGACTCGAGAGCGCAGGTGGTCCAGGCCGAGAAGCTCGCCTCCATCGGCGAGATGTCGGCGGCGGTGGCCCACGGGCTCCGCAATCCGCTCGCGAGTCTCCGTGCCGCCGCGCAACTCGTCCGCCTGCATCCGGCATCACCGTCGGCGGCGGAACATCTCGACGCCATCCTCGAGGAGGTCGACCGGCTCGATCGCCGGATCAGGGACCTGCTCAGCTTCAGCCGTCCGGCGCCGTTCCATCCGATGACGGAGAGCCTGCCGCGTCTGGTCAACGAGATCCTCCCGGCGGTCGCCGCGCCCATCCGCGAGCATCGGGTCGAGCTCAGCGTGGACGTCCCCGCCGATCTGCCCAGCATCCGGGTCGACCCCATGCAGGTGGAGCAGGCGGTCCTCGAGATCGTGTCCAACGCCCTCGACGCGATGCCTGGCGGCGGGCGCCTCCGCATCGCCGCGTCGGCAACGGGAAACGGGGCAGCGCCGGACGAGGTCGTCCTCGAGGTGTCGGACACCGGTGCCGGCATCCCGGAGGCGGCGCTCGCGTCGGTCTTCGAGCCGTTCTTCACCACGCGGCCGGAGGGCACCGGGCTCGGCCTCGCCATCGCGAAGCGGTACGTGGAGCAGAACGGCGGCCGGCTTGAAATCGAAAGCCGGCAGGGTCACGGCACGACCGTCCGCCTGCGCCTCCCGGTGGCCGACGGCCACCACCCGCCGGCGGCGCACCCTGCCGAGGACGGATCATGAGCGGCTCGACGGTGCTGATCGTGGACGACGAGCGGACGCTCGCCCGCGCGGTCAAGGCGTTCCTGACCGAAGCCGGCTACCAAGCGGAGGTCGCGGGAGACGCCGAGCAGGCGCTCGGCATGCTGGAGACGCTGCGCCCCGACGTCGTGTTCAGCGACATGCGGCTCCCCGGCATGGACGGGCTCGAGCTCCTCAAGCGGATCCGCGAGTTCGACGCCGGAATTCCGGTGGTCATCATGACGGCCCACGGCACCATCGAGGGCGCCGTCGAGGCGGTGAAGCTCGGGGCCTTCGACTACCTCAAGAAGCCGGTGGACCTCGAGGAGCTCAAGCTCCTCGCCGATCGGGCAAAGGAAACGACCCAGCTCCGTCAGGAGCTCTCCTACTACCGGCGTCAGGCGGCGCGGGACATTCCGATGGCCGGCGTGGTCGGCCGGTCCCCCGGCTTTCGCGCCGTGCTCGACCAGGCGCGCCAGATCGCCGCCCTGGAGGAAACGCCGCCGGTGCTCATCTCCGGCGAGACCGGAACCGGGAAGGGACTCATCGCCCGGACCATTCACGCCGGAAGCACCCGCGCGTCGAAGCCGTTCATCGAGGTCAATTGCACGGCACTGCCCGGCACCCTGATGGAGTCGGAGCTGTTCGGCCACGAGCGGGGAGCATTCACCGACGCGAAGGAATCACGGATGGGGCTCTTCGAGGCCGGGGAGGGCGGCTTCCTCTTCCTCGACGAGGTGGGCGACATCGAGCTGGCGCTCCAGGGAAAGCTCCTGAAGGCGGTCGAGGAGCGCACGGTGCGGCGCGTCGGGGGAACCCGCGACCGCCAGATCGACGTGCGCATCCTGTCGGCCACGAACCGCGACCTCGAGCGGGCCGCGCAGCAGGGGCTCTTCCGGAGCGACCTCTATTTCCGGCTGGCGGTCATCATCCTGCACCTTCCCCCGATTCGGGAGCGGGGGGACGACGTCATGGTCCTGGCCGAAGAGTTTCTCACCCGGTTCAATGCCAAGTACGCCAAGCAGGTTCGCCGCCTCGACCCGCGAGCCCGTGAGCTCCTGCTCGGCTATCCGTGGCCCGGCAACGTGCGCGAGTTGAGCCACGTCATCGAGCGCGCGGTCCTCTGGAGCCAGGGCGACACCCTCGATCTCCAGCATCTCGCCCTGAGCCGCACCGGAAATGGCGAGAGCCCCTCCACGGCGGAGCGACCAGCCCAGGCGCCGGGCGCTCCCTCGTCGGCCGCCACCGGCCAGCCTTCACCCCTGCTTCCGGCGGCCGGAACCGATCTCGAAGGGTGGGAAAAGACCCTGATCGAGCAGGCCCTCCGAGAGTGCGGCGGGAACCAGACGAAAGCCGCGGCCCGGCTCGGCATCACCCGCGATACCCTCCGATATCGGCTCAAGAAGCACGGTCTCGGGTAGGCAATGGAGTGGGTGATTTCACCCATTTTGGGTGTTTTCACCCAATGATGGGGGGCCTCAGCCCGGTGGATTCCGCCTTATCGGCGGCACTCGTAAGCTCTTCCACCCCAATAGCTAATAGCCGATAGCCTATAGCCGCCGTTTCACGGCACGCCGCCTGCGTAGAGGAGGGCATCGTCGGGTTGCAGGCTGGCCTGACTGGGTGAGTTCACCCAATTCGCTTATTCCGGGCCGCCAGGCCCACCCACCACGCACTCTGGAGAAGACATGACCTGGACCAAGCCCGAGGCAGAGGTAGTCGCCGTGACGTTGGAAGTGACCGCATACGTCGCGACGCTCTAAGTCATCGCACTGACCTGAGGGGCTCGCGAAAGCGGGCCCCTCAGTGTTTCTAGGAACTCGTGGAAGTCATTCTTCTGGGCACCGCGGCCGGCGGGGGGTTTCCCCAATGGAACTGCTGGTGCCCCTCGTGTCGGGTGGCACGGGCCGATCCGCGCCGCGCCGTTCCCCGGAGCCAATCGTCCGCGGCGGTGAGCGCCGACGGGCGCCGGTGGTTTCTGCTCAACGCCTCGCCCGACGTCCGGGAGCAGCTCACCCGGCTGCCGAGCCCGGCGCCGGAAGGCTCCCGGCATGTGCCCGTCGAGGGGATCGTGGTCACCGATGCCGAGCTGGACCATACCCTCGGGATCGTGCTCCTGCGGGAAGCCAGGCAACTCCAGCTCTGCGCGACCCGGTCGGTGCTTCGCGTGCTCGAGGAAGACTCGAAAATCCTGCCGGTGACCCGCGCATTCGCCGAGGTAAGTATCACCTTGATGGTCCCGGGGTCGGCGCTTTCGCTCTGTTACCGCAACGGCGAGGATGCCGGCCTCGTGGTGGAGAGCTTTGCCGTTCCGGCGGGGCCGCCGCGCTTCGCCCGGGAGGATATTCCCGGGCATACCGTCGGGCTCGTGGTGCATGACCAGGCGGGCGGCGGTGCCTGCGCCTTCGTCCCCGGCTGCGGCGATCTCGATCCCGCCCTGCTCGCTCGCCTTGCGGCCGCCGACCTTCTCCTCTTCGACGGCACCTTCTGGACCGACGACGAGCTGATCCGCCTCGGCATCGGCGACCGGACCGCGCGCCAGATGGACCACCTGCCGGTCTCGGGTCCCGACGGCAGCCTGGAGCGGCTGGCGGCGCTGCCGTGCCGGCACAAGGTGTATAGTCACATCAACAACACCAACCCCATGCTGGTCGAGGACTCGGCGGAGCGGGCGCTGGTGGAGCGCCGCGGCCTTCGCGTCGGGGCCGACGGCATGCGGTTCACCCTCTAACTTTCCCGATATGACCGCGACACTCGTTGCCTCGAAGCTGGCCACCCCGCCCCCGCCCCCGTTCCCCCGGCTCGACAGCCCGCTGAGCCCGGCGCAGCTGGAGGAGGCGCTCCGGTCGTTCAACGGCTCGTACTACGTGCAGCACCCTTTCCATCAGCTCATGTACGAGGGACGGCTGAGCCCGCGGCAGTTTCAGGGGTGGGTGACCAACCGGCTCGCCTATCAGCGCGTGGTCCCTCGCAAGGACGCGGCGATTCTTTCCAACTGTCCCGACCCCGCGGTGCGGCGGGAGTGGATCCAGCGCATCGTGGACCATGACGGGACCGCCCCGGGCACCGGCGGCATCGAGTTGTGGATCCGGCTGGGCGTCAATCTCGGGGTGCCCCGGGAGGAAATGGAGGACGAGCGCCACGTCCTGCCCGCGGTGCGCCTGATTTGCGAGTCCTACGTCACCTTCTGCCGCACCCGGCCCTGGGTCCAGGCGGTCGCGAGCTCGCTCACCGAGCTCTTCGCGCCCAGGATCCACCAGCAGCGCATCGAATCGTTCCCGAAGTTCTATCCCTGGATCCCGCCGGAGGCGCTCGACTACTTCAAGAGCCGGCTCGTGCAGGCGCCGAGAGACGTGAAGCACGGCCTGGCCATCGTGCAGGCCCATTGCACCACGGTCGAGACCCAGCGCCAGGCGTTCGAGGCGCTCGCCTTCAAGCTCGACATGCTCTGGGCGATGATCGACACCATCCATAACGCCTACAGGGAGGAGTGAGCGTGTCGCTCACGCCCACCTCGCGTCCCGCGCTCTGGCGCCTGGCCCGGCTCGACTACGATCCGGTGCGCAAGCGCCCCGTCCTCCTCTATCCCGAGGGCGCCGTGCTGCTCAACGAGACCGGCGCGGCCATCCTGGAGCTGGTGGACGGCGCGAGAACCATCGCGGACATCGTCGAGCTGCTCGGCCAGCGGTACGGGGCCGACGTGACGGCGGACGTGACCGAATACCTCTCCGACCTGGCCCGAAGGGAGCTCATCCGTGACGTCTGACCGTCCCACGACGCTGCTCGCGGAGCTGACCCATCGCTGCCCGCTGCACTGTCCCTATTGCTCCAATCCGCTGGAGATGGTCCGGGCGGAGGGCGAGCTGAGCACCGACGACTGGAAGCGAGTCTTCACCCAGGCGCGTGGCCTCGGCGTCCTCCAGCTCGGCCTCTCCGGCGGCGAGCCGCTCGTCCGGAAGGACCTGGAGGAGCTGGCCGCGCACGCGCGCGGCCTGGGGCTCTACACCACGCTCGTCACCTCGGGGCTGGGACTGACTCGGCCCCGCGCCGAGCGGCTGCGCGATGCCGGCCTGGAGCACGTCCAGATCTCGATTCAGGATTCCGATCCGGCCATCGCCGAGAAGATCGCGGGGGTGAGCTCGGTCAAGCAGAAGCGCGCGGCCGTGGCGATCGTGAAGGAGCTGGGATTCGCCTTCTCGATCAACGTCGTGCTCCACCGCGCCAACCTCGACCGCCTCGGCGCAATCATCGATCTCGCCGGGGACCTGGGGGCCGACCGGCTGGAGCTGGCCAACACCCAGTACTACGGATGGGGCCTCGCCAACCGCGACGCGCTCATGCCGACCAGGGCGCAGGTGGACCGGGCGCACGAGATTGCGAAAGAGGCGATCCAACGATACCGGGGAAAGATGCAGATCATCTTCGTCCTCCCCGACTACTACGAGCGCTACCCCAAGGCCTGTTACGGCGGCTGGGGCAAGCTGTACATCGTCGTTTCCCCCGATGGCCGGGTGCTGCCTTGCCATGCCGCCACCCAGATCACGACGCTCACCTTCGAGAACGCGCGCGACCATTCCTTGGAGCACATCTGGCAAGAGTCGCCGGGCTTCCAGGCGTTCCGGGGCGACTCCTGGATGAAGGAGCCGTGCCGCAGCTGCCCGAGGAAGGCCCTGGACTTCGGCGGGTGCCGCTGCCAGGCGTTCGCGCTCACCGGTGACGCGGCCAACACCGATCCGGTCTGCACCCTCTCTCCCCAGCGGGGCCTGATCGACAGCGCCATCGAGGAACCCTCGGCACCGGTCGAGTACGCCTACCGGGTCCTCTCCGGCGAGCCGCGGCGCGCGTGACATCCTCGGCCCCCGCGATCGAAGCGGAAGGGTTGGGACGCGACTACGACGGTGTGCGCGCGCTTGCCGCCCTGGGCCTCACGGTGCCGCGCGGCGGGTTCGTGGGGCTGCTCGGTCCGAACGGGGCCGGCAAGACGACCGCCATGCTCCTCCTGGCCACCCTCCTCGCCCCGACCCGCGGCGGCGCCCGCATCTTCGGACTCGACGTCCGCACACACCGCGCCGCCGTCCGCCGGCGCCTCGGCCTGGTCTTTCAGGAAACCAGCGTTGACGGGCTGCTGACCGTCGAGGAGAACCTGCGCTTCGCCGCCAGGCTCTCGGGGCTCGGCGGAGGCGCCGTGAGCGAGGCCGTTGCCCGCGCGATGCGCGAGGCGGGACTGGAGCCTCGCGCCCGCCAGCTCGCGCGGCAGTTGTCGGGGGGATGGCGGCGACTGGTGGATATCGCCCGGGCCACCCTCCACCGGCCCGAGCTGCTCATCCTCGACGAGCCGACCGTCGGCCTCGATCCCGAGCACCGGGAGCGGGTCTGGACAATCCTCGCACGGCAACGCCGGGAATACGGCACCACAGTCCTCTTCTCCACCCACTACCTCATCGAAGCCGAGCCCGCCGACCGGGTCGTCCTGCTGGCGCGGGGCGAGGTCGTCGCCGATGGCGCTCCCGCCGAGCTTCGGGCGGCGGTGGGGAACGAGATCGCGGAGGTGGAGGGCCCCGGAGCGGGCCGGCTGCTGGACGCGCTCCGGCAGAGGGGGTCGGTCGTGAGCGTCCGGCGCACGGAGCGCGGCTTCCGGGTCGGGATCGCGGCGGGGCAGGCGCATCCGATGGAGTTCGCGGCGGACGCGCGCGACATCGAGCGGCTTTCGATCCGTCCCGGCACTCTCGAGGATGTCTACTTCGCGAAGACCGCTCCGGAGGGCCCGTGAGCGCGCTCAGCGCCATCCACGGCATCGTCGCGCGGGACCTCACACGGGCGCGCCGTCAAACCGGACGCCTCCTCGGCGGCCTGGCCCGGCCATTCATGTGGCTCCTGCTGGTCGGCACCGGGTACAACGCCATCGCCCGCCTCGAGGGCGGCGTCCCGTACCAGGCGTTCGTGCTGCCGGGGATCATCGTGATGGCAGCGCTCTTCGGCGGCATGCTCACAGCGATCGCCACGGTCTACGATCGCGAGTTCGGCATGCTCCGGCTGATGCTGGCGAGTCCGGCCGGCGTCCCCGCCGTGCTGGGAGGACGGGCCCTCGCCGCGGCGCTGGTGGCGATGCTGCAAGGGGGAATCGTGCTCGCCTGTGCCCCCCTCATCACGCCACTGCCCCTGTCGGCCGCCGGCGCCGCCATCGGAGCGCTGGCGCTCGGCTCGATCGTGAGCGCCACACTGGGATTGCTGGTGGCCGCCAGGCTCCGGTCGGTCGAGAACTTCGCCGGCGTGATCAATGTGGTGCTCTTTCCGCTGCTCTTCGTGAGCGGGGCGCTCTATCCCACGGCCGGAATGCCGGCGGCGCTCCGCGCGCTGGCCAGGGTCAATCCGGTCACCTACGCGGTAGATCTGATGCGGCACGCGCTGGGGCAGCCCGTGGAGTTCTCGGCGGGGAGGGACGTCGCGGTCCTGCTCGGGGCCGCCGCGATCGCGTTCACCCTGACCGCGCTGTTGTTCGACCCCGAGCAGAGGTTCGTGGGGAAGGCTACGACTCGAGCATGAACGGGTAGCGATAGTCCTTCGGCGGGGCGAACGTCTCCTTGATGACCCGCGGCGAGACCCAGCGCAGCAGGTTGAGGACCGAGCCCGCCTTGTCGTTGGTGCCGCTTGCGCGGGCGCCGCCGAACGGCTGCTGACCCACCACCGCGCCGGTCGGCTTGTCGTTGATGTAGAAGTTGCCCGCCGCCTGCCGGAGCGCCCGGGTCGCCTGGCCCACCGCCGCGCGGTCCTGCGAGAAGACGGCGCCGGTGAGCGCGTACGGGCTCGTCCCGTCCACCAGGGCGAGCGTCTCGGTCCACCGGGCGTCGGGATAGACGTGCACGGTCAGCACCGGCCCGAAGATTTCCTCGCACATGAGGCGGTACGACGGGTCGTCGGCCTGAATGAGGGTGGGCTCGACGAAATAGCCGACGCTGTCATCCGCGCCGCCGCCCGCCAGGACCCGCACTCCGGCATCGCCCCGCGCCCGGGTGAGGTGTTCGCGGATGCGGTCGAAGGCGCGGCGGTCGATCACCGCGCCCATGAAGTTCCGGAAGTCCGCCACGTCGCCCATCCGGATGTCGGCGATCATCCCCACCACGCGATCGCGCACCGCCGGCCACAGGCTGGCCGGGATGTACGCCCGCGACGCCGCGCTGCACTTCTGTCCCTGATACTCGTACGCACCCCGCACCATGCCGACCGCGAGCGCGTCCACGTCGGCGCTCGGGTGGGCCAAGATGAAGTCCTTCCCCCCCGTTTCACCCACGATGCGCGGGTAGGAGAGATAGCGGTCGAGGTTGCTGGCGCAGGTGTGCCAGAGACTGCGAAACACCTCGGTGGACCCCGTGAAGTGGATCCCGGCGAGGTGGCGATCGGCCAGCAGAGCTTCGGTCACTTCGACGGGATCGCCGGGGAGGAAATTGATCACCCCCGGTGGCAGGCCCGCCTCGGTCAGCAACTGATGGAAATGCCAATTGCTGAGCGCCGCGGTGGCGGCCGGCTTCCACACGACGGTGTTGCCCATCAGCGCCGGCGCGGCGGGAAGGTTGCCGCCGATCGCCGTGAAGTTGAACGGCGTCACCGCGAGGACGAAGCCCTCCAGCGGCCGGTACTCGCAGCGGTTCCAGATGCCAGCCGCT
>CAYYXP010000007.1:0-5059 GCA_964475685.1 uncultured Gemmatimonadaceae bacterium | reverse complement strand
GGCGTTTGGCCGGGATCCAGCAGGTCGAGGTCGTCATCGGTCTTGAGGCCAAACACCTCGAGCACCTGATCGGGCATGGTACGATGCTGGGCGGTGGCGCAGACGTGGCTGTGGAAGCGGTCGGGCGCGGCACGCAGGGCGCGGACGACGGGCGCCATCTTGATCGCCTCCGGCCGGGTGCCGAAGACGCTCAGGACACGGATCATCGGGCGACGGCCGGTGAGTGCAGCTGTTCCGCGACCGCCTGCATGGTCACGAAACGGAAGCCGGCCTCCAGCACGGCGGCGAAGACCTTCCGCAGCAACGCCTCCTGGACGCCCTCGTAGCAGGGGTGGCCATAGAGCACGACGAGTTCGTGCGCCTCGAGGTGCTCGTCGAGCAGCCGGAGGACGTCGGCCTCCGGGGTCCCCCGGGCGCCATGGTACTCGAGGAAGGGAATCGTGCGGGGGCCCGACAGCGTGACCGGGATGGTCCAGTGCCTGAGCGGCCGGCCGGTGGCGGTCGCGCGCCGCGGCTCGCCGCCGATGCCGTCGCCGTTGTACAGAAAGCCGAGGCGGTCGAGCAGGCGCATGACCCGTTCGTCGGAATAGAACCCCGGCGACGAGAACCCCGCCGGGCGGCCGAGATGGCGAATGAAATGCGCGTAGGACTCGTTGACGTCGGCCTGCAACGCCTCCTCGTCCAGCTCATGAAAGCGCCGGCTCCAGACCACGTGATCCATGCCGCCGTGCAGTCCGAGCTCGTGCCCTTCGCGCTGCATCTCCTGCAGCACCGTCACGAAGTTCAGTCCCACCGGCCGGGCGAGCGCCGATTCCAGAAGAAAGCGGGGCCAGCCGGTCTTCCTGATGAGGTGAATCGCTTCACGGTCGGCGAACTTGGCGCGGGAGCGGGTCATCCCCTTCCCCAGCCATTCCCGGAGATTGGTGGACCGGCCCATGTTCACGAAGAAGGTGTTGGCGACCCCGAAGTCCCGGCATACCGCCCTGATCTTCGGCAACCCATCGGTGACGCACACCCTGTGATCCACATCCCAGCGAAAGACGAAGCGGCGGTCGGTCACCGCTCCGTCCTCGCCCCGATGTCACGATAGATGTCCTCGAACTGCTCGGCGGTGCGTTCCCAATCGAAGAGCCGGAGAGAACGCTCGCGCCCGGCCACTCCCATCCGGCGCCGGCGGGCCGGATCGGCCAGCAGCGACTCCATCGCCACCGCCAGCGCGTTCGTGTCTCCACGTGGCACGACGAGGCCGGTGACACCGTGCTCCACCACTTCGGGAAGGCCGCCCGCATCGCTGGCGACTACCGGCGTCTCGCACCCCATCGCCTCCGCTGCGGGTATCCCGAATCCCTCCTCGAGCGAGGGAATGACGGAGATCGCCGCGGACCGGTAGTACGGCGGCAGTGCCGTGTTGGGCACCCAGCCGAGGAAGGTGACGTCGGCACCGATGCCGAGTCGCTGGGCGAGCGCCTCGAGGTCGGCGCGCTCGAACCCGTCGCCGGCGATGACGACCTTGAGGTCGGGGAAACGAGGCTTGATCTGCGCCGCGGCCTCGATGAGGAAGCGGATGCCCTTGCGCGGAAAGAGCTGGCGGCACGCGAAGACCATGTGCGGTCCGTACCCGTTCTCCGGCGCCCTGCGGGCCCGGTCGGCCGGGCTGAATCGGACGAGGTCGGTTCCGTTGAAGACGAGGCGAATCGAGTCGTCCGGCGCGCCGGCTCGGAGGGCGTGCTGCCGGCAGTCTTCCGTGATGGCGGTGAGGGCATCGGCCGCGCGGAGCGTCCAGCGCAGCGGGGGCCGGACGTACCAGCGAAGCGGGAAATCATAGCCCTGCGACGGATTCACGTACACGTCACCGCCATGCATCGTGATCACACTCGGCACACCCAGACGCCTGGCGGCCTGCACCGCCGCGGGACCGGTGGGGATGGCCCAGTGGGCATGCACCACATCGGCTCCAAGGCGCCGGCCAACCCGTACCGTCGCGCGATACTGGGCCTGGAGGTAACGCGCCATCACCATCAGGCGGGTGAGCGTCCCCCCCATGCTCACCTTGCTCTGCGCCACGTGGCCGTAGGTCAGGTCGGAGGGAAGGTCGAGCGGAAACCGGACGATCTTCACGCCATCGAAGACATCGGTTCGGGGGAGGGACGGATGACCAGGCGTGACGACAGTGACGGAGTGGCCGCGTCGCACCAGATGACGGTTGATGTCATGCACGTACGTGGCCTGGGTATCCGAGGCGTGCTGCGGGTACCAGTACGTGGGACAGACAATTCGCAACCCGACGCTCGGCCTTCCGAGGTTCGAATGGGGGGAGGAAGATTCGAGAACCCCGAGCGCCCCGGTCGTCATGAAGGCATTCCTGGCCGCGATATGGTGTGAAGGCGAATGTTGACGGAAGACCACCGCCGGAAGGTCAACATCCGTGCCATTCTCTGCTCCGAAGGATAACCGGTCGGGCCCGCTTGGAGCCGCATGACGAAGGGCCCGGGTCCCTCATGCCGGGCAGGCCCGGGGGCGAAGGGAGAATGCCGCGAAGGAGCGTTCGAGTACCACTTCCAACTGCTTCAGTCACAACATGTTAGAGCGAATGCCCCCGGGTCACGGAGGGGTCATCCCCAAACCCGGGTTGTCCGCTCGTTCGCCGCAGAACTCCGACTTATCCCATCGCGATCACCTGTTGGTGCAGCTTGTTGCAATAGTGTGGGATTCTTTCCCCAACCCCTCAATTCCCCTCTGGGCGGCCCCGAAGGAGCCGGGCACTGGATCCGGCGGCTCCCCCGTACTCCCGCTCCGTGCGAATTCCAAGGAAGCGGGCCGGTTGCCCTTGTGGGGTTCGCCCCGCCCGGAGACTCAGCCTCCGCCACCTCGGCCGCTCAGGACGCCAGAGTGGGATCATTGCTGCCCAGTGAACAGGGGACCTCTTCGCCTCCGAATCGGAGTCTTGAAGGGTCGATGAAATTGCGGGGCGCTGTGGTACGGATGCCCGATGGATCTCCGGGACTTGCGTTCTTTCCGGATTCGGTGTGATTCCTCCTTCTTCCGGGTAGCGGTGTCATCGCGATCATCCACGATGGGGCATTGAATGGACGTCTTGTGATGATATGGTTCGCGGTGCTGCCGGCGAGGGTCACCCGATGAGCACGACGGAAGAGCGCCTCCTCGAGGCGCTGAGCGATCGTTACCGGATCGAGCGAGAGCTGGGCGGCGGCGGGATGTCACGCGTCTGGCTCGCCACCGAGAGGTCGCTGGACCGACAGGTGGTCATCAAGGTCATCGCCGCCGAGCTCACCGAGGGTTTGAGTGCGGAGCGCTTCGCGCGCGAAGTACGGCTCGCAGCCCGGCTCCAGCAGGCCAACATCGTCCCGGTGTTGAATGCCGGGACCGCCGGTGACCTGCCCTACTACACGATGCCCTACGTGCGTGGCGAGTCGCTCCGGGCCAGGATGACGAGCGGCGCTCCCCTCACCCTCACCGAGCGCGTCGCCCTGCTCCGCGATGTGGCTCGGGCGCTGGCATATGCGCACGGCGAAGGCATCGTCCATCGTGACATCAAGCCCGAGAACGTGCTGCTCTCGCACGGGGCAGCGATGGTCACGGACTTCGGCATCGCCAAGGCGCTCACCGCCTCCCGCACCCAGGACGGCGGCGCCCCGGCCACCCTGACACAGGCCGGCGGGACGATCGGTACGCCGGCCTACATGGCGCCGGAACAGGCCGTGGGCGACGCAGTCGACCATCGCACCGATCTCTACGCCTGGGGGGTCATGGCGTACGAGCTGCTCTCGGGCGCGCATCCCTTCGGCCGGCATACGACCCCGCAACAGATCATCACCGCGCACCTGACCGAGCCCCCGGCGCCCATGACCGGAGCGAATCCCACTGTGCCTCCGCCGCTGGCGGCGCTGGTGATGCAATGCCTCGAGAAGGACCCCGCCCGCCGTCCCGCCTCGGCGGCCGCGGTGCTGGCCGCGCTCGATGCCGTGGGGACGCCGGTGGCGTCGCCTCCGGCGCAGGCGGCCCGGACCGATCGCCGCAGGCTCATCGGCGTCCTGGTCGCGGCGGGCCTGATGGTCGCCGCCATTGCCGTGTGGACGCTTCGCCCGGGCGATGGCGCCAAGGCGCCGGGCGCACCCGACCAATCACTCGCCGTGCTACCGTTGGCAAACCTGAGCGGCGACCAGGCGGACGATTACTTCGGCATCGGCCTCGCCGAGGAGATCACCCGGGCCCTCGCCAAGAACGGGGTCCGGGTGATCGGGCGGGTCAGCGCCGGCGCGCTTCAGGAGAGTGGCCTCGACGAACGCGCCATTGCGAGGGAGCTCGGCGTCAGCTCCCTACTCACCGGCACGGTCCAGCGCGCCGAAGGCCAGGTGCGGATCACGGTGACGCTCTTGTCGGCTGGTGACGGCGCCGTGCGGTGGACCGAGAAGTACGACCGGCCGCTCGCCAACGTGTTCGCGGTGCAGGACGAGATCGCGCGCACCGTCGCGACCACCCTGCTCGGGGCGCTCGGCCGTTCGCCCGACGTGGCGCCGGCGCGGGCCGAGACCGCCGACCCCGAGGCCCATGCGCTCTTCCTGCAGGGGCTAGTGCTCTTCAACCGCCGAGGCGCGCGCAACCTGCAACAGGCCATCGCGCTGTTCGAGCGGGCGGCGGCGCGCGATCCGACGTACGCCAGGGCGCAGGCCTCGCTGGCGATGGCCACGGCCGTGCTTCCCGCGTACGTGCAGGACAGCACGACACCGATCCTCGCCAGCGCCGTCGCCGCGGCCGAACGCGGCATCGCGATGGACTCGACCATCCCCGAGTCGTATACCGCGCTGGGCTACGCATACTCATTGCTGGGCGAGCTGAACCGGGCCGAGGTGAACTTCCGCCGCGCACTGGCGCTCGACTCCACGGTGGCCTCGACGTGGGGCTGGTACGGGTTGCTCGCCAGCCGGCTGGGAGACTTCGGTGCCGCGCACGAACGGGTGGCGCGGGCGCAGGCGCTCGAACCGGCCTCCCTGATCGCGAGAATCTGGGAGGCCCAGGTGCTGGAGGCGGAGGATCGCTT
>CAYYXP010000006.1:0-23654 GCA_964475685.1 uncultured Gemmatimonadaceae bacterium | reverse complement strand
GATCGGGCGCCTGGTCGGCGAATTGGTAGGCGTCTTCCACCTCGGCGGCGACCTCCTGATCCAGCGCGCGCACGGCGGCATCGTCGATCATCCCCTCGCCGATGAGGCGCTGGGACCAGACCGTGATGGGGTCTCGCTTGCGCTGGCCTTCGACCTCTTCGCGCGTCCGGTAGTGTCCGTGGATCGGGTCGGACATCGAATGGCCCATGAATCGGTAGGTGCGCACCTCGAGCAGCGTCGGGTGCTTGTCGGCGCGGGCCCGCTGCACGGCGCGCATCATTGCCGCGTGCACAACCAGCACGTCCTGGCCGTCCACCACCTCCTTGGCCATATCGTAGGAGCCCGCCCGTTCGGAGATGTCGTAAATGGCGCTGGCGCGCTCGAGCGCGGTACCCATGCCGTAGCGGTTGTTTTCGCAGATGTACACCGCCGGCAGCTTCCAGAGCGCGGCCATGTTGAGTGCCTCGTGGAATGCGCCGTTATTGACCGCCGCCTCGCCGAAATAGCAGACGGCCACCTGGCTGGTGTTCCGGTACTTGGCGGCGAACGCCATCCCTGTCGTGAGCGGGATGTGGCCCCCTACTATTGCGTGTCCCCCAAGGAAGCCGAGCGACGCGTCGAAGAGGTGCATCGACCCGCCCTTGCCGCCCGAACATCCATCGGCCTTGCCGAACAACTCCGCCATCACCGCGCGGGGGGAGATGCCGCGCGCCAGTGCGTGGCCGTGCTCTCGGTAGGAGCAGGTGATGTAGTCGTCGGGGCCCAGGGCCGCGAGGCTACCCACCGCCACCGCTTCCTGGCCGATGTAGAGGTGACAGAACCCGCCGATCTTCCCCAGGCTGTACCCCTCACCGGCCTTCTCCTCGAACCGGCGGATGAGCATCATCTGCCGGAGCCAGCGCCTGTAGTCCCCGGCCTTCGATGGGTCGATCCCTCGCTTGCGGGCCCGGACCTTGGCGGTTGCGGCTTCGGCCATCAGTCCGCGCTCATGGCGAGTGTGGCCCCGCGCTCGTCCCGGCCGGCCCGCGCCGCCTCGGCCTGTTCCCAGGCGTGGTAGGAGGAGCGGGTGAGCGGGCTCGACTGGACATGGCTGAAGCCCATCTCGAGCCCGATCTCTCGCAGCTCCAGGAATTCATCGGGGGTGTAGTAGCGCGCCACCGGCAGGTGGCGCCCGGACGGACGGAGGTACTGACCGAGGGTGACGATATTGACATCACTCCGGCGAAGATCACGAAGGCAGGTGAGGATCTCGTCCCACTCTTCACCCATGCCGAGGATGATGCCCGACTTGGTCAGCGACCCGGGGTCCATCTGCCTGGCGTTGGCCAGCAGTTCGAGGGCTCGATCGTAACGCCCGCCCGGGCGGGCGAGGCGATAGAGCCGTTCTGCCGTTTCCAGGTTGTGGTTCAGGATCGCGGGGCGCGACTCCATGACGATGCGGAGCGCATGCTCCGATCCCTTGAAGTCGGGGATCAGCACCTCCACGGAGGTGCCCGGCAGCCTCTCCCGGATTTCGGTGACACAAGACGCGAACGCCTCGGCGCCGCCGTTCGGCAGGTCGTCCCTGTCCACTGAGGTGATCACCACATGCTCGAGGCCCATCCGGGCTACCGCTTCGGCGAGCCGGGCTGGTTCCAGGGGGTCGAAAGCGGCGGGGGTACCGTGGGAGACCGCGCAATAGGCACAGTTGCGGGTGCACACGTCGCCCAGGATCATGAACGTGGCGGCCCTGTGCTCCCAGCATTCGCCGATGTTCGGGCAGCGGGCCTCCTCACAGACGGTGTGAAGGCCCAGTTCGCGCATCATGTCTTTGAGATGGGCGTATCCCGGGCCGCCCGGGGCCTTGACCCTGAGCCACGACGGTTTCCGCGCCACGGGGGCGTGGCCCGGAACGGGGGAGCCCCTGTTGGGCCCCGAGAGATGTACCAGTTCGAGCAGAGGTGCTGCCAACACGCCTCCAGGAGGCTGCCAAACGGCCTTGGCTCGCATCTAACGTAGCCCGGTCCGGCGCCGGTCTCCTGCTGCGGGATGGCGAGTTGGCGGGAGACGCAGGCGGGAGACCGGTATCAGGATTGTCCGCAGGATTGTACGATCGCCTCGGCGGCCTGGTTTACATCGGCCGAGGCCTGCTCTTCCTCCTCCTTAGGGCCGGCCTGCGTGGAGTACTCGGCGAACGTGTGCCCCTCGACGGTGAGCGCGGTGTTCCCGTCCGCCCCGGCCGCGGCTTCAATCTCCAGCTGGTTGACGTTCCAGCGGAACAGGGGGTTCGGACGGCTGACGGTGGCGTCGGTCTTGCGCGCGGTCAGCCGATTGCCGCTTTCATCAAAGGATGTCTGCTTGTAGCCCAGCTCCTTGAGCTTGGAGCGCGCGCACGCGATGGCGTCCGATGGACTGGCCGACGGGGACGCAGTGAGCGTCGTGTAAAAGGTGCCGCCGCAGGCACCGACGAGGACGAGCATGCCAAACATCGGGTGCGAGCGCATCGTGAAAGGTCTCCCGGTGGAGTAGAGGTTGGACGGAATCTAACAGCCCTGCCTCACCGGTGGGACGAGGCGGCAAGCAGGAAAAAGAGCGGCCGTCCCTCGCGGAACGGCCGCTCCTCACACATGATGGCGCTCGCGGCTAGAAGAACAGCATCATGCCGACCGAGCCCTGATCCGACTTCGACGTCTTGACACCGACCGAGTAGTTCTCGATATGGCCGTATTCCGCCACCCAGCGGAGTGACTTGCTCCACTTGTAGGTGAACTGGCCGATGATCGCCCGCCTCTTGGTCAGGTCTTCGGTAGTCCCGTCGGCAGCCGCGTTCGCCTGGAGGATGTTCTCGCCGTAGCTGGCGCCGATCATGAACTTGCCGCCCGGCGGGCCATAGCTGGCCTGGCCGATGTAGCCGTACGAGGTGCGGCCTTCCCCGGCGGCGTCGACGCCGTCCGAGGCAAGGCGGCCCGTGCCGCAGAAGCAGTCACCCATGAAGAGCGATCCCATGCCGTCGGCATAGAAGCCCGAGCCGGTAATCGCGAAGCCCGAGAAGTCGACCACCACGCCGCCACCGACGCCGGTGGAGCTCAGAGAGCTGGCATCGCTCACGTCGTCCTTGGCAGTCTGGACGGCGCCGTTCAGGAAGAACTTGAAGTTGTTTTTCTCGCCCATCTTCTTGCTGTAGCCGAGCTCAGCCTCGAGCCGGGGCAACTCGATCACGCCGTAAGGGCCTTGTGCGATACCCTCGAAGAGGCCGATGCTCAGCGACATCGGCTTGCCGCCCGCCGTGGAGTAGGTCAGCTGGGGACGGAAGTCGGTATACAGGTAGCCGTAGCCGATGCGTCCGAGTGCTGTGCCGCGGCCACCGCCCCCGACGCCCACGCCGAGCAGCGTCATGTCGGTGAGGATGTTTCCGCGCTGGAACAGGCCGAGCGCCTTACCCATGGTCAGCGTGCCCCAAGTGCCGCCGGCGGTCAGGAACACCTCACGCATGTCGATCTGTGCTCCGGCGGCCTGATTGCCAAAGAAGCTGGCGAAGTGCCCGCCGGTTTCGACCTGCGGCGAGAAGCCGAAGTGCACGCCGAGATCGAGGTTCTCTTCCTTGCCCTTCGCATCAAATACCGCGAAGGCGGGAAGGAGGCCGGTACCCACCGAGAGATCCTTCGAGGCGGTAACGCAAACCTCGGCTGCGTTGCAGCTCTTTCCGCTCGAGTAGATAAAGAAGGCATTCACGTTTCCGGCGAAGGTGAAGCTCCAGCCGTTGCTCATTTGCATCGAGAGCTGAGCTTCGGCGGCATTGGCCGCCCCCAACGCCAAACCCATACACAACAGCGCGACTTTCTTCATAGGTGCGTCTCCCTGAGAGTAAGGACGACCGCCAACGACAGCCAAACTTCGGGACGAGTGCCTGCACCAACAAACGGAACCACGCGCTCATGGCGTGGAGTCATTCATCGGACCAGTAAGCGATGAGTTCACCTCCCAGAACCCGTACCAGAGGGGGAGCGGACGGTGGTTCTCCCACCAGTAGTAGTCGTTCATCCGGCTGATGTAGACGTTGGCGCCGTAGGGGAGCCGGAACCGCCCCTCACGACGCAACTTCGTGATCTCCTGTGTCAACCCGGCCGAATCGGCCGCCGCTCCCGCTGCCGCCTGCCCGAGGGCGGCCCCTGTCAGGAATCCCTCGGTGTAGGCTGTCTGGGCCACCGGGCTCAGCGCGCGCCAATCGTCACCGTTGCGGGAGAGCCAGTGCCCATCCGGGCCCGAGTCGGGCCAGGCGCGCCCCGCCAGGAACCCCACGGTCCCGAGGACCGCCCACCACCATCGTGTCGCCACTCTGTTGTCTAAACGAGGCGGCCGGCAGAGACACCCGAGACGGGATCTCTACCGGCCGGCTCGAATTCTCAGCCCTTCGACTTGCCAGGCAGGCCGAAGACCATCACGGCGTTACCCAGGGGAAAGCTCAGCTGGAAGTTGCCGCCACATGCTACGGCAACGAACTGCTCACCGCCGTGGGTGAACGACATCGGCGCCGAGTTGCACCCCGCTCCCGCGTTGAACTGCCAGAGGAGCTTGCCGGTCTTGGAGTTGTACGCGTTGAAGTTGCCGTTGCCTTCACCGGTGAAGGTGAGGCCGCCGGCGGTGGCCAGCGAGCCGCCGATCATCGGCTGGGGCACCTTGTTCTGCCACGCGATCTTGCCGGTCTTGAGATCGACCGCCGAGTAGAGGCCGTACTGCTCCTCACCCGGAATCGCGACGAAGGCCGAACCGAGCCACAGCCGCCCCTTCTCGTAGGGGGCGTTGTGCACGATGTAGTTCATCGGCTGGTGCAGCGCGGCCACGAAGGCGTAGTTGAGCGTCGGATCGATCGAAATCGGCGACCACTCCGCGCCGCCGTTGGCGCCCGGCAGCATTCGGGTACCCTCAGCGGTGGGCAGCGCGAACATGTTTTCCTGAGGCACGAAGGCGTCGCTACGCCGCACCAGCTTGCCGGTGCCGGCGTCGAGGACGTACACCCAGCCGGTCTTGCCCGCGTGCACGACCACCTTTTGACCGCCCACCGTGGTGACGACCGGCGGAGACACGGCATCAAGATCCCAGACATCGTGAGGAACTGTCTGGTAGTACCACTTGGTCTTGCCGCTGGCGGCGTCGATGGCCACGACGGCGTCGGTGTAGAGGTTGTCACCCGGCCGGACGCTGCCGTCGAGGTCTGGGGATGGGTTGCCGACGGCGACGAAGATGGTGTTCGACTCCTTGTCGTACGCCGGTGTCATCCATACGCCGCCGCCGCCGGTTTTCCAGCTATCGGCGAACTTGGCGCTGTCGCCCTTCTCTTTGGCGATGTCGCGGTGCAGGTCGGCGCCGTCGAGAGTGCTTCCCGGCCAAGTGCCGAACCAGCCGTTGGGTGCCTTGTCGTCGAAGGTGGGATCGCCCTTCGGCGCCGGGATCGAATACCAGCGCCATGCCTGGTCGCCGGTGACGGCGTTGTAGGCGGTGACGTGGCCGCGGATGCCGTACTCGCCGCCGGACACGCCGACGATGACGTTATCGCCCACGATCAGCGGGGCGTGGGTGATGCTGTATCCATATGTGGGATCGTCGACTTCCTTGTCCCACAGCACTTTGCCGGATTTTGCGTCGAGAGCAACCAGGCGAGCGTCGAGGGTGCCCATGTAAACGTGGGGGCCGTGGAGGGCAACTCCCCGGTTGTTCGGGCCGCAACAGAAGATGGTGGTGCCGAGTTTGTGCTCGTACCGCCAGAGCTCCTTCTTCGTGCTCAGGTCATATGCCATTGCCGTATTGAACGGAGTCGTCACGTACATGACCCCACCCGAAACGATCGGGGTATTCTCGAACGACCCGAGCTTCGAGATCCCCGTCTGGAAAATCATGCGGGGCACCAGCTGTGAGACGTTGGATGTGCTGATGCTCTTGAGTGGGGAGTACCGCGTGTTCCAGTCGTTACCGCCGTAGGTCGTCCAGTCCCCACCCTGGGCGGCAAGGGACGCGGTCACACCGAGGAACATCGGAACGACCAGCCAACGTGAGCCATGCTTCATGGACACTCTCTCCTGTCGATGGATCGGGATGCAGTTAGGCCAGCCGCGGTGCGGCCGGCGAGGACAAGCCTGTGGGTATTCGATGCGGCATGGGCCGCGGAGGCAACGCCCGAAAGGGGCGTCCTGTTGTCGGGGTTAAGCCATAAGCGTTCAACGGGATACAATTTGCGCAAGCCATGCGGTACGTCAAGACCCAACTTCCTGACAGTACCCCGGCCCCCCGCGACCTTGGCGGGCAACTCCAGCAAGTGCAAAGACTTGCGCGACCCCCTCCTGAAACCCTCCAGCGGGAATTGACCTACCGAAAGAGGGCCGAGGCCTTCACGAGGGTGTTCCAGACGCCCCAGAGGAGGGGCACCCCGACCAGCGTCCAGGTGACTATGACCAGCCCCCAGTGCCCGCCCAGCCTTGGCTGGGTCTCATGTTCTGCCACGATTCCCTCCGGGAAAATATTCAGAATCATCAAAGATCATGCAAATTTCCGGGCTCATCGGGTCGTCGCCCGCTCCGCTGCCAGTTCCTGCTCGCTCATGAAGAAGTGCTCTGCGACCGGCCGGACGGCGAGGTTGCAGAAGAACCCGGCCACGAGCAGGCCCGCCAGCACGTACATCGTGACATTGTAGGCCTGGGCGGCTGGAACTCCCCGGTCGATCTGATACTCGCGGATGTAGTTCACCAGTACCGGGCCGAGGATCCCGGCCGCCGACCACGCGGTGAGCAGCCGGCCGTGGATGGCCCCCACAAACTGGGTACCGAAGATGTCGGCGAGGTACGCGGGGATGGTGGCGAAGCCGCCTCCATACATCGTGAGGATGAGGCAGAACAGGGCCACGAACAACCCGATCAGTCCGGCGCGGCCGGCGGCCGGCGCCGAGGCGTAAAGAGCCGCGCCCAGGGCAAAGAAGATGAAATACGTCCGCTTCCGGCCGATGTAGTCGGAGAGCGATGCCCAGCTGATCCGCCCGGCGATGTTGAACAGGCTGAGGAGCGCCGCGAAGGCGGCCCCCATCGTCGCCAACTGGGCCTTCTGCGCCTCGTTGAGCGAGCCGAACGGAACGCCCGGCAGATCGATCAGCCGGCCGCCGGACACCTCCTGGATCATCGGTGACGACATCCCGATCACGCCAATGCCCGCGCTTACGTTGAGACACAGCACGCCCCACAGCATCCAGAACTGGGGCGTCTTCCACGCCCGGTCCACGTGTACGTGCCGGGTGGTGATCATCGCGCCCTGCTTGACCGGTGGCGTCCACCCCGCGGGCTTCCAGTCCGGCGGCGGGACCCGGTAACCGAAGGCGCCGGCCAGCATTGTCGCGAAGTAGATGATCCCCATGGTAATGAAGGTTTCCTTCACTCCGACCGATGTCGGAGTGGCGTAGTGCTTCATCAGGATGTCGGCCAGCGGAGCGCCGATCATGGCGCCGCCGCCGACCCCCATGATCGCCATGCCGGTGGCCATGCCGCGGCGGTCGGGGAACCACTTGATCAGTGTCGAAACCGGCGAGATGTACCCCAGGCCCAGGCCGCACCCGCCGATCACGCCGGAGCCCAGCCACAGGAGCCAGATCTGGTGCAGGTGCACACCCACCGCGGAGATGAGGAGGCCGCCGCCCCAGCAGAAGGCCGCCACCACGCCGGCCTTGCGTGGTCCCGCATGCTCCAGCCAACGGCCGAACACCGCGGCGGAGGAGCCCAGGAAGACGAAGAACAAGGTGTACATCCACCCCAGCATGCTGATCTTCCAGTCGCAGTTGGTGGCGAGAAGGCGCTGGAAGAAGCTCATGGTGTCGGCGCAGGGAATCGGGGCCGTGAGGCCAACCGCCTTGCTCAGCGGGAGCCAGAAGACGCTGAAGCCGTAGGCCATGCCGATCGAGAGATGGATGGCGAGGGCCGCCGGGGGAACCAGCCAGCGGTTGAACCCGGGGCCGGCGACGATCCGTGCTCTTGAGAGTAATCCCGCCATCCGAGTCTCCTCGATTAGATTGCGGCGCGCCTTGCTGGTGCGGGCCACTCAAGCTACCGATGCACCTACCATGGAGCCAGACCGCAGGCCATGATCGCCGAGCCTCGCTTCACCCACGCCGGACTGCTCGTAGCCCTTATCCTCTCATTCACCGGCGTCGCCCGGGCGCAATCCGCGCCGCCGATTGCGGGTACCGTCGACTGGGTCACCTCCGACAGTGCCTCTCGCACGGCATCGCTTCGCCTCGAGACCGCCAGGCCGGCCGGGTCGACCACCGCGCTCCTCAACAGGGAGCGGGGCGGCGGCGTACAGGTTGTCGTTCCGCTCGGCTGGACCGTACAGTGGGAATGGCGGTCTGCCGACTCCAGCGCCGCGCACAGTCTGGTCGTCATGGCGGAGCGGGAGAAGCTCCCTGTCGAGGGGGGGAGGCCGGCATTCGACAACGCCATGACCCGCATGGTCACGGCCGGCCTCCCCGCCGGCCAGACCGATCAGACCACGTTCATTGCCGATCAGCCCGGGTGGTACTGGATGCTCTGCGGCGTCTCCGGGCACGCCATCGCCGGAGAATACATCGGGCTGCGGATTGACCCGGAGGCGAAAGCCGCGGGAGTAAAGTTGAAGCGGTGAAACGACAGGTCGACACTCGCCAGGCTCACTTTTCTGCCAGCAGTTTCTCGATCTCCAGCTCGAACCCCTCGACCAACCGTTCGTGCTGAGCCCCCGTTGCCCGCCCGTAGAAGCCCGCATGGACCTGGCGCACCTTCCCGTCCCGCCCCAGAAAGACCGTCGTCGGGAATGAAGTGAATCCGCGAAGTTGAGGCAGCGTCGCCCCCGCTGCCTCGACGTCGTTGATGCCGGCGAGCAGGAGCGGAAAGGGAATGCCGAACTTGTCGCGGTAGCGCCGCACCTGCTCTCGATCTATCGCCGGGTTTCCGGTGACCTCGTAACCCAGCCCAACGATTTCCAGCCCGCTCGCCCGGTATTTCCGGTAGAGACGCACCAGCATCGGCGCCGACTCGTGGCAGGTCGGGCACCAGCTTCCAAAGATGTCAATGAGCACGACCTTGCCGCGGAACCGCGGGTCGTCCTGGGTGATCACCTTTCCGCTCAGGTCTGGGGCCGAGAAATGGAACGGGACGGTGGTGTCGGCGCCGGTGACCTCGGTGGGTGCCTTGAGGTGAGGCGCACCGGTGCTCCGCACCGCCACGAACGGCGTCTGGGTACGGAGCCCGGCGTGGAAGGTCCCTCGCAGCGTGTCGCCATCGAGGGCGCCGGTGATCAGGTACACGAAGGACCCATCGAAATGGGAGAGGGCGAAGCTGTCGCCCTCCACCCGCCCGGCGAAGTGGCCGTAGTCACCGGTGTTGGAAATGATGGTGCCCTCGAGCCCGGCGACCCCGTTCCGGAGCTCCAGCACTCGCGGGCTGGTTCCCAGCTCCTGGAAGAAGGTGGCATCCCACCGCCCCAGGAGGGTCGGAGAGCCGGGCTGGATCGGCCACACGCCTCGTGAGGCGTGAAACGGTATGGTGCGAGGGCCGCGATTGCCCACGTTGCGGTAGCTGCCGGCCAGCGAGTCCCCCGACAGCGTGGCCCCGATGGTCGCAGCATAGTCGGTAATCTCGAGGATCATGCTGTCCCCGTTCACCCGCACTCCTGAGAATGGCTGGCACACGGAGCCGTTGCAAAGGCGGCCTTGCCACGCCGGTCCGGCTCGTTCGACCTCCAGCCCGAAGCGAAGCTGCCCACCGGCCAGTTCGAGCACGCCGCGCCACGTCCCCGCCGGGGAAGGCGCAGGTGCCCACGCGAGGGCTGCCAGGGCGAGGGCCAGGGAGCGATGCACCGATGGCCGATGGCCGGTGGCCCGCAGATTACTCCCCATACCTCTCCCCCACGCGCACCGAAGCCGGCAGGGCGTTGCCCTGCCACGGCGCCGGGCAGGGGAACGCCGAACTGTACGCGCAGAATGGATTGCGAGCCCGGTTGAAATCGAGCCGATAACGGCCGTCACCCGTGGGCAGGAGCGACACGAAGCGGCCGGCGGGATAGGTGCCGGCGGCATTGGTCGAGTCGCGAAAGAAGATCTCCATCTCGTATTCGTCCTCGCCCACGGGCAGCCGGCGGACCCGGAGGCTGGTCGGTCGGCCTCCCATCGGGACCACCACGGTGCCCGCCTCCGCCGCCTCCACCTCGATCCCATCCAGGCCGAGGAGCCGCACGGTCCCTGGTTGGTTGGGCGGGGTCAGCGCTCCAGCGAAGACCAGGCTTCGATCGTGGGGGTAGTGGGTCACGACGTGGGGCTTCCTCGCCGGTCCGAAGACCGTGACCACCATGCGCCCCGGGATCCCTCCGACCGAGAAGGTATGGTCGCCGAGCCGGAACGGGCGCCCTCGCGGTATCTGGCGACTCCCTTCGGATCCATGGAGCGTTACCCGTCCGTTGGTTTCGGCGAGGCGAAACTCCTCCACCCCCGCGAGCGGAATGTCGGAATCACTGGGCCCGATACGAAGCTCCCGCCCGATCGGCTGCTGAACGATTCCCGCCAAGGGCGAATCGGGCGCGGACGCGAGCCACGCCGCGAAGTCGCTGCGCTCCCGGAGGAGGTCCGCGGACTGTCCGGAAAGCGGAATGGAGAAGGCCAGGGTGAACAGGAGTGCCCATGTCGGCACGCCACCACGGGAACGGAGGGTGCAGGTTGGTTCTGCTGCTCTGCCGACCTCTGCCAGCGGGCAGCCGGCGACCTCACACGAGGGCGGAGCTACCACCGGTAGAATCGGTCCGGAGAAAACGCGCGCAAGTCCTCCTCAGGCCGCTCACCCGCGAGCAGTTGGCGAATGATCGCGCCGGTAATGCCGGCGAGAAGGACGCCGTTTCGTCCATGCCCGGTGGCGTACCAGAGTCCCGGCAGTCGCGGCTCGGCCCCGATGATGGGCAGTCCGTCGGGAGTGACGGGCCGGAGCCCTGCCCACGTCCGATGGACCTTCGCACGGTCCAGCTTGGGACAGAGCGCCCCGGCACCGGCGAAGACTCGGGCGAGACCGGCCGCGCTCACTTCAGGATGGTACCCGGCGTACTCCATCGTGGAACCGAGGATGGCCTCGTTTCCGCGCGGGAGCAGGTAGCAGCCGTGGCCGTAGACGATGGCAGGACCGGCACCATCGGGCCACGAGAGCGCCGCCATCTCCCCCCTGACCGGCGCCACCGCGAGCGGTCGCGGAACTCCCTCCACCAGGCCCGACCATGCCCCAGCTGCGATGATGACGTCGCCTGCCGGATATCGGTTCCTCCGGCCAATGACCCCGGCGACACGGTCCCCCTGCCGGTCCACGCCGATGGCGGCATCGTCCACCACCTGCACCCCGGCACGAACGGCGTCGGCCAGAAGCGCGCGCACCAGTTGCACCGGCTCGAGCGCGCCCTCGCGAGGCGCCCAGAGCGCCCCGGCAGTCGGCCCCAGCCAGGGCCAGCGGGCTTTCACCTCGTCGGCATCGAGCCAGTCCGAGAGGTGGCTCTGTTGGCGCTGCCACGCCACCCGGGCCCTGAGGTCGCCGGCCTCGACCTCGTCCGCCGCTACCCAGGCAATTCCTTCGCGCCAGAGTCCGATGTCGATCCCCGTCGTCTCGCGCAACGCCGCCGCCAACATGGGGTAGGACTCCCGTCCCGCCAGGCCCAACTCGAGGCCCGGATCGTCCGGCTCCGACTCGATCTGGGGGGCCAGCATTCCCGCTGCTGCCTGCCACGCCTGGCCCCGGTTCCCACCTTGTTCCAGCACGGCTACCCGTCGGCCGGCGAGAGCCAACTCTCTGGCGCAGGCGGCGCCGATCGGCCCGCCTCCGATGATTACAACATCATGGAGTGAAGTCACTTAACTTTCGACGAAACTTTTTGAAACGTCCGGGCGTATATGGGCGCAACCCTGCTTCCACGAGGAAAACACCATGTTCCGCAACCTTTTGGGATTCGCGGTCTTCGCGGTCATCGCGGTCTTCCTGCTCAAGGTGTTCTTCGGCCTCTTCGGCCTGCTGATGGGACTGCTCAGCACCGTGTTCTTCCTGGCCTTCATCGGTTTTCTCATCTACCTGGTGCTGAAGGTGATCGCGCCCGAAACGGCCGAAAGGGTGCGGGAGACAATCGCGGGACGGGCCGCGTACTAGCGGAGCGCCTCCAGCCTCTCCACAACACCCCACACCAGAAGCGGGATGAGTATCTCGTGGTGGCCGGTGAGCATGTAGCCGGCGCCTCCGCCAAGAGTGGGACGACGCACCACGTTCATCGCCGGCCGGTAGTGGCGCTGCATGTCGAAATCGGCCGCCAGGAATCGCACCGGTCGACCGCCTTGGAGATTCCGCGCGACGGCTAGGGCCTTCAGAAAAACCTCCGGGAGCACCACCGCACTCCCCCAGTTGAGTACCGCTCCGCCATCCTCCAGCGACGGGAGCGAGCCGGCCAGCCGCCGGAAATCACGGTGGCTCGTGGCGCCGAGCGCGGCCCCGTCCGCGGAAGGATGCTGGTGGTTGATCTCGGCGCCAATGGCTGCGTGCACGGTGACCGGCACCCCATGGCGCGCAGCGGCAAGGAGGACCGAGGCTTCCCCGCCCGGTAGCGACGCACGCGAGGCCAGGGCGGCGGCGAGCCCCTCACCCATCCCCTGATTGGCGCGGGCTGCCGCGGCGATCGCCCCGTTCATGTCGCGGCCGGTCTCCTCCGACATGCCGAATGTGCCGTCGGCGAGACCGCTTTCCACATCTTCGCTCGTCCCCCCGTAGGCTGCCAGCTCGAAATCGTGGATCGCTGCCGCCCCGTTGAGGGCCAGATGGGTCACCACACCCTGCTCGAGCCAGACGCGGATGAGTGGACCGAGTCCGACCTTGATCACGTGGCCGCCGGCGAGGAGCACGACGCCGCGGCGGTTGCGGGAGGCCGAGGCGATGCCATCGATGACCGCCCGCAGATCGTGGGCGGCCAGCACATCGGGAAGGCTGGAGAGGAAGTCGGAGAAGCCGCGATTCCGGCCGGGGACGGAGGCGAGGAGGGACGGATCGAGCTTGTTGCCGCGCCCGGCGACCGGGATCGTCTTGAGACGAGTCAGGTCCGCCTCGCGGTAGGTCACCCTTACTCGCCCGATGCCGGCGCCGGCTCGTCCGAGCCGGCGAGGACCATCTCCTTCAAGCGAAGGGTGATGGTGCCGAAGGGGAACTTGGTGCGGATCTGGACCGGGATCCGGCGGCTGTCGTCGGTGAGCCAGATCCGGGTGTCCGACCGCTTCGAGAAGAGGCCCTGGGTATCGATGACGGGGTGGAGCACGAGGCAATTCACCCGGCTGCCATCGGGCAACTCCATCTTCTCGCGCTTCTTCACTTCGATCGTGACGGGGTTCTTGTCTTTCCGGAAATACCGTGGGTACATGTATTTCTTGCCCACGGCCAGCGGCGTTATCCGGACGAAATAGAAGAACGCGGCGTCGTCGAGCGGGTCGACTGGAGTCGGCTCTGTCTTCTCCTTGCCGACCTCCCGAAAGAACCCGGAGTCGGCGTAGATCTCGTAGGTCCGATGCTTGGGCTTGTCGTTCTCCACGAAATCCTGGACGAACCGCCGGGAGATGAAATCACCGGTACCCACCCACGATTCGAGCACGTCGTCGAGGGAGTAGAAGACGGTCCTTCCCTGGAGCCGGAACCTGAACCGGAAAGTCTCGTCTCCGCGGATCGAGTCCTTGGCGGCGACCTCCAGTGTCCCCGACCCCAGGCTGATCATCCCGAGCTTGGCCGTGTAGGTGAGCTTCTCGCCGACGGCGAACGGGAACGTCGAGGCGAGGGAGGGTGTGCCGCTCCCCTGAAGCGCCATCAGCGCCGCCGCGACGGTCTTCAGCATCATGTGACCGCCTCGGCCTGGCGCTCGGGCTCCCTCCGGCCGGCCGGGCTCTCCGGCGGGGCCGGTGGAATCGGGGAGGCGCGCAGCCTGGCGCGCGCAGCCCACAATGTCGCCGCCGTCTCCCAGACATTCACCCGGCTCGGCCGCCCGCGAAGGTCGTGACGCTCCGAGGAGCTCAACGCCTCCACCCGTCGCGCGTAGCGGCTGGTCCGCCAGTACAGCTCGGCGTTGGCCGCCCAATCGTCCGACACCAGCAACTCGCGCTCCTGACTCCGGATGGCATTGCGAAGGACCACGAGACGGAAGATCGCGAATCCGGACACGACGTCCTTGACACCGGGAACGGACACGACGCCCCCCAGAAACATCGGCGCGCAGCGCCTGAGCCAGCGGTGGGATCGCGACACTTCTCCCTCGACCTTCCCCTGGGCGACGACAACGTCCGCTCCGCTGTCCACCCGGCGCACGAGATCGGGGAGCGTCTGCGGGTTGTGCGCGAAATCGGCGTGCATCAGGACCGCGGCATCGCGCTTGGGGCGATCGGTCAGCTCGACCGCCCGTCTCAGCAGTGTCTCCACCGCCGCGGCATAGCCGCGTCGTTCAGGATGGCGGAGAACGGTGAGAGGGAGGACTCGCGCATACGGCTCCAGCACCTCGGCGGTGGCGTCGGTGGAACCGTCGTCGAGCACGAGGAGTTGGTACTCGCGCGGAAAGCCGGCGAACACTTGCCGGATCTTCCAGAGCAGGAGGCCCACCGTCGGGGCCTCGTTGTAACTCGGTATGCAGACGTAAATCATGTTCCGTCAATGAAATGAGGCGCACGAACGATACACGGATAAGGCGTCCGCTGCCATGCGTCCCGCGGTGAAGCGGTTGACTGCGTGGTTCGCGCGGTCGATCAGCGCCCTTCTCAGTGCCTGGTCGGTCAGTATCCGGTTGACTGCGTCAGCCAAGGCGGAGAAATCCCCCCTCGCGACGAGGAGGCCGGCGCCGTCCGACAGAAGCTCAAGCAGGCCACCGGCGGCAGTAGCCGCAACCGGGATGCCACGTGCCATGGCGTCCAGGACCGACGTGCCCAGGCCCTCCTGGTTCGAGCTCATGACGTAAACGTCGGCGTCCGCGATGAGGCGGACAGGCTCCGGAATGTGACCCAGCAGGTGGACCCGTGACGACAGTCGCAGCTCGTCTCGCCGATGCTCGATCTCCTTCCGCAGCGGTCCTTCCCCGGCAACGACCCAGTGCAGCCCGGGGTGGCGATCGCGCAGCGCCTCCGCGGCCCGAAGAAGAGTCGCGTGATCCTTGTGCCCCACGAGCGCGGCGACGTTCACCGCGATCATCGCGTCGGGCCCGAGGCCGAGGCGGCTGCGGATTCCGAGAGGCGCGGGTGCCCGGGTGTCGTCGAGGGAGATTCCCGAGGGGATGACGGTGATCCGGTCGGCCGGGATGCCGTCGGTGAGGAGGACGTCCCGCACCGCCCCCGAGATCGCGATCACCCTCCGTGCGCGCTTCCACACGACAGGGTGCCTCAGAGGGAAGTCGACGCGGCGGGTGGCCACCAGGGGCCTGCGGGTGAGCCAGGAGGAGATGCCGGCCAGCGTCACCGCATGCGCGTCGTGAGCGTGAAGCACCGAGCCGCCGGCGCGAATTTCTGCGATCACCGCGGGGAGAACGCGGGGGTCGAGCCCCGCCGTCCAATGGACAGGGTGCACGGCGACCCCGTCTCCGGCCAGGCGGCGTGCCAGTTCCCCGCCCTCTCCCGTGACGACCACCTGTTCGACGCCTCCCAGGCGCGCCAGCTCTCGCGCGAGCAGCCAGACCTGGCGCTGACCACCGCGCCACTCCCGGCCCGACGCGACGTGCACTACTCGGAGCGTCACGTCTTCCGTGCGGCCCCCACCGGTGTGCCGCTGGACGCCCTCGGAACCACCGCCCCCGACGCCTCGCCTGCCACGCGGCCCGCTCCTTGCTGGCTCGGAGCAAGTTCGGTGGCCCATTCGGGAACAGCAAAGGCCTTCCGCGGGATATGCTTCACGGCCGTGAGCTCGGTAGCTTGCGGGAGATCAGGAAGGGAGGGATCGGGCATGATTCGCGCGAATACGCGGGGCCGCCTGACCGCGGCGGACCTGCAGCTGGTGATCCTGCTACTGAGCCGGGGGAGCGCGCATCGCCGGGCCTATCTCGAGCGGCGGCTGGAGGCGGAGGGGCCTGACCCTCTCCTCGATTCGCCGGATCTGCTCGACCGGTTGCTTACGGTGCGAACGATGCTCGTCCCCTCCGAGGCGCTGTTCTATTTCGTCGTCGTGCGCCACGCCCTTCGCGGGGCGGGGGTGGACGATTCGGAGCTCGCCGACTATCTGGCCGCGTTGCTGCTCGAGTTCGGGCAGCGCGACCGGGCATGGCGCGTGGACTGGAACGACGACCATCGCCACCGGTACCTCGTGGACATCCTGGTGGATCTCGAGTCGAGCAGCGGGGAGCGGCGTTTCCGGGTCATGCTCCACCTGGGCAACTACGCGCTCTGGCTCGCGGGACTGTTTCCCGATTATATCGCCGCCCGGCACCTCCGCAAAGGCGGCCCCACCGTGACGTATTACGACGAATTGGGACGTCGCGGCTTCGGCATGGCGTCCGATCACTCGCTGGCCTCGCAGTACGGCCTCGACACGTTGCTCCGCACCGCCGCCAACCGGTTTGCCTCGGTCCGGACCGCCCTCAATGGGGTGAGCGACCGGCTGCTGTTCCCGAGTGGCCAGGCACCCGATCGATTTCTCCGGGATCTCGGGGCGCACTAGCATCCAGAGCCCCGCTTTCCCGGCGGGAAGCTTCCTCGACCAGCGCACGGAAGAGCCCCCGCTCGGGGGCGCTTATCTCGGCGAACATCTCCTCCGGGTGCCACTGCACGGCCAGCAACCACGGGTCGCCCGGCGGCGTCTCTGCTGCCTCGATCAGCCCGTCTTCCGACCATCCCGTTGCGACCAGTTTCTCCGCCAGCTCCCGAATGGCCTGGTGGTGGAAGGAGTTGACGGTCAGCGGCCCGGGTCCGAGCGCGGCCTCGGCGCGGCTGCGGGGCGCCAGTCGGAGCGCGTGGGTGCGGGCGTTGCGGGCGGCCTGTGGGTTGTGGTCCAGCGGCCCCGGACGCTCGGAGGGAAGGTCCTGAAAGAGGGTGCCGCCCAGCGCGACGTTGATCAGCTGGATGCCCCGGCAGATGCCAAGGATCGGAATCTCCAGCTGCCGGGCGGCGGCGAATAAGGCGAGCTCGAAGAGGTCGCGCTCGCGGCTCGGCGGGAAGATGTGGGGAGACGGCTCGGCCTGATACCAGGCGGGATGGATGTCCTCTCCTCCTGTGAGGAGCAGGCCGTCCACTCCCGCGAGCGCGCGCGCGGCGAGGGAGGGCCCGAGGAGAGGCGAGAGGATGAGCGGTACGCCGCCGGCGGCCAGCACCGACTTGGCGTACGCGGCGTTCACACCGGTGCGCTCCGAGCCGTCCCACTGGCGGGTGACGCCGCCCACTGCGATGCGGGGCGCACTCATGACAGCACCGAGTCGGGGAACAAGGGGCAGCGCAGGTCCTCGATCCTTGCCGGGTCGAGCTGGATTCCGATCAGCGGCACCGTCTCCGCTCCAATCGTAACGGTTCCGATCGTCGGCGCCCCTTCCACCGGCAACGCCTCATACAACACCACCCCACGGGCCTTCTCCGCCAGGTCGAGGACCAGCACGCCGTACGCCGGCCGGATTGCCGGAGGGATGGAGCCCTCGATGCCGATTACGAGGAGGGTGTCGGCCCGTCCCACGAGCGCCACCAGTGCGGGACCCGCGACGACCCGGGCCACCATGCGCTCGGGAAGTTGCGAGGGAGCGCGACTCAGCGTCTGGCGCGGCACGCTGAACTGGGTGAGCAGCGCGGTGGGGCCGGCCAGCGCCGCAAGACCGCACGCGGCGCGGCCGGAGGACGGTGACCTCCCGCAGGCGAAGACCAGCGCCGCCACGAGTGCCGGCAGGACTCTGTGCATGATGCCCCAAGATAACCCGGGGTTCCCGAGGCGCGGACTCAGCCTTCGAGGCCGGCGAGAGCCCGGCGCAGGTTTGCGCGGGCGGCCGCCTCGTACCTGTCTCGAAAGCCCTGTGTCAGGTAGATCCGTGGCCGGTTGGCAAACCCGGACAACACGCGTGCCCTGCCTGCCCGGTACAGCGGGTCGCTGACCCACCCGTACTCCTCGCGGACTCGGCGCTGGTACTCGTCGAACTCCGCCTCCTCCCGACCGAGTATGGCGAGGTCCACGTCACAGAGCAGCTGCCCGCCGGCATCGGGGGGTGGCGACGAGTGATCCGTCATCCTGATCAGCTGGGCGACCCGTGTCGCGGTTTCCGGAGGCACGCCCGCGGCGGAGAGGGTCTGCGCGGCCCACTCGGCACTCCTGACTTCGTTGTCCCGGCGGCGCGAATCATAGAACACGTCGTGAAACCAGATCGCGGCCTCGATCGGATCGCGCTCGGACGCGGCGAGGCCGGCCTCATCGAGCAGCGCAAGGCAATCCATCACGTGGTCGAGCGTGTGATAGACGCGTCCGGACTCGCCGTACGCCGCCGCCAGCCTGTCGAACACGGCGTCACTCGCGTCCCCGGCGCCCAGCCGGCGCCAGAGGCCGGAGAATCTCAGTCGTGCAGGGTCCGCCATACATCCTCCGCTCGAATGCGCTCGGCAGCGTCCGCCCGGGCGGCTGCCGATGGATTTGAAGCGAGCCCCCAGCCTCGCAGCAGCCCGCGGCCCCGACGGAAGAGGTCGGATGCGACGTGGCCGGCGGGAAGCGCGCTGGTGCGGGGCAGAAGGTAGAAGTGAACGTGCCGGACCCGCTCGTTGTAGGAGGCGGCGTAAACCCGCTCAGGCGCGACCACCCCCTCGATGGCGGACACGCCGGCTCGAAGGAGGGGGCCGAGCGAGGCCGCTTCAGGCGCCGTCAACGTGCCGATCGATTCAGCGTGCCGCCGGAGAATCACAAAGAGCTCGCCAGGGTCGGAGTGGGCCCCCGGATGATGCACGACGAGCCAGCACTCGTCGAGGTGGATGATGCCGCCCGGCGTACTGCTCCGTCCGGCGACGATGGCGCAAAGCGGGCAGGTTTCTGTCATGGTACTAGGCTACCAAGGAGCGGTTGGTGGGGGTAGCCTGGGTCGCTTGACGCCCTCTGGAGCGGGTCCTACCATTCGATCTCCTTTGCGCATCGGCCGCCATCCGGTGGCCTCCCGTCGGCCTCCGGCCGGCGGATTTCCCTGAGGTGCCCAGCCATGACCGCCGCATCCGGGCCGTGCTCGACGGCCTGAGGGGCCGACTGGAACAACTGCTCCGGGAGCGTGGCGGGGGTGATTCCCGCGCGTATGCCGCAGGCATGCGTGAGGCGTTGATCGAGGCGAAGGTCGGTCTTACCCGGATGGGCGAGGCTCTCGTCGCGAGCGAAGAGGAGCTGGCCGCCGAGCGCAAGCACCTCGAGGATGCGGAGCGGAGGGGGCGAATGGCCGCGGCGGTCCCTGATCTGGAGACCGTCACTGTCGCGGAGCGGTTCGCCGCCAGGCACCGGGAACGAATCGAGGTGCTGGTGCGCCGGATCGCCGTGCAGCGCGACGAGCTCGTCCTGGCCCAGCGGGAAATCGAGGAGATGGCCGCCGAAGTCCGGCAGGCGGGCGCCGGCGGGGCCGCGGACTCGATTCAGGCGGCGTGGCGCGATCTGGAGGCGGCCGGTGCCGTGCGCCCGGATGACGGGGCGCTCGCGAACGCGGAGGCCGAGCGTCGCCGGCTGGATGAAGCCATCGAGGCCCAGCTCGCGTACTTGAAGAGGAAGCTGGGGAAACCGTGAAACAGGGGTCATCGATGCACCGTCGCTCGTGCCGCTCGTTCGTCGTGCTTGTTTGTCTTCCCTGTTTTCTCGGCTCCCTCCCTCTTGCCGCTCAGCAGCCTCTCCTGCCTCCCTCTCACCTCCAGAAACTCGCCCACACCTACAGCATCGTGGCCTGGGACTCGGTGAACGGCGACCTCGGCGTCGTTGTTCAGTCCAAGTTTCCCAACGTCGGCGGCATCGTTCCCTGGGCTCGTTCCGGCGTCGGGGCGGTCGCCACCCAGAGCCTCGGCAACACCGCGTACGGTGAGCGCGGGCTCGACCTCATCGCCGAGGGCGCCACCGCGGAAGCGGCGCTGCGGAAGGTGATGCGCACCGACTCGATGCTGCAGGACCGCCAGGTAGGTATGGTGGACGCCCGCGGCAACGCCGCCAGCTTCAGCGGCACTACCACCTTTGACTGGTCTGGGGGGCGGGTGGGCGATCCGTCGGGCCGCGGGAGTGTCGCGGGGGGGAAGGGGGCGGTGATCGTCGGGAGAGGGTTCGCCGCGCAGGCCAACATCATGGTTTCCGACAAGACGGTGAAGAATCTGGCCGAGACCTTCGAGCGGACGCGGGGAAGCCTGGCCGATCGGCTCATGGCCGCTCTCAAGGCGGGGCAGGCGGGCGGTGGAGACAAGCGGGGAATGCAGTCGGCCGCGTTGCTGGTGGTCCGGAAGAACGGAGGCTACCTCGGCGCCAACGACAGGTTCATCGACATCAGGGTGTATGACGCTCCCGATCCGATTGCCGAGCTGGAGCGGCTGCTTGCCCTGCACCAGCTGCACTTCTTCCCCAGCGAGACGGTCGATCTCCTGCCGATCACTCCGGCCGTCGTCGCCCAGCTCGAGCCCATCCTGCTCGCGGAGCCGGTTGGCCAGCCGGACAAGTGGCTCAAGCGGAAGCAGGGCACCGCCACGCCGGAATTTCTCGAGGCGCTCAAGAACTTCATGTACTGGGAGAACTACGACGTGCGAGTGCGAATGGACGGAAGGATCGACCGGGTCGTGCTGGACGACGTCCTCAAGAAGAGGAAAGCGGGAGCCAAGTGAACGACACGAGGTTCTTCGGGCACCCTCGCGGCCTCTCCACACTCTTCTTCACCGAGATGTGGGAGCGGTTCAGCTACTACGGCATGCGCGCGCTCCTGATCCTCTTCATGACGGCGCCGCTCGCCACCGGTGGCCTCGGATTTCCCACCGCCAAGGCCGGAGCGATCTACGGAACATACGTGGCGCTCGTGTACCTCACGTCGCTACCCGGGGGATGGATCGCCGACCGGTTCCTGGGCCAGCGGCGGGCGGTGCTGTACGGCGGCGTGGTCATCATGCTGGGCCACATCAGCCTGGCGATTCCGTCCATCGCCACCTTCTACCTCGGGCTCGGGCTGGTCGTGATCGGCACCGGCCTGCTCAAGCCCAACGTGAGTACGATGGTGGGAGATCTCTACACCCCGGAGGACGTGCGGCGGGACTCCGGCTTCTCCCTGTACTACATGGGCATCAATCTGGGTGCGTTCATCGCGCCTTTCGTGTGCGGGTGGCTGGCGCAGAGCAACGAATTCCGAAGCCTCCTCGGCTCGCTCGGGCTGAATCCGGACCGCACCTGGCACTGGGGCTTTGCGATGGCGGCCGTGGGGATGTTCCTGGGGCTGGTGCAATACCTGCGGGGCTGGAAGTACCTCGGGGACGCGGGAATGCACCAGGCACAGCCGGACAGCGAGGAGGAGAAGGCCCGTCAGCGGCGCCAATTGCGGCTCGGGATCGCCATGGTTGCGGCGATCGTGGCGATCGTGGCCGGCGGATCGGCGACCGGCGCGCTCCCCATCGACGCCGAGTGGGTGGCCAACGCATTCGGCGTGGTGCTGCTGCTGAGCACGGTGCTGTTCTTCGTGTGGATGTTCGTGCTGGCCAAGTGGACCCCCGCTGAGCGCAAGCGCCTTCTCGTGGTTCTGGTGCTCTTCGTCGCTGCCGCGATCTTCTGGTCGGTGTTCGAGCAGGCCGGCTCGACGCTCAACCTCTTCGCCCAGCGCAACACCAGAACGGTGGCGTTCGGGTACGAGTTCCCTGCCAGCTGGTTCCAGTCGGCGGAGCCCTTCTTCCTCGTCCTTCTCTCGCCGGTGTTCGCATGGATCTGGCTGCGGCTTGGCAAGCACGATCCGTCGAGTCCCACCAAGTTCACCATCGGTCTGTTCTTCGTCGCGCTGAGTTTCGCGCTTCTCGTTCCCGCGTCCCGACACTCCGAAGGCGGGGCACCGGTGAGTCCGCTCTGGCTGACGGGAACCTATCTGCTTCAGACGATCGGCGAGCTCTGCCTGAGCCCGGTGGGCCTGAGCGCCATGACGAGGCTGGCGCCGGCGCGTATCGCCGGTCTCACGATGGGGGTCTGGTTCCTGGCGACCTCCGTGGGGAACTACCTGGGTGGTCGGGTGGGCGGCCTGTACGAAGCGTTCTCGCTGCCCCAGCTGTTCGGGGCGGTCGCGCTGTTCGCGCTGGGGGCGACGGTGGTCCTCGCGCTCCTGATCAGGCCGATCCGACGGATGCTGGCGCGCTGACGGCGTAAACCAGCACCTCGCCGATATCGTCGTCCTCGTTGGAGGCGACGGGCTTCATGCCGACATTCTCCGCCACCCGGAGCGCCGGCGTGTTCCACACCGGGGCGAGTGCGCGGACCACCGTGACGCCGGACTGGCGGAAGGCCCATCCGATCATCGCGCGGACGGCCTCGGTGGCATAGCCGTGACCCTCAAATTCCGGGTACATCGCGTAGCCGATCAGCACCGCGCCGCCGGCATCGGGAGTGCCCCCGAACGCCACCGATCCCGCCGCCCGCCCCGTCTCCCGCTCCACGATCAACCAATTCCACCATCGTGCCTCGTCGGGATGAGTATGGAGCCTCTCCAGCACGACGGGGAGCGCCTCCGTCATGTAGGGGGGCGGTGCGGCCGGGCGCGGGAAGGCGGCTCCGGTGAGACGCTCGAGGGTTGCAGCGTCGCCCGAAACGATGGCCTCAACGGCCGCGAGCGCGAAGGGAGAGATGTCCAGGCGATCGGTGCGGACCAGGGCCTCTTCCATTGGCCTACCCTCCCCTCGCCGGCCGCTCCGGCTGGTCTGTCGGTGCGCTCTTGAAGATCCTGAAGAGATAGATCAGCGATGGCAGCAGGATCACCCCGCCGACCCCGAGGACGATGGTCACCAGGCGAAGCGTCACCGGGGGCGCCGCCGCCTCGACGATTGTCAGGTCGGGCGGGATGATGTAGGGATACTGCGCCATCGCCCACCCGCCGACGATGCAGAGAATCTGCACCCCGGCCGTCATTCGGGCCAGTCGGTAGCGACGGCCCCAGAGCGCCGCGAGCGTGGCCACCGCGAAGGTGCCCGTGAGGAGGTGAAGGGGCAGCGCCCACGGGAACCCGATGAGCCCTTCCGTCACGAGGGGAGCGTCGGCTGGAGACAAGGCGAGCGCGAGAAACGCGGTTCCGAACACCGCGACACCCGCGAGGAGTCCCCTCCGCCGGAAGTCGTCGGCCAGGTCGTGGTCGGCCGTTTCGAGGGTGAGGAAGACCGCCGCAAGAAAGGCGAAGATGGCGAGCGTCATCAGCCCGACGGCCACGGAGAACGGCGTGAGCCAGGGCGCGACGAAGCGGGAGACGAAGCTGCCCTGCTGGTTCTCGACCACGCGCCCCGACGCCACCGCCCCGATGGAGATGCCGAGCAGGAGCGGGGTGACGAGGCTGGCGATCGCGAAGAGCCGTCCCCACCGCCGCTGGGAATCGGGATCGGTGTCGTAGGCTCGACAGATGACGCCGAGCCCCGGAGCACGATGCGCGGTCCCGCGGGCCCACCGCTTCGCCAGCTCGAGGTAGACCGCGTCGCCCGAGCGGTGATAGCGGCGCTCCGCGACGACCAT
>CAYYXP010000005.1:0-9785 GCA_964475685.1 uncultured Gemmatimonadaceae bacterium | reverse complement strand
CGGAGGAGCTCCGGCGGGTGATTCCGGTCGTCGAAGCGCTGGCGCGCGAGCATCCCGACCTCCCGATCTCGGTGGACACGGTCAAGGCCGCGGTGGCGCGGGCGGCGCTGGAGGCCGGGGCGGCGATCATCAACGACGTGTCGGGGTTCCGGCTCGACTCGGCAATGCCCGCCGCGGTGGCCCGGGGCAGGGCGGGGGTCGTCCTGATGCACTCGCGCGGGCCGATTCTCGAGATCTCCTCGTACCGGCACGCCGAGTACCACGGAGACGTGGTCGGGGGCGTGATATCGGAGCTGCGTGCGTCGCTGGCGCTCGCCGGGGACGCGGGAATCCTTCCTGGCGCCATCGTGGTGGACCCCGGATTCGGCTTCTCCAAGACCGAGGAGCAGTGTCTCCAGCTGCTGGATCAGCTCGAGGCCCTTCAGGCTCTGGGCCGCCCCGTGCTCGTCGGTCCCTCCCGCAAGCGATTCGTGAGCGCGGGCACGGGACTCGGAGTTGACGAGCGCGACGGGGTCACCGCCTTTGCCTGCGCGATGGCCTGGGAGCGAGGCGCGCGGTTGTTCCGGGTTCACGCCGTGGCTCCGGTGCGCGAGGCCCTCGCGTTGGCCCAGCGGGCGGGAGGAGCATAGTGCGTTGGCGCGCCGCGGTCGCCGTCGGCGCGGCTGTCCTGCTCGGTTATCTGCTCACCCTGGCGCCGACGGTGACGTTCTGGGATGCCGGCGAACTCATCGCCGCGGTCAGGACACTCGGCATTCCCCACCCGCCGGGCACGCCCCTGTTCGTGATGATCGCCCACGTCTGGGCGGTCATCTTTCCCTTTGGCGAGTACGCGCTTCGCACCAATCTACTGAGCGCGCTCCTGAGCGCGGCGGGGGCGGGGTTCTTCTTTCTGGTGGCGCACGAGGCGCTGCGCGGGTGGGCGGTCCCACCGGCCACCCGCGTGGGCGGAGCCGCGGCGGGTGCGGTCATCGGCGCCTTCACCTTCACCGCGTGGCAGAACTCGAACGAGACCGAGGTCTACGCCGTCGCGACGTTCACCATCGGGGCGATGTCGTGGCTGGCATGCCGTTGGCGGACGCTCCGGGGAACGCCGGGCGCCCGGCGCGCGCTCCTGCTGATCGTGTATCTCGCCGGCCTCTCGGTCGGCAACCACCTCCTCGCGCTGCTGGCCGGGCCCGCGGTCGTGGCCTTTCTCGTGGCGACGCTGCGCGCGTCTCCGGACGCCGATGCGGTGGAGCGGAGGCGGGAATGGGGGCAGGTCGCGGTCGTCGCCGGGGTATGGGCGCTGCTGGTGGGCACCGGACTCGGCAGCACGGCGCTCGCCGCCGTGGGTGCGGTGGCCTTCGTGGCGGCAGGCGTCTTTGCCGCATCGGCGGGTGCGGGAGGCTTCGCCCTCGCGAGCCTCGCGCTCGCGGTGGTCGGAGTGACTCCGTACCTCTTTCCCTACCTGCGCTCGGCGCAGCACCCGATGATCAACGAGGCGGCGCCCGCCACGCTCGACGCGCTTCTCGCCGTGATCCGCCGGGCCCAGTATCCCCCCCGTACTCCCTTCGACGACCCGACCGCCGCCTCGGGGATCGGCAACGCCGGCCGGTCGCTCCGGCTCATCGGCGTTCAGCTCCTCGACTACGCCGTGTATTTCGACTGGCAGTGGGCCCGGTCGGTGGGGCAGGTCGTGGCCGGCTTCCCGCTCCGCACGCTGGCGACGATCGGCTTCGCCTCGCTTGGCCTGCGCGGGCTCGCGGTGCAGCGGCGCGCCGACCGTGCCGGGTGGTGGATGCTGTTCACCCTGTTCATGGTGACCGGGCTCGGGCTCGTCGCGTACATGAACTTCAAGCCGGGGTTCGCCCGCTGGTACGACATCTATCCCAGTCCCGGCGATCACGAGGTCCGGGAGCGGGACTACTTCTTCGTCGTGAGCTTCGTCGTTTGGGGACTCTGGGCGGGGGTGGGCCTGGCGGACCTCATGACCCGGGCGGCAAGGATCAAGTGGGCCCCTCTCCGGCGGCTCGCTCCGGCGATCCTGCTCCTCGCGCTCGTTCCGGTCGCCTTGAATTGGAAGGTTGCGACGAGACGGGGCACCGCCGACGCTCGGTTGGCCGCGGACTTCGCCTACGATCTGCTGAACAGCGTCCCCCCGCACGGGATCCTCTTCACCTACGGAGACAACGACACCTTCCCGCTCTGGTGGGCCCAGGAGGTGGCCGGAATCAGGCAGGACGTGACCGTGGTCTGCCTGGCGCTGGCCAACACCGCCTGGTACATGCGGCAGCTCCGGGACACGCCGGCGAGGCCGCTGGACCTTGATTCGCTGCCGGCGGTCTGGCGGCCGCGAGTGGCGCCGCGCCCCGACTGGCCGCTGCACACCATGGCGGATTCGATGATCGCCGTGGCCTCACGCGGCTACCAGGTGCGCGGCACGCAACGGGTCGCGCTCGGTCCGATCTCGCGCACCCTGAGCGACGGCACTTTTCTCCTGCCGAGCGACCTCGTGGTCATGAGCATCGTGCAGCAGAACATCGGACGCCGGCCGCTGGTGTGGGCGTCAACGACGGGACGGAGCATCGGGGGGCTCGGCGAGTATGCTGTGCAGCGGGGGATGGGGTTCGAGGTGCTCCCCGCGCCGCCCGACACGACGTCGCCCGATCTCGACCTCCGTCGTCTCGCCGGCGTGCCCCTCGACGTGCCCACCACGGAACGCCTTGCGTGGGAGACGTACCGTTACGCCGGATTGATCCGTCGCGACGGCGGCCCGCTGGAGGGCGCCGGCGCGATGGCCGCCTCGAGTCTCGCGACCCCTCTCGTGCAGCTGGTCTACGCCTATGCCGACCGGGGCGACCGGGCCGGGATGGAGAAGGCGGTGGACGCGGCGAGCCGCCTCTCCCCCAACCCCGGTATCCGTGAAGCGCTCCAGTCGGCGCTGCCCGCAGGCGACAGCTCCGCTCCATAGTCTTCCCTCGACGGGCTGCAACACGGACGCCGATGCGGGTAAATTCAAAGGCTATGGATTTACAGGCTCTTCCGGGCCGCCTCGCCCAGGTTCGCGACCTCATTGCCCGGCACCAGGCGGGCTCGGGGTGGACCCATGACGTGCGGATCGTCGCGGTCACCAAGACCCATCCGACGGAAGCGGTCAGGGCGGCGGTGGCGGCGGGCCTGGAGGACGTCGGGGAGAATCGGGTGCAGGAGGCGCTCGAGAAGCAGGACGCGTTGCGCGACCTGCCGGTGGCGTGGCATCTCATCGGCGGGCTGCAGCGGAACAAGGCGCGCCACTGCGTCGGCCGGTTCGCACTCATCCACTCGGTGGACCGCCTCGATCTGGCCACCGAACTGGGTCGGCGTCTCGCTCCCGGTGCACGGCAGGCCGTCCTGGTACAGGTGAACTGTTCCGGAGAGCGGCAGAAGGGCGGGGTGGAGCCGGGGGAGCTGCCGGCGCTGCTCGACGCCATGCGCGTTGTTCCCGGCCTCGATGTTCGCGGGTTGATGACCATGAGCGCGCTCACCGACGACACGGCGGAACAGCGCAGGGCATTCCGATTACTGCGCGACCTGCGCGATGAGGTGGAGCGGGCGGGCCATCGGCTTCCGGAGCTGTCCATGGGGATGTCGGGAGACTACGGTGTTGCGGTGGAGGAAGGGGCCACGATGATCCGGCTGGGCACGGTCCTGTTCGGAGACCGGACGGAGACATGACGACGGCCGCACCGCTGGTCGACCGGATCCGGGCGGCCGTCGATGTCGTGCGCGCGAGCAGCGCGCTCGAGCCCGCGGTCGGGATCATTCTCGGCACCGGGCTCGGCGGGCTGACGGCCGAGATCGAGGTCGAGGCCGAGGTTCCCTACGAGAGGATCCCGGGCTTTCCTCTCTCGACGGTCGAGAGCCATGCGGGCAGGCTCCTGCTCGGGCGGCTGGGACGGAAGCCGGTCGTGGCGATGCAGGGCAGATTCCACCGGTACGAGGGGTACGACCTCCACCAGGTGACGTTTCCCGTCCGTGTCATGCACGCTCTCGGCGCGCGGACGCTTGTGGTGTCGAACGCCTGCGGCGGGATGAACCCGCTCTGGGCGCCGGGCGATCTCGTGCTGCTGAGCGACCACATCAATCTCCTCGGCGACAATCCCCTCGTGGGGCCCAACGACGACCGGCTGGGGCCCCGGTTTCCCGACCTCTCCGACCCCTACGATTCGGATCTGCGGGCCCTGGCGCGGAAGGCGGCCCTCGAGCTCGGCATCGTGTTGCGCGAGGGGGTGTACGTCGCCGTCGCGGGGCCGAACCTGGAGACCCGCGCGGAGTACCGGATGCTGCGGATGATGGGCGCGGATGTCGTGGGGATGTCCACCGTTCCCGAGGTGATAGTCGCTGCGCACCAGGGCATGCGGGTGATCGGAATCTCGATTGTCACCGACCAGTGCCTGCCGGACGCACTCGAGCCGGCCGACATCTCGCGGATCATCGCGACCGCGGCGGGTGCCGAGCCGCGGCTCACCCGCCTGATCGCCACGATCGTGGAGCGCCTCTCCTGATGGCGTACCCTGCCTGGCCCGATGGCGGCGCCGACCGGCTCGAGCTGCAACTGCTCGAGACGTGGAAGGAAGAGCGGCTGTTCCACCGGACTCTGGAGGCGGGACGGAACGGGGAACCGTACGTCTTCTTCGAGGGACCGCCGACGGCGAATGGACGGCCGGGGATCCACCACGTCTTCTCCCGGACGATCAAGGACCTGATCTGCCGCTTCCACGCGATGCAGGGCCAGTCGGTCACCCGCATCGCCGGATGGGACACGCATGGCCTGCCGGTCGAGATCGAAGTGGAGCGAGAGCTCAAGCTCACCGGAAAGAAGGACATCGAGAAGTTCGGCGTAGCCGAGTTCAATGCCCGCGCGCGAACCAGCGTCTTCAAGTACCAGTCGGCGTGGGAGAACCTGTCCGACCGGATCGGATACTGGCTCGACTACGACCACCCGTATATCACCTGCAGCAACGAGTACATCGAAACGGTCTGGTGGCTGCTGAAGCGCCTGGGTGACCGCGATCTGCTCTACCGCGGGCATCGGGTCCTGCCCTATTGCCCTCGGTGCGGCACCGTGCTCTCCAGCCATGAGCTGGCGCTCGGGTATCAGGAGGTCACCACCAACTCGACGTACGTGACCTTCCCTCTCGCGTCCGACCCGTCGCGGCAGCTCCTGGTGTGGACGACCACCCCGTGGACATTGCTCTCCAATGTCGCCGTGGCCGTTCACCCGGAGATGGAATACGGTGAGTACCCGGTCGGCGATCGGCGCCTCGTCCTCGCCACCGCGCGCGCGTCCCTCGCGAGCAGCTCGGCCAAGGGAGCGCCCAGTTTCGCCGAGATCGGGGCCCTGCGCACCTTCCCCGGCAGCGAGCTGCTGGGTCTTCGCTACCAGCGCCCGCTCGAGGTGGTGCCGCTCCCCGACGACCGGGCGTCGCGCCTCGTGGTGCCCGGCTCGTTCGTGACGGCGGAGGATGGGTCGGGACTGGTGCACATGGCGCCGGCCTTCGGCGCCGATGACTACCAGGCCGGCGTGGAGCATGGCCTGGCGCTGGTGCGCCCCATCGCTCCGGACGGCACCTTCAGCGGCACCACCTGGCCGGAGATCGAGGGACGGCTGGTCACCGCGCGCGAGACCAACGATTTCATCATCGCCCGGCTCAAGCAGGACGGCCGCTGGCATCTCACGGCGCCGCACAAGCACACCTATCCGCACTGCTGGCGGTGTTCCAGCCCGCTGATCTACTACGCGCGCGACTCCTGGTTCGTGCGGACGTCGGCACTGAAGGACCGGATGCTCGAGATCAACCGCCAGGTGGATTGGCACCCCCCCGAGGTGGGATCGGGGCGCTTCGGGGAATGGCTCGAGAACAACGTGGACTGGGCGCTGTCGCGTGACCGCTACTGGGGCACGCCGCTCCCGGTGTGGGTGTGCGAGCGCGATGCCTCGCACGTCGACGTGATCGGCAGCTACGCGGAGCTGGCCGACCGGTGGGGCAGGGCGCTGCCCGGCGACTTCGACCCGCACAAACCGCACATCGACGGCTACACCTGGGACTGCAAGTGCGGCGGGACCATGCGCCGGACGCCGGAGGTGATCGACACCTGGTTCGACTCCGGGGCGATGCCCTTCGCGCAGTGGCATTATCCATTCGAGAACCAGGACGAGTTCGCCAGGCACTTCCCCGCGGATTTCATCTGCGAGGGGGTGGACCAGACCCGCGGATGGTTTTACTCGCTCCTCGCCATCGCGACGACCGCGTTCGACTCGCTCGCCTACCGGCACGTCATCGTCAACGATCTCCTCCTCGACGCCGGCGGCCAGAAGATGTCGAAATCGAAGGGAAACGTCATCGAGCCCTTCGACATGATCCGGGAATTCGGCGCCGACACCGTGCGCCTGTACCTGATTGCGTCGAGCCAGGTCTGGCTGCCCAAGCGATTCGACCCGCGGACCATCCCCGAGGTGGCGGGCGGGTTTCTGCAGACGCTGCAGAGCACCTACGAGTTCTTCCGCCTGTATGCCGACGCACAGGCCCTCGCGGCGGCCCCGCCGCTCTCGGAGCGGCCGCTGCTCGACCGGTGGGTGCTCGCGCGACTCGACTCGACGGTCGAGGCCGTGCGGTCGGCGTGGGACCGGTACGACGCGACGACCGGGGCACGCGCGGTGATGGACTTCGTGGTCAACGACGTCTCGCGCTGGTACGTCCGGCTGAGCCGCTCCCGCTTCTGGGCCGCCGACAGCGCGGCGGAGCCCGCGGCGGTGGCGACGCTGCACGAGGTCCTGGTCACCGTCGCCCGTCTCCTGGCGCCGGCGGCGCCGTTCGCCAGCGACTGGATCCACCGGGCGCTGGCCGGCGAGTCGGTGCACTTGGCGCGTTTTCCGCTATCTTCGGGCCGCGGCGATCCCGCGCTCGAGGCCGCGATGGATGCCGTCCGGCGGGTCGCCTCCCTTGCCCACGCGGCGCGACAGCAGCAGCACCTCGCGGTGCGCCAACCGCTCGCCCGGCTCCGGGTGGCGGTGCCGGCGGCGGTGCGAGGCGCGGTCTCCGACGGGCTGCTCGAGCTGCTACGGCTCGAGGTCAACGTGAAGGTGGCCGAAGTCGTCGACAGCGATGCCGACCTGGTTCGCCTCCGGGCCAAGCCCAACTTCCGGACGCTCGGCAAGCGCTACGGCAAGCGGACGCCGTCAATTGCTGCGGCGGCCCAGACCCTCGGCCCGGACGCGCTCCGCGGGCTGGAGCAGGGACAGGCCGCCACGCTGGAGCTGGACGGCGAGTCCGTCACCTTTCTCCCCGAGGACGTCGTGGTGGAGCGGGAAGTGGCGAGCGACTGGCTGGTGGGGAGCGACGGGCCGTTCGTCGCCGCCCTCGATCCGACGCTGTCGCCGGAGCTGCGTGACGAGGGGATCGCGCGCGAGCTGGTCAATCGGGTGCAGCGGCTCCGGAAGGAAGCGGGCTACGCCTACACCGATCGCATCGCGCTCTGGGTCAGCGGGGACGACCTCGTGCTTTCGGCCGTGCGGCGGCATGCCGCGTTCATCCAGGGCGAAACGCTGGCCCGGCGGCTCGAGAACGAACGCGCCCCGGCGCCCGATCTGGAGCACGAGGTGGACATCGATGGACACGGAGTGGTGGTGGGAGTGCAACGATACACGGACGGCCGGACTTCTGGCGGTCCTCAACCCTCGGACAAGTAATGAATAAGAAACAACTGGCTCACCTCGAGAAGCGTCTCATGGAGGAGCGGGCCCGCGTGATGAAGGAGCTCGGGTACTACGACGAGTCCTTCAGCGCGACGCTCCAGTCATCCGACGGCGACCTGTCGTCCTATTCGTTTCACATGGCCGACCAGGGCACCGATGCGATGGAGCGGGAGAAGCAGTTCCTGTTCGCTTCGCAGGAGGGACGCTACCTCTGGCATGTGAACGAGGCGCTCCGGCGGCTCTACGGCACTCCGGACAAGTTCGGTCACTGCCAGCAATGCGGGCAGGAGATAAACTTCGAGCGGCTCGATGCCCTCCCTCATGCCCGGTTGTGCATCACCTGCAAGGAGAAAGAGGAAGATGGAAAACGCCGCTGATACCGGGGCGTCCGGTGCCGATCGCCGGGTGTTCCTGGCAGCGGCGGTGACGACGGTGGTCCTCGACCTGATCACCAAGCTGGCCGCCGAGGCCACGCTTCTGCGCACGCCGGGGATCTCGGTCATCGGGGACTGGTTCCAGCTGCGGCTGGTCTACAACCAGGGAGCCGCATTCGGGCTCCACGTCGGACCCTATTCCCGCTGGGTCTTCTTCGCCGTCGCCCTGCTCGCGGTCTTCGTGCTGACACGGATGTCCATCAGTGCGCCCGCCGGCGACCGGTTCCGCCAGCTCGCCCTCGGCCTCGTCGCCGGCGGAGCGGCCGGCAACCTCGCCGACCGCGTTCGCAGCTCCCGGGGCGTCGTCGATTTTCTCGACGTCGGCGTCGGCGCCCTCCGGTGGCCGACGTTCAACGTTGCCGATATCGCGGTGAGCTGCGGGGCCATCGCGCTCGCCATCTCGCTCTGGCGGGAGGATTCCCGCCGTCCCGAAACGGAGTCCGCCTCGGCTGTCTGAGCTGACGTTCACGGTCTCGGTCGCGGCGACCGAGCGGCTCGACCGTTTTCTCGCCGATCAACTGGGCCTCTCCCGCACCCAGGCGGCGCGGCTGGTCGCCGCCGGCGCGGTGAGCGTGAACGGCGCGCCGGCCCGGGCCTCCCGCCTCCTCTCCCGCTCCGATCGAGTGGTGGTCCGGTTTCCCGAGGACGAGCCACCCCGCACGCTTCTTCCCGCTTCCATTCCGCTCAACGTCCTCTTCGAGGACGAGCACCTGGCGGTGATAGACAAGCCCGCCGGGCTCGTGGTCCATCCGGCGCCGGGCCACTGGGACGATACGCTGGTGAACGCCCTCGTGGCGCGGGGGACGACGCTGTCGGGCGGGGCCGAGGGCCGGCCGGGCATCGTGCACCGGCTGGATCGCGACACGTCGGGCCTCATGGTGATCGCCAAGACCGACCTCGCCCACCGCCGGCTTGGCGCCGCGATCGCGGCGCGCAAGGTCCACCGCCGCTACGCGGCGCTGGCGTGGGGCCATCTCGCGGAGAGCCCGACGACCATCGAAGCCCCGATCGCCCGGCACCCGCAGGACAGGAAACGGATGACGGTCACGGCCACGGGCCGGCCCTCGCGGACCGACGTTCGCGTGGTCGCCCGGTTCGACGTGGCGGAGTTGCTGCGGCTCGACCTGCATAGCGGGCGCACTCACCAGATCCGGGTGCACCTGGAGCATATCGGGCACCCGGTGATCGGGGATCCGGTCTATTCAGGCGGGGGCAGCCGGCGCATCACCGGCCCGCTCCGGCGGGCGGCCGAGGCGCTCGAAGGGGCGACGCCCAGGCAGGCCCTTCACGCCGCGGTTCTGGCATTCCGCCACCCCGCCACGGGGGCCCCCGTCGAGTTCCACTCGGAGTGGCCGCCCGATCTCCGGAGTGCATTGATTGCAGCGGGTGGCGAAGACTTGGTTGCCCACCCGGACCCCCTTAGCTATCTTCTTTTCTTCAATAGAGATGGCTAACTCCCCGACGCTCCACGCCGTCATTTTTCGGATCGGTGCGCTGGTTTGCGCTGCCCCGGCAGGGATCGTGCGTGAGATCCTGCCACGTTTGCCCGCCACCCGCATTCCGGGTGTCGCGCAGGCCATCGAAGGTCTGGTCAACGTCCGGGGCACCCTCCTCACCGTTCTCGACGGCCACGTCCT
>CAYYXP010000004.1:0-8885 GCA_964475685.1 uncultured Gemmatimonadaceae bacterium | reverse complement strand
ACCGTGGGGCAGCCGCTGGCCGATTCGCTCGTCGTGCGGGTCACCGACCGCTTCGGCAATCCGGTGGCGGATGCCGAGGTCGTCTGGGTGGCGGACAACGGCGGATCGGTGGATCCGGGCACTGCCACCACCGACGCCGGCGGCCAGGCGGCCACGATGCGCACCCTCGGCGCCCAGCCCGGCACCTATACCACCCGTGCATCCGTCACCGGCCTGAACGGCGATCCGGTGATCTTCGTCACCACCGGTCTCACCGGTGTGCTGAGCGCCGCGACGAGCACCGTCACCGCCTCCCCGGCCACGATCGTGGCCAACCCCGGGGAAACAGTCAGCACCATCACCGTCACCGCCAGGGACGGCCTGGGGAATCCGGTGTCCGGCGTCGCCGTCGTGATCGGCGCCACCGGATCGGGCACCTCGATCGTTCAACCCGCGGGACCCACCGACGCACAGGGCGTGGCGACGGGCACGTTCAGCGCGACCTCGCTCGGCGACCACATCATCTCGGCCACGCTGGACGGAACCACCGCTGAACAGACCGCGACGGTCACGGTCACCGCGGGTGTGCCGGTCGCGTCGGCCAGCAGCGCCGAGGTGGGGCCGGGAACGGCGGGTGTCGCCACCGACGTGACCGTCACTCTGCGGGACGCCGCCGGCAACCCGGTCACCGGCGCTGCCGGAAAGATCCAGGTGAACGTGACCGGGGCGAACACCGCGGGTGGCTCGGCGAGCGAGACCGGCGGCGGCGCCTATCTCTTCAGCTACACACCGGTCAAGGCGGGCACCGACAAGGTCCGGGTGCGGGTGGATGGAAACGACGTGCCCGGCAGCCCCCTCTCCAGTGACGTGTCGCCGGGCCCGTCCGATGCGGCCCACACGGATGCCGTGGTGCCGGCCGAAATCTCCGTCTTCGGGCCGCCGGTGACGATCGTCGTGACGGTGCGGGATGCGCAGGGCAACCTGGTGGGCCACGGCGGAGACAACGTGGCCATCAGCGTCGACCGGGGCCAGGGGAACCTGACAGTGACCGACGTGGGCGACGGCACCTACACGGCGACGTTCAGGCCCGGCGCCCTCGGGGCATTCGAGGTGACCATCACGCTTGGCGACGTTGAGATTTCGGGGAGTCCGTACCGTACGAACGTCACCTTCTGAGCGAGTTGACCCTCTCTCGCCCGAGCACTATCTTGCCTGCCCGCCCGCCCTGGTGGTGAAACTGGTAGACACGCTATCTTGAGGGGGTAGTGCCGAAAGGCGTCGCGGTTCGAATCCGCGCCAGGGCATGAGAAATCGGGGGCGCACCGCCGTGCGCCCCCGTGTCGTTCGCCGGCCACTGTAGCTCAGTGGTAGAGCACTCGATTCGTAATCGAGCGGTCGTCGGTTCAAATCCGACCAGTGGCTCTGTCCCAACCGCGCCAATGATGGCTCACGCCCGTGGCATTTTCTTGGCACGTCCTCCTCTCCTGGGCCTACCGGCAGCCTCGCGCTCACCACCATGCGTCCGCCCCGGTGGCTGCAATTGCGGGTTATGCCGCCCTGCGGCCGCCTGCTGTTGGCGTACTTGCTCCGCCAGATAGACCTTCAGCAACGATTGGTACGGAACATCCCGTTCGTTGGCCAACGTCTTGAGGTCGGCGAGCAACGGGGCCGGAAGCCGAAGGGAGATCGTCTCGGTCGAGGGGCGCAGATTGGGAAACACGGCACGCTTGGCCTTGGACCAGTCGATGTAGTCCACCGTATCGTGCGTTGCCCAGAACTGGCGCTCCTCTGCCTCGGTCTGGAACTGCGGAATGGGCTTAAGGCGCTTCTTCGGCTCATGTCTCCACGAGCGTTATGCCGGTCAGCCGCGAGGCGTCGCTGAGCTGGGCATCCAGCGTCAGCAGTGGCAGGCCGCGATTCCGGGCCAACTCGAGCATGTTAGACCACTCGTGCCTTGGACCCGCGCCACGCGAGTGCCAGCCGACGCCCGTGCGCCGCACAATCGCGAAGGTACAGATTGATGAGGCTCTGATAGGGCAACTCGGTCTCCTCAGCCAGTCCCTTGAAGTAGGCAATGGTGCCCGCATCGAGGCGAATGGTGACTGGCTTCTTCAGGCGCTTCGCATACGGATTCGGACGGGCGGTCGCAAAATCGTAGTGTTTGCGCATCAGCGGTTCCTCGTGACGTATTGACGTCGTTCGAGCCGGTCGGCCTTCCGAGCCGAAACCAGGCGGATCATATCGTCGCTGAATACGGATTCTGCCTCCTCGAAGGAAACCCCGTGTTTGGCGAGGTTGGCGGCAGCCTTCTTCGGATCCCATGTGAAGCGAAGTCCAGCCGTGGGGGATGATACATACGTTGTATGTACTATGTCAAGATCGGGTGGTAGGCGGTCTAACTACCAGCGCAAGACCGCTGGAGTGGCCCCGTGAACTTGCCCTAAATAGATGGAGATGGAGCCGGACCACCCTCACCCCCGATCGCCCTCACCCGGGCCTCGAGCACCAGCCGGTCCAGCTTCTCGACCGGAAGCGCCAGGAGGAGGTCTATCCGGCGGCTGATCAGCGTCATCGCGTCGGCGAATGCGGCGCGCCTCGCGGCCTCGCTCCCTTCGACCTCCGCGGGGTCCGGCATCCCCCAGTGCGCGAGGACCGGCTGGCCGGGGAAGACCGGGCAGGCCTCCCGGGCCCGATCACACACGGTGATGACGAAGTCCCATCGCGTCGCTTCCAGCCCGTCCATTCCGTGGGGCGCGTGACCTCGCCAATCAATGCCGCTGTCCCGCAGGATCTCCACCGCGTACGGATTGACCCGCGGGGCCGGGCTTGACCCCGCGCTCTCGGCGACGAAGCGGCCCGTGCCCTTCCGGTTCAGCACGGCCTCCGCGATCTGGCTGCGGGCGGAGTTGCCGGTGCACAGGAACAGGACGCGGAAGAGCTGGCCGTCACCGCTCTTCATCTCGCGGCCGCCGGCTTTCGCGCCCGGACGAACGCCCCCATCACCCGGCCTCCGACTTCCCTGGCCAGGACCTCGCTGTCGAGCCCCGCGCCGGCCAGGAACGCCTGCGCGTCTTCGAACTCGTAGATCCGCGTCGGCTCGACGCTCGCGTCGGTGAATCCGGCCTCGCCCAGCAGCGACAGGAACTCCTCTTCCGTGAGCGCTCCGGCGATGCAACCCACCCACAGCTCCATGCTCCGGCGCACGACGGCAGGCACCTCGCCGCGGACGACGACGTCGGACACGGCCAGGCGGCCGCCCGGCCTGAGCACGCGGTAGGCCTCGGCGATGACATTCCGCTTGTCGGCGGAGAGATTGATGACGCAGTTGGAGATGATGACATCCACTGACGCGTCGGGAAGCGGGATGGCTTCGATGTCCCCCTTCAGGAACTCGACGTTGTCTACCCCGGCCTTCCGCTGGTTCTCCCTCGCAAGCGCCAGCATCTCGTCGGTCATGTCCAAGCCATAGGCCTTGCCTGCCGGCCCCACCCTCCGGGCGGAGAGCAAGACGTCTATGCCTCCCCCCGACCCCAGATCGAGTACCACCTCCCCTTCGCACAGCTCGGCGAGCGCCGTCGGATTGCCGCACCCGAGCGAGGCGAGCACTGCTTCAGCGGGAAGCGTGGCCGTTTCCTCCTCGCTGTAGAGGTTCGAGGTGATGGGATCGTCCGCGGAGCACCCGCAGCTCGACGTGCCGCAGCACCCCGACTTGGCGCCGCCCAGCGCCCGGAGCGCCGCCTCGCCGTATTTCTCCCTGACCGTCTCCTTCACGTCTACCGTCCTCACGTTATCCTCCTTATCAAGATTTGTTGATGTGACAATCAAAAAAAATCAGCAGCAGCCCCGCTTGCCCGACGCGGCCGTCGGGGCGAGGGCCGCGACCAGCTCCGCGGCTTCGGTGAGCGACCCGGGCGCTATCGAGTAGTACATCCAGCGGCCCTCCCTCCGGTCGGTGACCAGGCCCGCATCCTTGAGGGCCTTGAGGTGGAACGACAGGCGCGACTGCGCCGCGTCGAGCGCGTCGGTGAGCTCGCAGACGCAACGCTCGCCGCCCCGGAGCCGCTCGAGAATCCTGAGGCGGGTCTCGTCGGAAAGGGCGTGGAAGACGCGTGCGGCGCGCTCCTGGTCGGCGGTGGCTCTGGCTGTCATGCCGAGAACATATCAATATTGATTGATATGTCAAGCGGCGGTGCAGCTACGCAAGGCGAGAACGGGAAGGCTTACCGGGTCCAGCGGTTCCCAGGCGCGACCTGCTCGGGCGCCGGGGGTGATTCCGTGGCGTTCGCGGGATGGACCCACGTGGTCTCGACCAGAAGGACGACGAGGGCCACGATGAGGATGATCATCGAGCCCAGGATGGCGATGAGGGACCGCCTGGAGGGCGACGCGAACTGAGTGTCGGTGGGCACGGGGCGGGTTCCGGGTGAGGGTGGAGGGATCAGGCGGGGATGCGCAGGCGCATTCCGGCGCGAAGGTCGTCACGGTTCGGGAGTGCGTTCGCCTGGCTCAGCGCCCGTACCGACACCCGGTAGCGCCGGGCGATCCCGCTCAATGTCTCGCCGCGCTTCACCCTGTGGGTCTTGCCCCCCACGGCGCGGTGTGTGTGTGAGGAGCCCATCGCCCCGGTGGCGCGCATGGCGAGTGCCGAGGGTGTCGCGACCGCAGGAATGACCAGCACCGTACCGGCGGGTGCCCTCGAGGTCTTGAGCCTCGGATTGGCCGAGCGGACATCGGCGACCGGCAGGTGATAGCGAGCCGCCACAGCGGTGAGGCGTTCGGTTCGAGGAACCCGGTAGGTGATGAACCGGACCCGCTCCGTCGGATGCAGCTCGGCGTAGCGCTCCGCCACAGTCGCCCCCGTGCCCGGCGGCAGCCGGATCACCGAGGTCGAGCGGGGAGGCGTGGCCAGGCGGAGGTACTGCGGGTTGAGGTCGCGGATTGCGGGGAGGTCGGTCTCGGCCAGTCTCGCGATGACGTCGAGTCCCGTCACCTCGCTGACCACGATCGAGTCGTACTCGAAGGGCGCGGCCGACGACGCGGCGAAGCCATACCTCTCGGGCGCCTTGGCGATCAGTGCCGACGCGATGAGTTTCGGTACGTAGTCCTGCGTTTCCGCCGCGAGGAGATCGGCGGCGGCGAGCCGGAAGAAGGCGGCGTCGCTGGTGGCGTCGGCGGCGGGGTCGTCCGTCGTGGCCAGGCCCCGCGAAACCTTGCCGGCCCCCGCATTGTAGGCGGCGGCGGCGAGGTAGAGGCTGCCGAAGCGGTCGCGGAGGTCGCTGAGGTGTCGGGCAGCGGCGTCGGTGGCCTTGATCGGATCGCGCCGCTCATCCACCCAGGAATCGACGCGCAGCCCGTAGAGCCGTCCCGTTCCGCGGATGAACTGCCACATCCCTACGGCATAGGAGCGACTGACCGCCTCGTTGGAGTAGCCGCTCTCGATCAACGCCAGGTACCCGAGGTCGCCGGGGAGGCCCTCGGCCTCGAAGCGGCGGCGGATCAGCTGCTCGTACCGGGCGCCCCGCTGGAGGAAGATCTCCATCGTCGTGCGGGCGACCCCGTCGAAGTATCCGAGGTAGTACAGGACCCGGGGATGCGTGGAGTACGTCTCGACGTCGATGTCCCACCGGACCCGCTCCGCGTCGAACACCGGAACGATGGTCTCGTCGGGCGCCGCGGACGCGAGGTCGTCCAGGACCAGGGCGTCAGCGGAGGCGGTGTCGAGCGCCGGGATTGTGACCTCGGCGGTAACCGGCAATGTCGCCGGGGCCGGCGGCAGGTTGCCGGCGCAGGCGGAGACTCCCCAAATCGCGATGCACAGGATGAAGCGTCGAGGCATTCCGGGTAGGCTAGAGGGTGCCGGGCTCGATGCGGAACAAAGGAGCTGGGTCAGCACAAAACGGGCCGGACGCGACCCCGGCCGAAGGCCTCCTCTGGTGGCCGCTTCCGGCCGTCCTCGAGCGGGAGGGCGCAGGAGCGGCCCGGCATTCTTCGGCGCGGTCGAGCAAATCGCCCTGCCGCGGGCTCGCGGCAGATGCCGGGCCATGACAGATTGTTCGAATCGCCCACGACCCGTACGCCTCGCTCCGCATCCCCAACTTCCGGTGGTTCATCGCCAGCCTGCTGACGATGAACCTCGCCACCCAGCTCCAGGGGGTGGTGGTCGCCTGGCAGATCTACGCCCTCACCCACGATCCGCTCTCCCTCGGCCTGATCGGCCTCGCCGAGGCGCTGCCTTTCATCGGGTTCGCGCTCCCGGCGGGGCACCTCGCCGACCGGGTCAGCCGGCTCCGGATCGTGCGCCTCGCCCTCACGGCCCTCCTCCTCTGTTCGGTGGCCCTGCTGGCCTTCACCGTCCGGCCCGGAATCGTGCACGCCGGCCGGGTGTGGCCCATCTACCTCGTGATCTTCTGCAGCGGGATAGCGCGCAGCTTTCTCCAGCCTTCCCGGACCGCGCTCAGCGCCGAGGTGGTGCCGCGCTCGCTCTTCGCCAACGCCGTCACCTGGCGCAGCTCCACCTGGCAGCTCGCGGCGGTGCTCGGCCCGGCTCTGGGCGGGCTCATCTACGGGTTCGGGGATGCCACGACGGCTTACGTGGTCGATGTGGCGCTGATGCTGGTCGGACTGCTCGCGATCGCGCAGATCTCCCACACGCCGAAGAAGGCACCGGCGACGGACGAATCGGTGGTCGAGAGCCTGGCCGGAGGCGTGCGGTTCGTCCGCAGCCAGCCGGTGCTGCTCGGGGCGCTCACTCTGGACCTCTTCTCGGTGCTGTTCGGCGGGGCGACCGCGCTGCTGCCGGTATTCGCCGCCGAGATCCTGCACGTGGGACCGCAGGGGCTGGGGCTGCTGAGGGCGGCGCCCGCGGCAGGGGCGGTGGTGATGTCGCTTCTCCTCGCGCATCGCCCGCCGCTGCGCCGCGCGGGGCGCACGCTGCTGGTCAACGTCGCCCTGTTCGGGCTGACGATGATCGGTTTCGGTCTCTCCCGATCGTTTTTTCTCTCGCTGGTATTGCTGGCGGCGGGCGGGATGTTCGACACGGTGAGCGTCGTGGTGCGGTCAACCCTGCTGCAGGTCCTCACGCCCGACCATCTGCTCGGGCGGGTCTCGTCGGTCAATGCGATCTTCATCGGGAGCTCGAACGAAATCGGCGCGTTCGAGTCGGGCGTGGCAGCCCGCCTGCTCGGCACGGTGACGTCCGTGGTGCTCGGCGGGCTGATGACGCTGGGTGTCGTGGCGGCGATCGCGTTCCGGGTGCCCGAACTGCGGCGACTCCGGGAGATCCGTCAGTAGGTCTTACTCTTCGGACTGGTCCTTCTTGTACAGCCAGTACTCCGGGCCCGCCAGGCTCTCGGGCCAGTCGTCGAGGTGGACATCGCCCCGCCACACGTCGGCATCGGCGGGTTCCCATGCCCCTTCATCCGGCGCGTCCCAGGGAAGGTCACCTTCATTCTCCCACGGGCGCCCATTGTCCTGGCTCATAGCGCTCTCCTTCGTTTGCCCAGGGGGCCACTCAGGAGGCGTTGGTGTGCAAATGCCGGGCCGAATGCTTGTGCTCGATTCTGCACTCGTCACGGAATGTCGGACGCCCGTGCCCGAAGCTGAGACCAGGTGGCGACATGGGCCTTCCGCCGGGTCGGGCGGTGGGGTAGAATACCGCTCCTCGAACGCCCGGGACGTAGCGCAGTCCGGTAGCGCACTGCAATGGGGTTGCAGGGGTCGCGGGTTCAAATCCCGCCGTCCCGATCAGGCTCGGCCGACCTTCGGGTCGGCCTTGTCGTTAGCGGCCCGGCTGCCGATTTCCTCCCTCCTCGCGAGGCTCGCATGCGACCACTCATCTGTGCCACCTTCCTTCTCGCCGCCAGTGCCTGCGTCCCGCAGGGCGATCGTGCCTCCGCCGGTGGATTCAGCGCCGACCTCGGGATCGATACCACGGCGCTCACGACAACCGCATCGGGGTTGCGCTATGTGGACGTCACGACAGGACAGGGGGAGGAAGCCTCGGACGGCCGGACCGCTACGGTCCACTACACCGGGTGGTTGACCGACGGGAAGAAGTTCGACAGCAGCCGCGACCGGAACCAGCCGTTCTCGTTCACCATCGGCGCTCAGCGGGTGATCGCCGGGTGGGACGAGGGGGTCGCGGGCATGCAGGTCGGAGGCCGCCGCAAGCTCGTCATCCCGCCTGAGCTGGGGTATGGAGCGGGCGGAGCGCCGCCGGACATTCCGCCCAACGCGATTCTCGTCTTCGACGTGGAGCTGATGGACGTGAACTAGGGTCCAGCAAGAACAGGAACCTCCCATGACCACTCAGGCCCCTGCATTCCCGATCACCGCTCCCACCGGTACCACCCTGTCCTGCAAGGGGTGGCACCAGGAGGCGGCGCTCCGGATGCTGATGAACAACCTGGATCCGGCGGTCGCCGAGCGGCCGGAGGAATTGATCGTCTACGGGGGCGGGGGCAAGGCGGCGCGCAACTGGGAGTGCTACGAGCGAATCGTCGCCACGTTGCGCCGCCTGGAAAACGACGAGACGCTGCTGGTGCAGAGCGGGAAGCCGGTCGGGGTCTTCCGGACCCATGACGAAGCGCCGCGAGTGCTCATCGCGAACGCCAACCTCGTTCCGCGATGGGCCACCTGGGACGAATTCCGCCGGCTCGACGCCCTCGGCCTCACGATGTATGGCCAGATGACGGCGGGGTCGTGGATCTACATCGGGACCCAGGGGATTCTCCAGGGCACCTACGAGACCTTCGCCGAGTGCGCGCGGCAGCACTTCGGCGGAACGCTGGAAGGCCGCCTGGGGGTGACGGGGGGGCTCGGCGGGATGGGCGGGGCGCAGCCGCTCGCGGCCACGATGAACGGCGCCGCCTTTCTGGGCGTGGACGTGGACGAATCGCGCATCCGCC
>CAYYXP010000003.1:0-3434 GCA_964475685.1 uncultured Gemmatimonadaceae bacterium | reverse complement strand
GGCCGTTCTGATCGCCGTGGAAGCGCTTGCCGCGGGTGTTGTCGGCGCGGAGCCCCGAGAGTTCCACCACGTCGGCGGCGGTCACCACGAAGAACCGGGCGCTCATCCGGTCGAGCACCACGGTGAGCACGCTCCCGAACTCGTCCTCCACCGAGGCGAGTTCCCGCACGAGCGGCGTCGCGTCCACGGCGATGCGGGACCGGTGGACCGACGGCAGCGGCACCACCTCGAAGAGTCCGATCCCCTCGCAGGCGAAGAGAGCCACCCCGTGCGTGGGCGGCAGCCGCTGGGGGTCCTGGAGATACTCCTGGATGCGGACCAGGTCGCGGCCGACCTCGTCCTGCACGTCCCGCGGCAGGCCGAGCCTCGGGAGCGACTGGACGGTCTCGCGGACCCGGTTCTTGACCTTGATGAAGTACTTGTTCCGGGTCCGGTCGCGGGGCTCCAGCTTGAGGTAGCAGGTGACCACCCGATGCCGACCCGCGCGCGTCGTGGCGAGACGGGCCAGGCGCGGGTCCATTGCGGGCGCCGCGGTCCGCGCCTGTCCCCGCCCGCTGCGCGACCCGCGGCCCTCAGAAGAAGACCGGCTCACGATAGTTGCCATATATCTCCTCGAGAACATGCCGGATTTCGAAGAGCGTGCAGTAGGCACGCGCGCAATCCAGCATGGCTGGTATGATGTTCCGGTCCTCGGCCGCGGCGGAACGGAGTGCGGCGAGCCGCTCCTCGACCAACGCCTGGTTCCGGGCCGCGCGCATCCGCGCCATCCGCTCCCGCTGGGTCCGTTCCGCGATGTCGCCCACTTTGAGGATTGCGACCGGCGCCTCCCCGTCCTCGACGAAATCGTTCAGCCCCACGATGCGCCGGACCCCCCGTTCCACCTCCGACTGGAATCGCATGGACGAGTGCGCGATCTGGCGCTGGAACCACCCGCGCTCGATCGCCTGGACCACTCCCCCCTGCGCCTCGATCTCCGCGAAGAGCCCTTCGGCCTCCCGCTCCAGCGCGTCCGTCAGCGCTTCGACGTAGTACGAGCCGCCAAGGGGATCGGCCACGTTGGCGACGCCGGTCTCGTAGGCGAGGATCTGCTGGGTGCGGAGCGCGATCCGCACCGATTCCTCGGTGGGGAGCGCCAGCGTCTCGTCCAGGGCGTTCGTGTGGAGCGACTGGGTGCCGCCGAGGACCGCCGCCAGCGCCTGATAGGCCACCCGCGCCACGTTGTTGTGCGGCTGCTGGGCGGTGAGCGTCACCCCGGCCGTCTGACAGTGGAACCGCATCCGCCAGCTCCGCTCGTCGCGGGCGCCGTAGCGCTCCTTCATGTGGCGGGCCCAGATGCGCCGGGCCGCGCGGAGCTTGGCGATCTCCTCGAAGAAATCGCTGTGCACGTCCCAGAAGAACGAGAGCCGCGGGGCGAAGCGATCCACCTCGAGCCCGCGTGCGAGTCCGTGCTCGACGTAGCAGAAGCCGTTGGCGAGCGTAAAGGCCAGCTCCTGCGCCGCGGTGGCCCCGGCCTCGCGGATGTGGTAGCCGGAGATCGAGATGGTGTTCCAGTTGGGCGTGTGCTCGGAGGCCCACTCGAAGAGGTCCACGATCACCTTGAGCGCCGGCTCCGCCGGGTAGATCCAGGCGTGCTGCGCGATGTACTCCTTCAGGATGTCGTTCTGGATGGTTCCCTGCAGCCGGTCGATCGGGACACCCTGCCGCTCCGCCGCCGCCACATAGAAGCAGAAGAGCATCGCGGCCGGGCCGTTGATCGTCATCGAGGTGGACACGCGATCGAGGGGGATCCCGTCGAACAGCGTCTCCATGTCGGCCAGGCTGGAGATGGCGACGCCGCACTTGCCGACCTCCCCCTCCGACCGCGGGTGGTCGGAGTCGTACCCCATGAGGGTCGGGAAGTCGAACGCGACCGACAGGCCCGTCTGCCCGCGCTGGAGGAGGAACTTGTACCGCGCGTTGGTGTCTTCCGCGGTCCCGAACCCGGCGAACTGGCGCATGGTCCAGAGCCGGCCGCGGTACATGGTGGGGTGGATGCCGCGGGTGTAGGGGTAGACGCCCGGAAGGCCCACGGCGCCGGCGCCGTTCCGAACGTCCAGCGCGGTGTACGCCGGCTCCACCTCGCGTCCCGAGACCGAGGTGAACTCCCCGTCGTCCCGCACCGGGAGCTGCCCGGCGAGCGCACGCCATGCCGCCACCTCCGCCCGGAGCCGCTCGAGTTCGGCGTCGTCGGCACGGTGGCCGGTCACGGGCGCACCCCCTGCTTGAGGCCGTCGAGCACCTCGGCGGCCACCTCGTACGGGCTCGCGCGGCCTGCCGCCACATCGTCAAGCCGGCTGGTCACGTGCCGCTCGGCCCCCGTCTCCTCCCAGACCCATCGCCGGGTGGCGCGATCCACCACCTCACGGGTGCGGTCGAACAGCCGCCGCCTGCGCCGATCGGCGAGCTGGCCGCTCCGTTCCAGCCAGTCGAAGCGCTGGTCGATCGCCGCGACCAGCTCCGCAATTCCCTCTCCCTTTACCGCGCTCACCAGGAGCACGGGATGGTCCCACGACTCCTGCCGCTCCGCCGATCGGGCGGGCGCCTTCCCTCCCCGCGCGCCGTGGTGCGCCGGCATGTGGCGGAAGGCGTTCCCCTTCCGGATTCCCAGCGTGACTTCGATGTCCTGGCGCAGCTTGTCGGCTCCCGGGCGGTCGGCCTTGTTGACGACGAACACGTCGGCCACTTCCATCACGCCGGACTTGAGGGTCTGGATTCCGTCGCCCGACTCGGGAACGAGCACGAGCACCGTGGCGTCGGCAATGCGCGCGACATCCAGCTCCGATTGGCCGACGCCGACGGTCTCGACCAGGATCCGGTCGAAGCCCGCGGCGTCGAGGAGGTCGCACACCTCGCGGGTCGAGGTGGCCAGTCCTCCCACCGTGCCCCGGGTTCCCATCGAGCGGATGTAGACCCCCTCATCGAGGGCGATGGATTCCATGCGGATGCGGTCGCCGAGGAGGGCGCCGCCGGTGAACGGGCTGGTGGGATCGACCGCGACGACGGCCACCCGCAATCCGGCGGCGCGGTAGGCCGCCACGAGCCGCTCGACCAGGGTGGACTTCCCCGCTCCGGGAGGACCGGTGAGCCCGATCCGGCGCGCGCGGCCGACCGAGTGGTGCACCCGGGCCAGGAGTTGCTCGAACCCGGGGCGGGCATTCTCGACCACTGAAATCGCTCGCGCCAGCGCAGCCATCTTGCCGGCCAGCAGCTCCGCGAGCAGGAGGTCGGAATCCATGACTGAAAGGTCGCCACGCCCCGGGACGGAGGCAAGCGACGGCGTCTACAGCAGGAGAGCGCCGGCCAAACCGAGCAGCAGCAGGAAGCCGCAGACGTCGGTGAAAGTGGTGACGAAGATCGATGAGGCGATGGCCGGATCGATGTCGAGCCGCTCGAGG
>CAYYXP010000002.1:0-3154 GCA_964475685.1 uncultured Gemmatimonadaceae bacterium | reverse complement strand
CGATTCGAACCGGAGGCGCCGCATGCTCTACTGGGTCGGGGTACTGCTCGCGGGAATCGGGGCCACGCTCATCCTGAGCGCACTCACGTTCGTGTCGGCCCTCATCGGCGTGCTCGTGAACGCGATGATCGTGCTCATGGCTGGGCCCCTCATCGACAGCGTACTTGCCAAGCGCGGGGGCGGGGTCGCAGGGGGCTGATCGAGTTCACCGGGTACTCCCGCCTGCAGCCTCTACCCCTCCCCCAACACCGCGACCGCTGTCGAAATGCCGCTGCGCTACACGTCTATATATGTCTGGGGCTCCGCGTTCGCCTGAATCTCTCCGACTCGCGTTTCGTAAGGCAACAGCCCATGGCCCGTGGGCGGAGCTGTGCACGTAGTATTGATCGCTACTACCTGAGTGGATGACCCATGAAACTCTCGGATCTGTCCATCCGCCGCCCGGTGCTGGCGAGCATGATCAGCCTGGCCCTCGTCCTCTTCGGCGCCATCGGCTACACCAGGCTGGCGGTTCGTGAATACCCCGACGTAGATCCGCCGATCGTGTCGGTGGCCACCGCGTTACCTGGCGCCAATCCTCAGGTGGTCGAGTCCGCCGTGACCGACATCCTGGAGGAGGAGTTGAGCACGATTGAAGGGCTGCGAACCCTTACCAGCTCGAGCGCCGAAGGGTTCAGCAACATCACCCTCGAGTTCAATCTCGACCGCGATGTCGAAGAGGCGGCTCAGGACACCCGCGATAAGGTGGCCCGGATCCGCGAACGCCTCCCCGAGGATGTGGAAGAGCCGGTGGTGGCCAAGCAGGACGCCGACGCCCAGCCGTTCTACTGGCTTGCGCTCTCGGGTGAAAACTACGATCTGCTCCAGCTCTCGGACATCGGCGACCGGCTGGTGAAGAGCCGGCTGCAGACTCTTTCCGGCGTCGGTCGGGCGCAGATCTTCGGTGAACGCCGCTTCTCCATGCGGGTATGGCTCTCGGCCTCCGATCTTGTGGCGCGGGGGCTCACCGTGCAGGACGTGCAGCAGGCCATTCGCACCCGCAACGTGGAGGTGCCGGCGGGCCGGATCGAATCCGAGCGCCGCGAGTTCACCGTGCGCTCTTTGGGCGAGCTCAAGACGCCGGAGGAGTTCTCCAACCTGGTGGTCTCCAACACCGGCGGGGTCCTGGTCAAGCTCAAGGATCTGGGACGCGTGGAGCTCGCCGCCGAAGACGAGCGGAGCGCGCTTCGGTCCAACGGCACGTCCGCCGTGGCCATCGGCGTGATCCGGCAATCCAAGGCGAACATCCTCGCCGTTTCCGATGAGATCGGAGCCGAGTTGCCGAGGATCCAGGAGTCGCTCCCGCCTGGAGTGACCGTCAAGACGGTCTTCGACGAGTCGATCTTCGTCAAGCACTCGATCCAGGAGGCGGAGGAGACGCTTCTCATTGCCGCGCTCCTGGTGGTAGTCATCATTTTCCTGTTCCTCCGCAACCTGCGGGCGACGATCATCCCGGGACTCGCGATTCCGACGTCCATCGTGGGCACCTTCGCCATCATGTACTTCATGGGATTCTCGATCAACAACTTCACTCTACTGGCGCTTACCCTCGCCATCGGCATCGTGGTGGACGACGCGATCATCGTGCTGGAGAACGCCTACCGGCATCAGGAGGAGCTGGGGGAGAGCCCTGAGGAGGCAGCAACCAACGGCACCCACGAGATCGCGTTCGCCGTCATCGCCACGACGATCTCGCTCGTCGCGGTCTTCACCCCGCTGGCCTTTCTCAAGGGCTCCACCGGTCGCCTGTTCAACGAGTTCGGGGTTGCGGTGGCGGGCTCGGTGATCATCTCGGGCTTCGTGGCGCTGACGCTGACGCCCATGCTCTGCGCCAAGGTCCTGAGGGTACCGCAACGGCACGGGCGGCTTTACCGGGTGCTGGAAGAGGGCTTCAACCGGCTTGCGATCGGCTACGCCCGGACCCTGCGACTCGCGCTGGGCCACCGGACGGCCATCGTCGTCGGGACGCTTGTCGTGACCGCCGCGGCGGTGTTTGTCTTCCGCTCGCTGGAGCGCGAGTTCGTTCCGCCAGAGGATCGCGGCTGGTTCTTCTCGTTCATCATCGCGCCCGAGGGCTCTTCGCTCGCGTACACCGACGGCTACCAACGCCAGGCGGAAGCGGTCCAGGCCAAGACTCCGGAGATCGAGAACTACTTCAGCGTGGTGAACATCGGCGACGGGGTGAGCCGGGGGATCATCTTCTCCAACCTCAAGGACTGGGCCGACCGCGACCGCTCGGCCGCGGAGATCATCGGCGAGATCCAGGCCCAGTACTTCGGTATTCCCGGAGTACTCGCCTTCGCCACACAGCCGCCGGCCTTTGGCTGGGGCAGCCCGGTCAACTTCGTGATCCAGCATCCTGATTTCGAGCAGCTCGCCAAGGGGAACGACACGCTCCTGGCGCGGGCGCGGCAGATCCCGGGGCTGCTCAACGTGGACAGCGACCTGCGGGTCAACAAGCCACAGCTCACGGTGAGCTTCGACCGGGACCGGGCGGAGGACCTGGGCGTGCCCGTGTCTGACGTCGCCACCACGCTGCAGGTACTTCTTGGCGGAAGCAAGACGAGCACGTTCACGCGGGCCAACAAGCAGTACGACGTGATCGTTCAGCTCGACCCGCGGGCGCGGGCCACGCCGAGCGACATGACGGGCCTGTACGTCCGGGGGCGCGATGCGCAACTGGTGAAACTGGAGGCGCTGGCGACGGTGAAGGAGGAGGTCGGGCCCCGCTCCCTGGAGCATTTCAATCGGGTGCGCTCGTCGACTCTCACCGCGAGTCTCGCACCCGGATTTACCCTGGGAGCGGCACTCGACTCGCTCAATCGCATCGCCAAGGAAGTCTTGCCAAGGGGGAGCAGCACGGCGCTGGCGGGTGAGTCGCGCGAGCTCGAGGAGAGCGGGTCGGCGCTGTACTTCGCCTTCCTCCTCGCTCTGGTCGTCGTATTCATGGTGCTGGCCAGCCAGTTCGAGTCGTTGGTGCACCCCTTCACAGTGCTCCTTGCGGTGCCCCTGGCGGTGACGGGCGCCCTCTTCACGCTCAAGCTGGCCGGATCCACGCTCAACGTATACAGCCAGATCGGCATGATCCTGCTGATCGGACTGGTGACCAAGAACT
>CAYYXP010000001.1:0-12657 GCA_964475685.1 uncultured Gemmatimonadaceae bacterium | reverse complement strand
CTGTTGCGGCAGCCTGGCAGCCGCGTAGGGCCCGGAAGCGGCCGCGACAGCGGAGAGCGGAATCGGCTGGTCGAGACGATAGTGCCAGGTGGTGTGTCCGTAGGAGAGGGTGTCCACCCGGACGAGCGCGCCGTTGGCGATGGCGTGCGCCCCCGAGTCGGCCTGCACGTGAAACGCGACGCTCGCGGTGCGGAGCGACGGCTCGGCCACCGGCAGCCAGATGGAGGGATCAACCGTTGCGGCTTCCGCGACGAGCGCGCGCGCTCCAAACCGGTTGGGACCGGCACGAAGGCCTCCCTGCGGAAAGCCGTGATAACGGATGCGCGTGGTGAGGCTGTCGCCGGAGGGCTTCTGGTGGGGCACCAGCACGTCCCCCGCCCCGCGGGCAAACAGTGTGCGCGAGATCCGGGTGTTCGGCTTTCCATCCACCAGGACGCGCACCACCCTGAAGTTGGAGTCGAGCTTGGCCACGATCGGCTCTGTGGAGCCGAGCCGCCAGCTCGTCTCCACCTCGGCCAGGACATGCGCGCCGGTGTTGCTCGGCACCAGGGTGATTTCGTAGTGGGTCGGGACGTGAGCCGGCGCCGGTGCGGCGGTCTGGGCGGCGACGCCGCCGGCGCTCGTTGCCTGCAGCACAAGCGCCACCATCAGAAATCGAGAGTTGATCATTTGCCGAGCTGCGCGCGGTAGAAGTCGAGGATCTTCTTCCAGGCCTGTTCCACCTGCGCCCCGTCGGAGCCCTGCCGGCCGGGCTTGAGGAAACCGTGCCCGGTCCCGGGGAAAGTCTCCGCCGTAAAGCTCTGCCCCGCGGCCTTCATCTGCGCGGTGACCACGGGCAGGGTGCCGTTTATCCGCTCGTCGTTCTCTCCGTAGACCCCGAGCACCGGCGCCTTGATTCGCGCAATTGCGGCGGAATCGGGAGGGGGACCGTAACAGACGACGGCGGCCTTGAGGTCGGGGTTGTTGGTCGCGTAGCGGAAACTCTGCCCGCCGCCCCAGCAGAAGCCGATCGTCCCGATCCTGTCCCGCTCGACGGCGGGAAGTCCGTTCACGTAGGCGTAGACGGCGTCGAGGTCTCCGGTGACGCGGTCGGGCTCGAGGTCGGCGACGAGCTTGCGGCCGGAGTCGGCGTCCGCGGGGCTTCTCCCATGCTTCGAGGAGAGGAGATCGGGGAGGATCGCGACGTACCCCGCCTTGGCCAGCCGGTCAGCCACGGTGGGCTCCCACTCGGTGAGGCCGAAGATCTCGTGGATGACGATGACGGCCGGCGCCTTCGTCTTCCGCTCGGGGTAGGCGACGTAGGCGCGGATCGAGTCGGCGCCCTTCTTCACATAGACCCACTCGCCATGTGTGGTGACCGGATCGAGCGGCGTTCGCGCTCTCAACAGATAGGCGCCGGCCGCGCCCAGCAGCAGGCTGATGGAGGCGACGAGGGCGAAGCTGGCGGCGCCCCGAAGGCGCCGCTGTGTGGTGGGGGTCATGGCGGGCCTCAGGGCGTGGACGCCGGGAGCGGGCGGAAGGTCACCTGATCCAGCATCAGTTGCGGGATGGCGACCCGGCCTCGCCTGGTGTCGACGCCGATATCCGCAGGCGAGGGCACCTTGGCGCCAATCGGTGTCACCTTGCCGTTCTCCAGCACGTCGAGGCTCGAGTCGGCCCAGCTGGTGAACAGGATCCGGCCGTCACCGAGTACCTCCAGGCCATCGGTTTGGCCTGGGGTCTCGCCGAGGGGAGTCAGCTTTTCCCCGCCCGGATGCCACGCCTGCATCGTCGTCCCCCCGAACGGCCCGACGATGAAGCGGCCACCGGCGCTGTCCCAGGCGATCCCGTTCGGGGCCGCGAGGGAGCTGGTCTCGAGCGCCAGCGTCGCCTGGCCGCCGGCCACACGGAAGATCCGGTCGGGTCCGGTGTGAGCCATCCCCCCCTTGTCGTCTTTGCCGAATCCCGAGTCGGTGATGTAGATCCCGTCGGGGCCGGCGGCGACGTCGTTGAGGAATTTCGCTTTCCCCTTGAGGCTGACGTTCGCCAGCGACGCGCCGGTCCGGCGATCAAAGGCGCGGACGACGTCCACGTCGGCCACCCACAGCGTGTCGCCGGTGATGGCCATCCCCTTCGGCGCGTTCAGAGTGACGCCGTTCCTGCCGCCCGCGATGAACTCGAGCAAATCGATCGACCCGTCACCCTTCAGCCGCGAGATGAAGCCGTTGCCGTCTTCGGCGAAGGGATCGCCGTTGATGTTGCTGACGAACCAGACATCGAGCTCGGGATCGTACCTGACGGATTCGGGACGCTTGAACCCCTCAACGACGTCGGGCGCCGCTGACGGTGCCGGCGCGACGGACGCGGGCAGCGCGGAATCGGCCGACGCGGCGGGAGCGGGGGCACGCTCGCCGCCGCATGCGGCGGCAAGCGCGGAAAGGGCGAGAACGAGCGGACTGGTACGGATGAGCATCGAGATCTCCTCAGGATTACGGGGTACTCCTCGGGCGAAAGTTACATGAAGGCGAGCGAAAAGGCGGACCGCGGTTGCCCACCCGCCGAATCGCCCCCACCTTCCTTGTCGAACCCAATCCATCCCCATACCAGGTCATCACCGCATGTCCTTGGTATTCGACCGCCTCCGAACGGCGCTCGCTCCCGGCATCGACCTGGAGCGCGAGCTCGCGTCCGGCGGGATGGGCAACATCTACGTGGGCCGCGACACCGTGCTGGACCGGCGCGTGGCCATCAAGGTCCTCAAGCCGGAGTACGCCACGGCGGTCGCGGCGGAGCGGTTCATGCGCGAGGCCCAGTCCGCGGCCAGGCTGAGCCATCCCAACGTCGTGCGGGTCTACCACCCGGACACCGCCGACGGCCTCCTGTACTTCACCATGGAGCTGATCGCCGGCGAGACGCTCGACACCCGCCTGAAGAGAGGACCGCTGTCGGGTGCCGAGACGGCCGCCCTCGGGCGGGACGTTCTCGCCGCGCTCGGGGCCGCGCACGCCCAATCCATCGTCCATCGCGACGTCAAGCCGTCCAACATCTTTCTGGACGACGGCCGGGCCAAGCTTGGCGACTTCGGAATTGCCCGGGTCCTGGAGACGGACGATCCCACGCTCACCGCGCCGGGAAAGCCCATCGGCACGCCGACGTACATGTCCCCCGAGCAGTCGAGAGGGGAGCCGGTCACCCCCGCGTCGGACATCTACTCCACAGGACTGGTCCTGTTCGAGTCGCTCACTGGGCGGCGCTGGCCTGCGGGCCTCTCACCGGACGAGGGCGACTGGTCGGATGTCCCCGCAGGGCTCCGTCGGGCGCTGAAGAAGGCGCTGCAGGTCGCTCCCGCAAAGCGGTGGCGGGACGCCGGGAGCTTCGCCGATGCCCTCCCGGTCGGTCGGGCGAAGTGGGGAGCCGTGGTGATGGCGGCGCTCGCCCTCGCAGCGATCGTCTACCTCATCATCCGCTTCTGGCCGTCGCCCCCGCCCCGGTACGACCTGTCGCTGTTTCCCTTCGAGACCACGGGCCTCGCCGACACCACCGTCGGCCGCTCGATCACCCGGGCCACCGAATGGTATTTCCGCCGGCTGCCGGTCCTGAGCCTCGAGCCACGCGCGGCCGCCACCCAGCGCTGGCGCGGGTCGTCGCTGCCGCCGGCAAGGCGGCTCACCGAGCTCACCACGACGGCGCGCGCCCGGTTCGGGGCGTGGGGCCTGGTCCGCAGCGGCGGCGCGATCCTCGAGGTCGAGGTGAGCATGGTGAACGACAGGGGGGAGCCGGTTCTGCACGCCGTGATCGAGGGCGACCCCGCCGACCACGTTGCGCTGGGGGATCGCGTCGGCGCGCGCATCGTCGGCGCGATGACGCCGCCTGTCCTCCATGACAAGTAACGACGGGCTCGAGTGGCTCCGCCGCGCGGTGGAGAAGGATTACGAGATTGAGCGGGAGGTAGGCCCGAACAGCGACGACATCGTGCGTGTGCTGGCCCGCGACCTGAATCTCGACCGGCATGTCGAGCTCCTGGCTCTCCGTCCCATAGCCGGCACGGCCGGCCGGTCGCGGAGAGCCCTGGAGTGGGCGCAGCGCCGGGCGCGGATCAATCATCCGAATGTCGCCGGCGTGCACCGCGCGACGGTGTTGCTCGACGTCTCCTGCCTGGTCATGGAGCACGTGGACGGCGAGACGCTCGCAACCCGGTTGCGGCTCGCGCCCCTCAGCCCCGCCGAGGCGGTCCAGCTCGGACGCGACCTGCTTGCCGGGCTGGAGGCGTCCCATGCCGCCGGTGTGGCCCATCCCGGACTCGGACCGGAAGCGATCGTCTGGACCCCCCGACGTGCCGTGCTCGTGGGCCTCGGAGGCGCGCTCGGCGAGGATGCGACCGTCGAGGCCGATCTGTACGCCGCGGCCGTCGTGCTCTACGAGGCCGTCGCCGCGCGCTCCTGGAACCCGCATGCCTACGCTGACCCCGCGGCGTGGCATCGGGTGCCTCGACAGCTCCGACCGGTGCTCCGCCGGGGGCTCGCGCCCGACTCCGCGGAACGCTGGTCGGACGCCCCTGCGTTCCGGCATGAGCTTGAGCGTCTCGGGCAGTCCCTGCGTCACTGGCCGTCCCCGGAGGCGGCCATCCGCGCCGTGATCCTGGTGGCTGCAGGCGCGGGAGCGTGGGCGCTCTTCCAGGCGTTGCGACCTCTCCCGCCTCCACCCCCGCCCAAGGAACTGGCGGTGCTCCCGCTGGAGGCGGCCGGCGACCCGGGCGGGGATACGCTCGGCCTTGCCATGGCCAACATGGTGTCGTACACGATCGACAATCTGCCGGGGCTCGAGCCGACTCCGTGGCGGGACGTCATTCGGTACTGGGAGCGGAAGGGCCACGTTGTGGAGGGCGCCGACGCGGCCCGGGACCTGAAGGCGCACTGGGTGGCGCACGGCCTTCTTACCCAGCGAGGTGAGAGCCTGCGGGTACTCATCACAGTCTTCGACGCGCATGGGGACAGGCGCTCGCTGCCCGAGCTCCACGGGAGTGTCCGGACCTTCGCCGCCCTGGCCGACACGGTCGGCGTGCAGCTCATCCGGACGGTGGCGCCGGACCTGGAAGCGCTGTACGCCCCTCTGCCGGCCCTGTCCGGGGTGCCGCTCGGCGCCCTCAAGGCCTTCTTCCAGGGCGAGGCGGCGTTCGCGCGCGACGCCTGGGATCTCAGCGCGCAGTATTACGAGACCGCCATCGGCGAGGACTCCTCGTTCGCGCTCGCCCGCTGGCGGCTGGCCAACATCCAGCGGTGGCGGCGGCAGCCCAACACGTTCGACCTGCGCGCCTTCTACGAGCGTGACGGGAGCCGGCTTCGTCCACTCGATCGCGCGCTGGTCGAGGCGATGCTCGAGCCTGACATCGCGCGCCGGCTCGCTGGTCTCGATTCGATCGTGCCGGAGGCGCGGGGCGACGCGTACACCCATTTCGTGTACGCGGAGGAGCTCTTCCACCGCGGTCCGCTGGTCGGCCGCGATCTCCAGCTTGCGGCCCGCGTGTTCGGCGAGGTCCTCGCCATCGACTCCTCCTTCGCGGAGGCCTACAACCATCTCTTCATCGTGCACCTGCGGGCCGGTCGTCAAGCCGAGACCCGACAGATGCTCACCCTCCGGCGACGGGTGGCGCTCCGGCCCAGGCCGGGCGATCCGGATGTCCCCGGGCTGCTGCAGCTGGCCTACGACGAGCGATTCGTCCCATGGCGCGGCGCGCTCAAGCGGTGGTATCTCGATAGGTGGGGGGACTCCGCCAAGCTCGCCGACATCGCGCGTGTCGCGCGGACCGGCGTTCCCTGGTTTGATCTCCCGCGGACACAGATCGCGCTCGAGCGCACGCTCCTCAGGCGCGCGGCGGCGACTGATTCGGCGCGCGCGAGCGCGCAGACCGGGATCGCACTCGGGCTCATGGCGCTTGGCCGTCCCGCGGAGGCACTTGCGGCGCTCGACTCCGCCGTGACCCTGGTGCCGTCGCCTGAGGCGCGCCTGCAGCAGGCGGAGTGGCGGGCGATCCCCCAGGCCGTGGGGCTGCCGGACGCGCCCGGCGCCGCTGATCCGGCGTGGGATGAGCGCCTCGAGGCGCTCGCGGCAGACTCCGTCACGGCGGTTCGCGCCCTCTGGGCGCTCGGGCTCCGCCGGCTCGCAGCCGGCGATACGTCCGCCTTCGAGCAGGCACGCTCACGGCTCGCCGGCGTGGCCCCTGCTTCGGCGCTCGCCGCGCTCCTGCGCGCGATCGGCGAAGGCGCGCGCGGCCGCCCAACCGCGGCGATGGCGATATCGGACTCGATCCGGCCGCTGCTCGCGGTCAACCATCCGCCGGACCCCTTCGCGGGGGCCGTGTTCCATCTCGTGCGCGGCGACTGGCTGGCAGCCGAGGGTGATGCGCGGGGAGCCCAGCGCGAATGGGCCTGGTACGACGGGTCGGACTTCGAGGGCTGGCCGGCCGGCGTGCCCCAGGCGGGAGAGATCGACGGTACCTTCGGGGTCTACGCCGGATGGAAGCGGGGAGCGGCGCGCCTCGCGAGTGCCACCACCGCCGCCGACACACTGGCGGCCTGCGCCCTTCTCGAGCGGAGCGCGAGACTCTGGCAGGACGCTGAGCCGGCGATGGGAGAACTGCGCGCCGACGTCAACCGGTCGGCGAAAGGATGCCCCCGATGATCGTCTGCCGCACACTGGGCCCCGTCGAGGTGACCGTGGACGGTGCCATGGCCTCGGGCGACCTCCTCTGGCGGAAGCCGCTCGCGCTCATGATCTACCTCGCGCGGTCCGACCGCCGTGGTCGCACCCGCGAGCATCTGGCGGGCCTGCTCTGGTCCGAGAAGCCGGATGCCGATGCGCGGCACTCCCTCAACGAGGCGCTCCGGATCCTGCGCCGGCACCTGGGGAAGTCCGCCATCGAGACCCCCGCGGGACAGGTGCGCCTCCTGTCCGGCGTGGTGCACCTCGACGTAGACGAGGTGGAGGCTCTCGCCGCCCGGGGCGAGTGGGCAGCGGCCGCCGCGCTCGTGACGGGCGAGTTCCTCGAGGGCTTCAGCGTGCCCGAGGCATCGGAATTCGAGGACTGGCTCGGCGCCGAGCGATCGGCCTGGCGCGGGCGATCCGTCGCGGTGCTGGTGCATCATGTCGACGAGCTTCTGCAGAGGGGCAGCTCCCAGGACGCGGTGGCCGTCGCGCGCCGCGCGTCGGCGCTCGACCCGCGCTCGGAGCCAGCGCTCCGCGCAGCAATGCGGAGCCTCGCGCTCGCGGGAGACCGCGCCGCGGCGCTCGAGCGGTACGAGCAACTCGCCGCCAGGCTCGCCGACGAGGTCGGCTCGGCACCGGAGGGAGAGACGACGGCTCTGGCCGAGCGGGTGCGCCGGCAGCGGCTTGCCCGGCCGGCGGGGCATCGTGACGGGGCGGCGGCCGCCGATCTCGCCCCGAGACTCCCGCTCGCGGGCCGCGAGGACGAGTTGGGGCGGCTGCTGGAAGCTGCCGCGGCGGCAACCACCGGACGCCGGGCGTCGGCTTTGGTCATCACCGGCGAGAGCGGTTCGGGGAAGACCCGCTTGATCGAGGAGCTGCTCGCGCGGCTCCAGCTCGACGGCGCCACCATCGCTACGGCGCGCGCGGTCGAGGGCGATCACGCCGAGCCGTGGAGCGGGGCGCTGGTGCTCGCCCGGGGCGGGCTCGCCGAGGTGCCGGGCGTCGCCGGGGCTCCGGCCGCCGCCATCGCGGCGTTCACGGAGGTGGCGCCCGAATGGGCCGCGCGCTTTCCGAGCGTGGCCGGCACCGGTTCGCCGTTGCCCCTTGGCCGCGCGCTGAGCGAGATCGTGCGTGCCGCCGTCGAGGAACACCCCGTGGTGCTCGCGGTGGACGACGCCCAGTGGCTCGATCCCAAGTCCACCGCGGCGCTCAAGGCGCTGCTGCGCGACCTTGCCGCGTCCCCGGTCTGCCTCGTGCTCGGCCTCTCGCCCGATCCGCCCCGCCCCGACCTCGACGACCTGCGCAGCCGGATCGGCCGCGACCTTCCGGGCGCCGTCGTCCCGGTCGGGACGTTGAGCGCGGCGGCCCTCCGGTCGTTGGCGGAGCGGCTGCTTCCCGGGTACGACGCGATCGAGCTCGACCGCGTCGTCCGGCGCGTCGGCACCGACTCCGCCGGGCTCCCGCTGCTTGCGGTGGAGCTGCTGCGGGCGGTCGCGGCGGGGCTCGACCTGCGCCAGACAGCCGGCGCCTGGCCCGCACCCCAGAAGACGCTGGACCAGACGCTGCCCGGCGACCTCCCCGACGCCATCGTGGCCGCCATCCGCATCGGCTTCCGCCGGTTCTCACCCGATGCCCGGAGCGTCCTTACCGCCGTCGCCGCCCTGGGTGATCGCATGTCCGCCACCCGTATCGCCACCGCACTCGGCCTGCCGCTCGCGAGGGTCCACGACGCTCTTGACGAGCTCGAGTGGCATCACTGGCTCGTCGCCGAGCCGCGCGGCTACGCTTTCGCCGCCCGCCTCGTCCGGCGCGTCGTCGACCGCGACATGCTGACCCCCGGCCAGCGCCAGCGGCTGCTCGAGGCCGATCCGGGCACTTGACGCCCACTTGAGCCGTCCGCCCCACCATGCGCCCGTCCTTCATCGGAGGCGCACATGTGGTGGCTGGCAGCTCTCTTCGTACTCGGCGACAGCGCGCAGGTCCGGACGGTGTCCCTGGCGCCGGGCGAGAACATTGAGGTAACCGCGACGGGCGAGGGCTCGCCCGTCGTTCTGATCCCCGGCCTGTTCGGCTCGGCGTTCGGCTTCCGCAAGCTCATCCCCCTCCTCGTCTCCCAGGGCCATCGCGTCGTCGTCATCGAGCCGCTCGGCGTCGGCACGTCGGCGCGGCCCGAGCGCGCCGATTACTCCCTGGGCGCACAGGCCTCCCGCATCGCCGCCGTGCTCGATACCCTCGGTCTGAACCAGGTCGTGCTCGTCGCACACTCGCTCGGCGCGGGGATGGGGTTCCGGCTGGCGTACCGGCGCCCGGACCTGGTGCGCGCGTTCGTGTCTCTCGACGGGGGGCCCGCGGAGACGGCGGCCACGCCGGGCCTCCGGCGCGCCGCCCAGTGGGCGCCGTGGGTCAAGGTGTTCGGCGGGACGAAGCTCGTCCGCGGGAAGATCCGCGGTGCGCTCATCAAGGCTTCGGGTGACACGAGCTGGGTGAGTGACGAGGTCGTCGAGGGGTACACCGCCGGCGCGACCGCCGACCTCGACGGGACGCTCAAAGCCTACCTCCGGATGGGCGAGGCGCGCGAACGGGAGAAGCTCGCGCCCCACCTGGCCGAGATCAGCTGCCCGGTGATCCTGGTGCTCGGCGGGGCGCCGCACCCGGAAACGATGCCCGAGCGCGATCTCGAGCGGCTCCAATCGAACCTGCCCCAGCTCGTCACGGAAACAATCGAGGGCGCCGGCCACTATCCGCAGGAAGAGCGGCCGGACGCCGTTGCGCTGATTGTCGAGCGCGTGGCGGGAGTGGTGAAGTGACGAAGCCTGCGGCTGATCCCGGCAGCTTGACGCCGGCTTGACCGGCCTTCGACAACGTTGGTCCACACTCACCGGGAGGACATATGCGGGCCGTGGTCACCGGAGGCGCAGGGTTCATCGGCAGCCATCTCATCGAGGCGCTGGTTGCGCGCGGCGACGATGTCGTCTGCATCGAGCGGCCAGGCGGAGGGGCCGGCTGGGTCCGGGATCAGCGCATCGACTTCGCGCCGATCGGCCTCGAGAGGGCCGACGCTCTCCGCTCCGCCCTCGAGGGTGCGGAGGTCGTGTTCCACCTCGCTGCCCTGACCGAGGCACGGAGCCCGTCGGACTTCTACGCCGTGAACGCCGACGGCACCCGCCGCGTGCTTCAGGCGGCCGCCGCGCAGGGGTCGAGCGCACCGCGCGTCATCCTTCTCTCCTCGCTCGCCGCGCTCGGCCCTTGCCACAACGGCGAGCTCCTCACCCCCGACACGCTGCCCTGCCCGCTGTCGCACTACGGCCAGTCCAAGCTCCTCGCGGAGGCGATGGTCCACGCCTACGACGACAGAGTGCCGGCGACGATCCTCCGCTTCCCACCGGTCTACGGGCCGAGGGAGCGCGGGGTCCTCACCTTCTTCCGGATGGTGCGCCGCGGCTTCGCGGTCACTGTCGGGCGGTGGGACAGGGAAATCAGCATGCTCTACGTGGGAGACGCCGTGCAGGCCCTGCTCGGCGCCGCGGCCGCGCCGCGTGCCGTCGGCCGAACCTATTGCGTGGCCCATCCCGAGGTCGTCACCTGGGCGCGGTTCGCCGAAGCCGCGGGCCGGGCCATCGGCCGGGCGCCCATCCGGTTCTCGGTGCCAACTCCGGTGGCAAACGTCGTGGCCGTCGTCGCCGAGACGGCGTGCCGGCTTCGCCGGAAGGCGGCCATCCTCAACCGCGAGCGGGTACGCGAGCTCACCCAGGCGCGGTGGGTATGCGACCCGTCGCGCGCTCTGGCGGAGCTTGGCTTCCGCCCGGAGTTCGCCGTGGAGCGCGGTGCGGTCGAGGCCGTCGCGTGGTACCGGCAGGCGGGGTGGTTATGAGCGACCGCATCCGCCCGGCGGACCTGCTCGTGGCCGCCTATAACCTCGTGCTGTTCGCCGTCTGGACCCAGCTGGGCGGCGCCGCGTGGTACGTCCCCTGGATCGCCGGTGCGCACGCCGCGGCCGCGGCTCTCCCGCTCCTGCTCTCCCGCGTCGAGACCAGGCACCGCAGCCTGGGGGTGTTGCGCGAGATCTATCCGCTGCTCGGGCTGATGGCGTTCTGGAGCGAGCTCGGCCTGCTCCAGAGCCTCGGCTCGGGCGCAAACTACGACGCCCTGGTCGCGCGGCTCGATCTCGCGCTGTTCGGGCAGCACCTCAACCTCGCCTGGATGCCGGCCATGCCGTATCCGGCCCTGAGCGAGCTCATGCATGGCTTCTACTTCCTCTACTACCCGCTGATCTTCGCGCCGCCGATCGCGATGGCACTCCTCGGCCGAACCGACGCGCTGCGCGACATGACGCTCCGCCTTATGGTGACCTATCTCGGCTGCTATGTCCTCTATCTCGCGTTCCCGGTCATCGGCCCCGCCGAGCTGCTGCCGCATTATGAGGGGCCGCTCACGAACGGATTCTTCTACCACCTCACGCACGCGGCGCGCGCAGCGGGGGACTCGCTGGGCACCGCGTTCCCCAGCTCCCACGTGGCCGGTGCGACCACGATCGCCGTGCTGGCGTGGCGGTGGCTGCCCCGTCCGGTCGCGGTCCTGATCACGGTCGAGGCCGCGGGTGTCCTGCTCGCGACCGTCTACACCCAGAACCACTACCCTGTCGATGCGCTCGCGGGGCTCCTCTGGGCGCTCGGCCTTCAGCTCGTCCTCGTTCCGGCGTTCAGCGGCGCGACGACCGCCCCGCGCGTTCCGGTGCTTCCCGTCCGTTGCCCGGAGCCGGTCACCGGAGGTGGCCTGTGAGCAACACCGTCCTGGTTACGGGCGCCACCGGCCTCATCGGCAGGTACGTCGTCGAGGAGCTCCTCGCCGCCGGGCGGCCGGTGCGCGTGCTGGCGCGCGTGCCCGAGCGCGTGGAGAACGCGGCGCGGCGGGCCATCGAGGTCGTCAAGGGAGACCTGGTCGAGACGCGGGCACTGGTCCGCGCGGTCCGCGGCGTCGACACCGTCCTGCACCTCGCGGCCTGCGCGCGCGCATGGAGCCGGAACCCCGGAGAGTTCGCGGCCGTCAACGTGCACGCGGTCAACCGGCTGCTCGACGCCGCCGCCGGGGCCGGCGTGCGACGGGTAGTGCACGTCTCCACCGTCCTGACACTGCCGGAGCTTCGCCCGGTGACGGCACGGGCGGAGACGCCGTACCTCGAGACCAAGCTCGCCGGTGAGCGGCTGGTGGATGCCTACGCCGCCGCCGGAGGCGACGCGGTGATCGTGCATCCCACCCGGGTCTACGGACCCGGGCCGCTCAACGACGCGAACGGGGTCACCCGCCTCGTGGCGATGTATCTCGGCTCACCCCTCGTGTGCCGCCTCGACGACGGCGATGTCCTCGCCAACTACGTCCACGCCGCCGACGTCGCCGCGGGCATCCTGCTCGCCGCGGATCGCGGCCGGGCAGGCGCGCACTATGTGCTTGGCGGCGAGAACTCCTCGCTCCGCGGCCTCCTCCGGCTCGTGGGCGAACTGAGCGGCGTCCACCGTCCGCTCCTGGCGATTCCCCGCTCCGCCGCGCTCGCCGCCGCGCACGCATCGCTCCTCTGGGGCCGCCTGGGCGGGACGCCGGTGATCACGCCGGCCTGGGTGCGGAGCTACTTCGATGACCAGCGCGTGAGCGTGGCCTTGTTGTGCTCCGAGCTGGGCTACCGCTATCGGACTTTGCGTACGGGACTGCAGGAGACCATTACATGGCTGCGCCAGCGATTGCCCGCGGCGTCCTGACGCCGCGACCCGAGTGGCTCATTCTGGCCGCTACCGGCGCGCTGGTGGTGTTCCACTACGCCGCCCGTGCCGACGAGGTCGGCGTGCTCGGGCACGGGCGCTGGTTGGCGCTCACCGGTGCGCCCCTCGCGCCGGCCACCCACTCCGCCGTGTCGGCGCTCCTGCTGGGCCTGCTGCCGGTGCTGGTGGCCCGGCTCGTCTGCCGCCTGCCGCTCGACAGCCGGGG